>JBBRDE010000045.1:0-24368 GCA_038204185.1 Cytophagales bacterium
CGGATGGCGTGGCCCGGGTGATGAACGGCATTGTTGAGTTACCGCTGTCGTTACCCCATTATTTGCTTGAAAGACTCGATTTTGATTTCTTTGAGGTAGGGGTACTCTTGCTGATAATGATTGTACTATATAAACTATTAGAAAGTCGGGATTCCGCCTACCTCAAGCCCGTCTTTCTCAGTTGCCTGCTTTTTTTTACCTATGCCTTGGCTCTGCTTCTGAATGAGTTTACGACATCAAAAACGCTTTTTCATTACGTACCTAAACATACCGTAATGTCGGTAACCAAAGGACAAAAAGCATATATCCTGAGCGATGCAGCGTTCAAAAACGATACGCTGGCTTACAACTTTCACCTGAAAAACTACCTTATCACCCACGGTGTCAGTACCGTCAGCCACCACAACCTGCCCGACAAAGCTACTATCCAGCCACTGCGCGTGAATTTGGGTTCAAGCCCCGTATATTTTGATGCCAAGGTACCTCCCAATGTGCCTGCCTGGGTCATCCTCCGACAAAAGAAGTTTCCACGTATGGGTACCCTGCCATTTTATTCCCAGGCTCATTTTCTGCTGAGCCCCGAGCTGGGGTTTAAAACCAAAACCCAATGGCTGAAACTCCTGACAGAATCAGGGAACCATGTGACGGATCCGGCAGAGTCGGGGGCGGTAGAGGTACCTTGAAAAATTAGCCAATTTATTCTTTCCCGACACAAACTTTTTTGTTAACATACGGTTATCATAAGTATATGGAACAGATAGAAAAAATCCAAAAAGCGTACAAGGAATACGTGCTGGAAAATGGTGCACAACCGCCTTCGGTTTATGTTTTTGCAAAAAAACTTAAAATGTCCGAATCGGAATTCTACCAATATTACAATAGCTTCGAGGCCATCGAATCCGATGCCTGGCTCGATTTTCTTCGTCAGGCCCTGACGGCCATTGAATCCGAAGAAGTGTACGCTCAATACTCGGTGCGTGAAAAACTGCTGGCTTTTTATTATACCTGGATCGAAATCCTAAAAAAAGAACGCAGCTACGTCGTGTACAGCTATAGGCAGCTAAGGCAACCAGTGGCCCGCTTCGCAGGACCATTGCAACCTTTTAAAAATGGCTTCTTCAATTTTGCCACTGAACTCATGCTGGAAGGCCGCGAAAGCCGCGAGGTAGTGACCCGGCCCGTCGTGTCCGACCGCTACGTAGATGGTTTATGGATGCAATGCCTGTATATTCTCGATTTTTGGGTCAATGATCTGAGCCGTGGCTTTGAAAATACCGACACGGCCATCGAGAAATCGGTGAATACCTCCTTCGACCTGATGGGTAAATCCGTCGTGGATTCGGTATTGGATCTAGCCAAATTTATGTATCAAAATCGTAAGCCATGAAAGAACAGCAATCCATACCTACCTCCAAGGTAGCCCGCGCCACGCAGTTTGTGAAAACGGGCGTCAAAATCGGGGGTAATTACCTGAAATACAACGTCAAAAAGATGGTGGATCCTTCATTGACGAAAGAACAACTCCACACCGATAACGCCACCGATATTTACGATTCCCTCAGTCAGTTGAAAGGATCGGCATTGAAAGTAGCCCAAATGCTGAGCATGGATCGCAATGTGTTGCCCCGTGCCTACGTAGATCGCTTCCAGATGTCGCAGTACTCCGCGCCGCCCTTGTCGGGGCCACTGGTCGTCAAGACTTTCCGTAGTCAGTTTGGTAAAACACCGGGCGAATTGTTCGATACCTTCGATGTGCAGGCTTTGAATGCAGCATCCATCGGGCAGGTACATCTTGCTACGAAGGACGGAAAGAAACTGGCTGTCAAGATACAATACCCCGGCGTGGCCAATAGCATCAGTTCGGATTTGAAAATGGTAAAACCGATGGCGGTACGTCTATTCGGCTTGAACGAAACGGATATCGAGCGTTACATGGGCGAGGTAGAATCCAAACTTCTGGAAGAAACCGATTATGATTTGGAATTGAAGCGGTCGGTGGAAATTTCAGAAGCTTGCGCCCATATTCCCGATTTGGTATTTCCGGTCTATTACCCCGAATACTCCGGCAGTCGGATTCTTACCATGGATTGGCTGGGAGGGAAACACCTGAAAGATTTTCTGCTGACCGATCCTTCCCAGGAAATCCGTGACAAAATCGGCCAGGCTATGTGGGATTTTTATGATTTTCAGGTACACCAGTTGCGGCAGGTACATGCCGACCCGCATCCTGGCAACTTTCTCATGCGTCCCGACGGCACTATGGGCGTCATTGATTTTGGATGCGTAAAAGTGATCCCCGACTTTTTCTACGACAACTACTTTGCGCTCATCAATCCCGATACTGTAGAAAATGAACAGAAAACGCAGGGGATTTTTTACAATCTCGAATTCCTGGTAGCCGAAGATACCGAGGTGGACAAGAAAATGTTCTCCGACCTATTCAAAAAGATGATTGGGTTATTGGGAAAACCCTTTGCCGTGGATGAGTTTGACTTTGGTGACGAAAGCTATTTCGATTCCGTGTATGCTTTTGCCGATGAATTGGCTAAGGTGGAGGAACTCAAAAATTCCAAAGTTGCACGGGGATCGCAACATGGGCTGTACATCAACCGTACCTACTTTGGTCTATATTCTTTACTGAACGAATTGAAAGCCAAGGTAAAAACGACTAAACCAGAGTGGCTAATCAGTACGAGGAGGCTTGTGACTCAATAGTTTGGACTTAATAGGTGAGGCTAGGTACCCTGATAAATTCGATTTATTTCAGCCTGAATCTTCTCATTCCATTTTTCCTGAGCTGTAGTATTGAGTCCGTGATTTGATTGCGCATCGTAGCTTTCCTGCTCCCGGTTCATTTCACGGAAAATTTCTAAAAATTCGTACTGGATCTGACTGTCGTAGTCTTCGATGGTCAGATCCATCGTTTTAAGGCGGTCTTTAAAGCGTTCGGCCATGAGGCGGGTGATGTTGAAGTGGGTCTGCTCATGGGCCAGGGTGTACCCATTACGGGCATCAGTGCGGCCCCATGACATACTTTTGACCATAAAAACTTTCAATCCGATGGTAGCCTGAAGGTAACTCCCCGACATTTTGGAATTTCCCTCGTAGGACAAACTCGAAAAAACAGCTGCCGCGTATCGGCTGCCGGGTCGGTTCGTATTGCCCCGGAAATCATCCCAGGTCAGTTTGCGGCCGGGGTCGTAAAAAACTGTATCGGCTTTTTCTTCGGTAGTTACACTTTCAAACACCAATTTCACCCCCCGCGCTAATAGCGGGTTTTTGTTTTCGTTTAGCCCCATCCATTGGTCAAAGTTCCTTATCGATCCATCGAGCAGCCGCCGCAGGGCGGCTTCATGGTCGTAGGTGGTTTCGGGACGGGTGTAGGTACTGGCCGTGGAGTAGCCCGTTAGGAAAATCTTTTTCCCCGCCCGCGTCCACTGAAAAGTTATTTTCACCTTCATTTCCCCGGAAATTTTGTTAGGGGCAATTCTTCGTTCGCTCACCAAAACTTCATCCAACTGAATTTCGAGGGGTAGTCCATCGTCATTTCTAACCCGCAACGCCGACGACCAGTGGTCAAAAAGGGCTCGTTCAAGGGATTGAGTTAGTTGGAGGGGAACGGCCTTCCCGTACAGCACCACAGTGCCTAAATGGCTTCCTTTCAATTTGCGTTGATCGGCCACATCCAGAATGTAAAAAGATTTGGCGTGGGAGAGGGCGATTTTTTCCTTTTTAAAATAAACCTCCGATAAAGTAGGTTGCGCTACACTGGATGGGAGGGCTAACACCCAAAGAAAACAACACGCTCTAAAGCCGAGCCAGGTTGCTTTCAAAGTGTTTTTTGGAATGGTCGTGAACCTTTGTCTATTTTGCATTATCTCATCCAGGTAAAAACAAGTATGTCCATAACGAATCCCAAGCCGAATTTTGATGACATCTACATGGAATTGGCAAAAAATTTGGCCAGACGCTCCCATTGTATCAAGGCGCAGGTAGGTGCGGTGCTGGTTAAGGATACCCGTATCATCTCGATTGGTTACAACGGTCCCCCGGCTGGGACCCACAATTGCGACGATGAATTTCCGGATACGGGCTGTCCTCGTGATTCCAAGGGTAGCTGTTCACTGGCGCTGCATGCTGAGCAAAACGCGATTCTGTATGCGGTCAAGAATGGCTCCAACATTGAAGGAGCCACTTTGTATGTCACCTTAGCGCCCTGTATAGCCTGCGCGCGGGTGATTTATACAATGAAAATTAATAAGGTTATTTTTCTGGATTCGTACGCAGCCTACAAGGGCATCGGCGTCGAAGAAGGAGCAGAATTTCTTAAAACGTTTGGTGTGGAGGTAGAGCAGTACGGTGCGGGTATCGGGGGACTGGTAATGTGAGGGTGTATTTGTTGAACTGAGTGATTGTTCAAAAGGGTAAATCCACCAATTTCACAGTTCAACAAATACACAATAGTATCAATGCTCCACTTCCCCATCCACTCCGTGCACATGGCCGTGTTCCAGCTCGGTTTCGGTGGCTTCGCGGATGGAGAGTACCTTGCCTTCGAAGTGCATGGTTTTGCCAGCCAGCGGATGGTTGAAGTCCATGGTGACGTTCTCGTCGCCTATCTCCACTAATTGTCCTTGCAGGCTTTCGCCCTCTTCGTTAGTCATGGGTATGATACTGCCCAATGTAAGTAAATCTTCCTGCTCCACGCCTTCGATGATAAACATGGACTTGGGTAGCTCCACCACAGCTTCGGGGTCGTACTCACCATAACCTTCCTCGGGGTCGATGCTGAAATCGAACGCGTCGCCTTCGGCAAGTCCTGCTAACTCCTGCTCGAATTTCTCGGGCAGTCCGCTCATATCGTAAATAAAGTAAAGTGGATCTTCCTCATTGACAATTTCCACGATCGTTAAATCGTCTTCAGTATCGGGTATGCTCAACGAATAGGTAAGCCCTACTACTTTGTTTTTCTCAATTATCATGTGCTAGTTTGGATAAAGATGTCCAGAAAAATGTTTGTGATGGGGTTCAAATAGGTACCCCATTAGAAACAAAACTACGGTATTTTTGCCATACAAACCTGACGATCATGAATTTTTTGGCCCACTTGGCCCTCTCCGGAAACCGCGTAGGAATCATTTTGGGCAACTATACCGGCGATTTTATCAAAGGAAAACTAACACCCGAACGTACTGCCTCGTGGTCGGATGAATATAAAGTAGGGGTAGAGCTGCATCGTTTTATTGACTCCTTCACTGACTCGCATTCGTCGGTACTGCGTGCCAAACGGATACTCTCACAAACTCATCCGAAAGTCGCGGGCGTGGCGCTGGATATTTACTATGATTATTTCCTCGCCAATCATTTTTCGGGTTATTATAAAGTAGACTTAACGGAGTTTGTCAAAGATTCCTACGCCCTAATTCTACAGAATCGGGCGTTAGTTCCGGAGGCGATGCTACCGATGGCTGAGGCGATGATCCGCCATGACTGGTTGCTTCATTACAAAACGATTCCGGGTATTGGGCGCTCGTTCCAGGGTTTGGCCAACCGTTTCCCATTTATGGCTGCCATTCGCGGTGCCGAGATGGAGCTTCTTCGAAACGAGGAGGTTTATGAAGCTTCCTTTTTGGAGTTTTACCCTGGACTGATGGCGGCTTCGCAGGGATTTATCCAAAATGCAGGATTTGAAATATAAGAGATCGACTATTTGAATCTCAAATGAGTATCGTTTTTAACCTTTAAACTAAAAACATGGCCCAAACACCCGAAGCCGTCCTAAAACAAATCCGGGGGAAAGACTATAAGCCGGTTTACTTTCTCTACGGAGACGAACCTTACTATATCGACCTGATTGCGGAGGAATTGGAAAAACGCGTTGTAGCCGAATCTGAGAAAGGCTTCAATCAATTCGTAATTTATGGCAAAGATACCGACATCGCCGGGGCGCTGGGTTACGCAAAAAGGTACCCCTTCATGGCGGAACGCCAACTGGTCCTGGTTAAAGAAGCGAACAAGCTTTCGGGAATGGATCAGAAAGAACAGCTGGCCCGCCTGGAAGAATATGCCCTGAGTCCCCTGGCTAGTACAGTACTGGTGCTGTGCTACCACGATAAAGCTGACGAACGGCGGACCCACATCAAAGCCTTTGCCAAACACGGCGCCCTGGTGCACTCCAAGCGGCTTTATGACAATAAATTACCCGAATGGGTAACGAATTATTGCCATACCCACGGAGTCAAAATAAGTCCCAAAGCCGTGCAGATGCTGGTTAACAACATTGGCAACGATTTGAAACGCATTGTGAGTGAGATCCAGAAAATCCTGATCAATCTGAAAGCGGGCGAGGGTGTGGATGCCGACCTGATCGAACGGTACGTCGGGATTAGTAAGGATTACAATGTTTTCGAGTTTCAGAAGGCCCTGCAAAACCGGGACGTCGAAAAGGCCAACCGGATTGCGTGTTACTTTGCCGCCAATCCCAAGGACAATCCCCTGGCCCCTATTTTGATTATTCTGTTCGGATTTTTCAGCAAGGTACTGCTCACGCACGTCTCGCCCGATCGCTCTGACCATGGCCTGGCTTCATTACTCGGGGTAAATCCCTTTTTTGTGAAAGACTATATGCTGGCCGCACGGAATTATTCGGTATCCAAGCTGGCCGAGATCATCCATGCGCTCCGGCAGACTGATGCGCAGATGAAGGGCGTCGAGGCAGGTAGCATTCAGGATGGAGAATTGTTGAGAGAATTGGTCTTTACAATAATTCATTGACCAATGGAAAACGAAAAAAGCAAGTCCAAAGACTTGCTTTACGTAGCGGGGAGCAGGATCGAACTGCCGACCTTAGGGTTATGAATCCTACGCTCTAACCATCTGAGCTACCCCGCCGAATTGAGGTGCAAAGCTAAGCGGAAAAAAAATATACTGCAACAAATTTTGTTTATTTCGCGGTACTGGCCTAAATTACCGAATAAAGGAGGGGTACCATTTACCGACAACAGGATACCCACATTTTTTTGAGACTAAAAACTTTACACCCGATTTGGGTGATCGGGCTATTAAGCTCAATTCAGTATTTTTTAATGGTTATAAATCCCTATCGACCTATGGAAAAGCACAAGTTTACCACGGAGTATGAATTAAGGTCTTCTCCAAAGGTACTCTTTCCCTACATTAGCACTGCCTCCGGATTGGAGCAATGGTTTGCCGAGAAAGTAACCGTGCTGCCCGACCATCGCTTCGATTTCCAGTGGGATGGTAGTAGTCATTTTGCCCGGCAGACCGCCCATCGGCTTAATAAGGCGGTTCGGTTCGAATTTGAGGAGGACGGCGAATCGTCGGAAGACACGAATTTTGTGGAAATGAAGCTCGAAGTGAGTGATCTTACGCAAGCTACCTATATGAGAATCGTTGATCATTCACAATCCATGGACGAGGATGAACTTTCTTCATTGTGGAATGGCTTAATGGATAGTCTGAAAGAAATTGTGGGTAGTTAAATGAAGAAGCTTGATAAGCTGGTTTTGATGTCTTTCTGGGGGCCGTTCCTCATTACCTTGTCTGTAGTGGTGTTCATATTCCTGATGCGGATTATGATCTCCTACATCGACGAATTTGTATCCAAAGACGTCGGGCTATCGGAATACACCCGTCTATTCTCGTACTTTGCTATGAGTACCATTCCCATCGCCTTGCCATTGGCGATGTTGCTCTCTTCGCTCATGGCCTTTGGTAATCTGGGCGAATTCTTCGAACTGACGGCGCTAAAAAGTGCTGGTATTTCGGTGGTACGGGTGATGGTACCCCTCTTTGTAATTGCTCTGGTGGTCAGTGTTTTCTCCTTCTTCTTTAACGACCGGGTGGTACCCTGGGCCAATCTGAAAGGGTATAGTCTGTTGTATGATATTAAGACAACCAAAGCCACCTTGAAAATCAAAGAGGGGATCTTTTATAATGACCTTCCAGGTTATAGCATCAAGGTGGACAAGAAAGTGCCGAACTCCAACACGATGCTCGGGATGATCATCTATAAGCACGATAATCGTTCCTTCGAGCGCGGCAACACACAGGTAATTCTGGCGGATTCGGGGAAAATGTATACGATCAATAATAACGGCTACCTGGTTATCGAGTTATTTCACGGCAACAACTATCAGGAGGTGGTTAATGCTACCGGAGATCGATCGCTGGCTTATGTGTCCAATGGGCCGCCTAATCTGCAAACTAACACTAACTTTATGCGGAATGGCTTTGACGAGTACAAACTCGTGGTAAGCATGGAGTCTTTTGGCCTAAAAAGGACCGATGAGGAAATGTTCAAGTACCACGAATACATGAAAAATATTGACGACCTCACCCAAACTACTGACTCCCTTCGGAAGGATTATGCCCGTACTCGCGACAATCTCATTCCAAACAGCCAGCAGTATTATTCCTATAAGTTTAAAGTAGACAGCCCCTATGCTGAAAAACTCACGGCTGGAAAATGGGCGGATTCGCTACTAAACCAATCTGTTGCTGACAGTACCAAGAGAGTGATTCTTTCTAATGCCAAAAGTGCGGCCGCCAGCGTTGGGAGTTTTGCAAAATCTAATGCTGAGTACCTGGAGAACAAGCGTAAGGAGGGCAATCGTTATGAACTGGAAAAATTGCATAAGTATACACAGGCCTTTTCCTGCTTCGTCATGTTTCTTATAGGGGCTCCCTTAGGAGCTATTATCAAGAAGGGCGGGTTTGGGGTACCGGTACTGGTTTCTATCATTTTCTTTATTCTGATGTATGTATTGACCATCCAGGGTGATAAATATGTCAAGGACGGTCTGCTGAATGTTACGGTTGGAGCCTGGCTGGCTAATTCAATACTGTTGTTGATCGGACTTTATTTTGTAGACAGAGCCCGAAGAGATTCCCGTATTTTTGAAAAGGACGTGTACCTGATGCAGTGGAATCGGTTGAAAAAAAGGTACCTCACTCCAAAAGCTATTATCGAAACAGCTTAGCACAGCCGGGGTAGGAGCTAAGTTTAGGTCCTGAAATGGCGTGTTTTTGCAGGAATATCCCCATTCATTACTCATATCTCATAACTATTGCGTACTTTTGCGGCTGTTTTTATTCATAATTTAATCTGTTGTTACAATCATGTATTTAACCACGGACAAGAAGAAAGAGATCTTCGAAAACCAGGGATTTAAGAAATCAGCGTCAGACACTGGGTCTGCAGAATCACAAATTGCGCTATTCACGTACCGCATCAACTATCTGACTGAGCACCTCAAAACGCATAAGAAAGATAATGATACGCGCCGGGGGCTGGTTAAGCTGGTAGGCAAGCGCCGCAGCTTACTGGATTATCTGCACAATACCGAAATCACCCGGTACCGGGCGATCATTGCCGATTTAGGTCTCAGGAAGTAGCCTTTAAAACAGGAAATCAGGGAATTTGCAGGAGTGCGAATTCCCTGATTTTTAGTACCTAATTCACCAAATTGGTTCAATTCAGGACCATTCGCTAATAAATCGAACAATTTAGTCGAGTAGGCAGATATATATAGGGAGCGCTCTGCTTTCTATTCAATATTCAATATAGCGGTTCTTAATAAGCGGTCATTCATCCAATCTATCCAACACTTTATGCAATTTAATGTCGTAACTAAGACAATCACCTTACCCGATAACAGAACAATCACCATCGAAACAGGAAAATTGGCCAAGCAAGCCGATGGATCTGTGGTAGTCCGGATGGGCGATACAATGCTTCTGGCTACTGTTGTGGCTAAAACAGATATTAAACCTGGGGTCGACTTTCTACCCCTTTCCGTAGATTATCAGGAAAAATTTGCCTCAGCAGGCCGGATTCCAGGCAGCTTCATGCGCCGGGAAGGTCGCCTTTCTGACCACGAAGTACTCGTTTGCCGCATAGTCGACCGCGCTTTAAGGCCCCTGTTCCCCAACGACTACCATGCCGACACGCAAATTAATATAATGCTGGCTTCAGCCGATGCCGAGGTACTTCCCGATGCTCTGGCATGCCTGGCCGCTTCGGCAGCTCTTATCGTTTCGGATATTCCCTATCAGGGTCCCGCATCGGAAGTACGTGTGGCCAAAATCGATGGTAAGTATGTAGTAAATCCCAAGACTTCCGATCTGGCACGGGCCACGCTCGAACTAATGGTTGGTGCCACCGAAAAGGACATCACCATGGTGGAGGGTGAACTCGACGAAGCCCAGGAAGAGGAAATCATCGAAGCGCTCAAAGTAGCCCACGAAGTAATTAAAGATCAGTGCCGGGTGCTGAAAGAATTAGAGGCCGCTGTAGGTAAAACCGAAAAACGTACTTACGAAGGCGATCCCGGCGATCCCGAACTGGAAGCCCGGGTCCGAGCACACTGTTACGACAAGGTGTATGCCGTAGCCGCACAAGGCTCCGCCAATAAGCAGGTTCGGAAAGATGGCGCCAAAGCGGTACTTGCTGAGTTTATGGAGACTATCGGCCCGGATGAGGAAATTGACCAATCTTTAATAAAGCGCTATTTTCACGATCTGGAATACGATGCATCACGTCGTTTAGTGCTCGATGAGCGTGTTCGATTAGATGGCCGGAAACTTAACCAGGTACGTCCCATCGCTGCCGAAGTCGATTTCCTGCCCGGCGCTCACGGTTCAGCACTTTTCACCCGGGGTGAAACCCAGTCACTTACTACCGTGACCCTGGGTACCAAAATGGATGAACAGATTGTAGATACAGCTATGTACTACGGATACAGCAAATTCATGCTTCATTATAACTTCCCCGGATTTTCAACGGGTGAAGTAAAGCCCAACCGCGGTCCCGGACGTAGGGAAGTAGGTCATGGAAACCTGGCATTGCGCGCTTTGAAGAAGGTACTACCTCAGCAGGAGGACAATCCCTACACGATTCGTATTGTATCTGATATTCTGGAATCGAATGGCTCATCGTCTATGGCCACCGTTTGCGCGGGTTCGCTGGCATTGATGGACTCGGGTTTGAAAATCAAGGCTCCTGTTTCTGGTATTGCCATGGGTTTAATTTCAGATCCTGAAACTGGAAAATACGCGGTACTTTCTGACATTCTGGGGGATGAAGATCACCTGGGTGATATGGACTTTAAAGTAACGGGTACTGCCAAGGGAATCACAGCCTGCCAGATGGACATTAAGGTGGATGGCCTTTCGTATGAGGTACTAACTGAGGCCTTGATGCAGGCCAAAGAAGGTCGGCTTCATATTCTGAACGAAATGAGCAAGGCACTTGCTGAGCCGCGTCCGGATTTGAAACCACATACCCCACGGGCAATAGTAATCAAGATCGAGCGCGAGATGATTGGCGCGGTTATTGGACCGGGCGGTAAGGTAGTTCAGGATATTCAAAAAGAGTCGGGTGCTACTGTATCGATTGAGGAGAAAGACAATGCTGGTTATGTGAGTGTATTCTCGGCCAACAAAGAGGCCATGGATAAGGCAGTTTCCCGAATCAGAGGCATTGTGATGGTACCCGAAGTAGGGGAGGAGTATACTGGAAAAGTTAAAACAATCATGCCTTTCGGTGCCTTCGTTGAATTCCTACCAGGTAAGGATGGATTATTGCACATTTCTGAGATTAAATGGGAGCGACTCGAAAATATGGATGGTGTGCTTGAGGTAGGCGAAGAAGTCAAAGTGAAGCTTGTGGAGGTAGACAAGAAGACAGGTAAGTACCGTTTGTCGCGTAAAGTCTTGCTTCCCAAACCGGAAAATAAGAATTCTTAATATATTATTTTTCCGATATGAAATGATTTCGGCGCACTTCGCGTTATACATTCAATAGACTTATATTATTATAGATGAGACAGCTAAAAATCAGCAAACAGATTACCAACCGGGAAAGCCAGTCCCTCGACAAATATTTACAGGAGATTGGCAAGGTGGATTTGTTAACCCCTGACGAAGAAGTAACGTTGGCTCAAAAAATTCGGGATGGTGACCAACTGGCACTTGAACGGCTGACCAAAGCAAACCTTCGGTTCGTGGTGTCGGTAGCCAAGCAGTACCAGAATCAGGGACTATCGCTGGGGGATTTGATTAATGAGGGGAATTTGGGATTGATAAAAGCTGCTCAACGTTTTGATGAAACCCGGGGATTCAAATTTATTTCGTACGCGGTATGGTGGATTCGCCAATCGATTCTGCAGGCATTGGCTGAGCAGTCGCGGATTGTGCGCCTTCCTTTGAATCGGGTAGGATCCCTCAATAAAATATCGAAGACATTCTCAGAATTGGAACAACGCTTCGAGCGTGAGCCTTCGCCGGAAGAATTGGCAGAAGTACTTGAAATATCTTCTTCGGAAGTAGTCGATACCATGAAAATTTCCGGACGCCATGTTTCGATGGATGCTCCGTTCGTGCAGGGTGAAGAAAACAGCCTGTTGGATGTACTGGAAAACGATCTGGAAGATAAGCCCGACTCGGGCCTGGTAAATGAGTCACTTCGCAAGGAAGTTCAACGCGCGCTCTGTACCCTGACCCAACGTGAGGCCGACGTGATTGCGCTTTACTTTGGTTTGAACGGTGAACACGCTATGACATTGGAAGAGATTGGCGAGAAGTTTAATCTTACCCGCGAACGCGTCCGCCAAATCAAGGAGAAAGCCATCCGTCGTTTGCGTCACGCCTCCCGGAGCAAAGCCCTCAAAACATATCTGGGATAATACATTCCATGAGTAAAAAGATTAGAAGCCTCTGTAAAAGGAGGCTTTTTTTATGAACATTTTTCTATGGCCATTTTACAACCCCTCATCGATCTGGTCGAGCTATGCCGTTTGCACGGTGTGACGCGGGCCGTAATTTCACCTGGTTCCCGGAGTGCTGCTTTGACTCTGGCGCTGGCTCGTAATCCAAATATTCAATGTACGGTGGTTATGGATGAACGGGCGGCGGGATTCATTGCGATGGGCATGGCGCAGCAACTTGGAAAACCTGTAATTTTGGTATGTACTTCGGGATCGGCATCGTATAATTTTGCACCTGCCGTTGCGGAAGCATTTTTCCAACACATTCCACTGCTGATACTTACTGCCGATCGACCTAACGAATGGATACATCAAAACGATGGGCAAACAATTTACCAAAACGGAATATATGGTCGCCATGTTAAAGCAGGGTATGAGCTACCAGCTGATTATGATCACCCAGATGCCGAATGGTATATTAACCGGAGCGTTAATGAGGCATTGCTGACAACCATGGAAAAACCGTTTGGACCAGTACACATTAATGTACCGATTCGGGAGCCTTTTTATCCTCAAAGAAATGAAATGCTAATTCCTTCACAGAATATTAGGAAGGTAGACCGAGTTGAAAGCCAGCTTACCCTGTCACCTGAGGTGTGGCATTCTCTGCTAGATGAATGGGAGGATACTGAAAAAATCCTGGTGGCAGTAGGGCAGTATTTGCCGGGGAGTGATTTGCCGATGCTTTTGACAAAACTGACCGAAGAATTTCAGATTCCGGTTTTGGGTGAAAGTCTGGGTAATTTAGATGTGCATGAATTAAGCCTGAGTCGGCAGGATTTGATTTTGGGAGATATGGATAACTCACATTTACAGGCAGACCTGTTGATTACTGTAGGACAATCCTTTATTTCTAAGAATTTTAAAAAATTCATTCGGGAGAATCCTCCTAGAAATCATTGGCATATTTCCGAAGAATTGCACTTGATTGATCCGTTCAAAACCTTAACCCAACAGATTGTTGTATCGCCCGAATACTTCTTTTCGAAATTAACGGAAGATTTAGATTATCTTCATTTTGTCCAACACGATGAAGGCGGGCAGGATGAGGGTTATCTGCGAGACTGGCTGCACGCCGAAAACCAAAAGAAACGGCAATTAGCCCGTTTTATAGATAATCTAACAACGTTCAGTGATCTAACAGCTGTGAAATACTTGTTAGATTACATTCCATCACCCAATCAGTTGCACGTAGCTAACAGTATGCCGGTGCGGTATGTTACTATGATGGGTGTTGATCGTGAGGGTATTGAGATGTACGCCAATCGCGGAACCAGCGGTATTGATGGCTGTTTGAGCACTGCGGTGGGAGCAGCTATGATTAGTCCGTTACCCGTGTATTTATTGGTAGGCGACGTAGCTTTTTTTTACGATCGGAATGGATTGTTGCTTTCAGATCTTCCAGAAAATCTTAAAATAGTATTACTCAATAATTCCGGAGGAACGATATTCAGGATCATAGATGGGCCTGCTTCTCAGCCGGAATTGGAGTCCTATTTTGAAACACGGCATACTTACACGGCCGAACGAACTGCCGCTGACTCGGGTTTAAATTATTTTTCGGTGGCCACTATGGGAGAATTACAAAACCAATGGGGTACGTTTGTCGCAGCTAAGGGACTTTCACTACTGGAAATAAAAACAGACCCGTTGGTAGACGCTCAAGTATTCAAGCAACTTAAGCAATCGATTCTGATGCGGGAGTAAAAATTTCATTTGCAGTGCTCACTATATTTTGCCGTGGCCATACTGTCCCCAAGGACGATTCCCTGATTCCATAAAGCACAGGCTTTAGCCTGATTCCCATTCTGCAAGTAAGCTTCCCCGGCATACCCATGCAATGATTCTACGAGCTGCGCTAGTGCCAGCGATTTCTCAAACGACGCAATAGAATTTTTAAGATCTTGTTTTTCTAGATAATATAAACCCAGATTGCGGAGGGCATATCCATTATCCGGCATATAATCCAGGGACCGGTTGATAAATTTGTAAGCTTCCTCGATATTGTCCGTTTGTAGTAATACGTACCCTTTGTTGTTGAGGCTAAGGGGATCGGCAGAATTCATACGCAGGGCGCGGTCCAGGTACGAAAGTGCTTTTTCCCATTTTGCCTCGCGGGAAGCCAGTAAACCTAGGTTATTGAGGGCTTGAAACTGATTGGGATTGATTTTTAGGGCTTGTTCAAAATCTTCAGCGGCTAAGGTGTATGCTTTCTGGGCAAAATAAATGGCTCCTCGATTAACGTACGCTTCCGCGTTTTTCGGATTTATGGCCAACGACATATCATATTCAGCAAGCGCGACGGGTTGGTTGTTTTTTCCAACAAACATGTTACCCTTAATCAAGTGGAATTGGGAAGAGTCGGCATAGGCATTAATCAGTTTGTTCAGGTCCCGTTCAGCATTATCCCATTGGCTAAGTCGAGTTGCTGTTTCGGCTCGGGCAAGATAAGCGGGTAGGAGGGATTCGTCCTGGTCGATGGCAGTTGTAAATGCCAGCTTGGCTTCATTAAGTTGTCCTAGCGGAAGGTAGGCTAATCCTATATTTAGATAGGCGTCGGCAAATTCGGGGTTTTTCGCAATAGCTTCTTTGTAGAAACGGATCGCTTCCTGGTAATTTTTCTGGGTAAGTTGTACATTGCCTTTCAGGAAAAAAAGGTTAGCATCATCCTGATCGACCGACTGGCAACTGTAACCTCCCAATACCCCTATAATCAATAAAGTAAATAATTTAGTGAACTTCATACGTTTGAAATTACAATGAGGTACCTTAAGAATATTCCCAATAGTCAGTACAAAATAAGCCTTTTTCAATGGAATGGTAAATACATTGTGAAATTTGAGGCAGGCGGACACTACGAGCAAACCTTCAAATTGGACGAAACGGAAATCATGGCTGTCGAAGATATCGACGCTATGTTGGATGACGTCTTTCTGAAAAGCGTAACCCAGCGCTTTGTTCAAATGGACCAGGATGTGCGCGATAGTTGCCAGCGTAACCAAATTGACTAAGGACATTTTACATACGTAAATTCAGGCAGAAGCGTTAAATAGCAAGCCTTACAGTGCTATTTTGGGGAATATGCATTTGATTGCTACGTCACAAGTCCTAATTTTGGTCAATTCTTTAATTCAATCACCAACGTCAACTCTATGTTCTTAAAACGTAGTCTATTTTTAACTGGACTTTTCCTTTGGATGGGCCACCTGTATGGTTATAGTCAAAATACAATGGGCTATACTGAGCCGGAGGCCCATTTTCGTAATGGACTCGAATACTACGAGAAATCAAATTTCGTAGCTGCCCGACAGGAATTCATCGAGTTTCTGAAAAATCAGGACAAGCTCCTGTCCACAAGTAATTATAATGCCGTAACGGCCGAGTACTTCATTGCAGTTACGGGTCTTTATCTCAATTATCCCGAAGCTGAGGTACAAGTGGACCGCTTCGTACGTAATCATGCCGAACATCCCAAGGCGCAACTAATTTATGCGGACCTGGGTAAATATTACTACGAAGGCGGAGAGTACGATAAAGCCATCGGGTATCTGGAAAAGGCGATCGAATCGACCGGTAACACTAATAAAAAACTCGAAAGTACCTATCGGTTGAGCATGGCGTACTATAATACGCAGAAATTTGACCAGGCTTTGATCTACCTTAATCAGGTTAAAAAGGAGACAGGGTTCATCAATGCTGCGGATGCCTCTTATTTTGCTGGGGTGATCAATTATAAGAAAAATAATTATCGCGAGGCGTATGAAGATTTTCTCAGGATCGAAAACAACCCGTATTATAAGAATGAAGCACCCAACTGGATCGTGTCTTCTCTGTATCAACTGAAAGACTTCGAACAGCTTTTGACTTATGGTGAGCGTGCCCTCGCCCAACAGAAGGGAAATAATAATCTTGATGATGTAGCCTTGTACGTAGCAGAGGTACAGTACGAAAAAGGAGATTATAAGGCGGCAGCGACTGCCTACGAACGCTACAAGCGCATGAAACCCGGCACGCTGCCCCCGACTGTGGCGCTGCATTACGGACATACCCAGTTTCGGGCCGGAAATTTTACCGGAGCCATCGAAACGTTAAAGAATGTGGCTCCCGGCAAAGACTCCGTGGCGCAGTACGCTTCCTACTTAGTTGGAATTAGCTATCTACAGACGAATAATCCCGCCTTTGCGCTAACTGCCTTCGGCAATGCGGGCCGTCTGGCTTTCAATTCGGTGGTGCAGGAAGAGGCTTTGTTCAACCACGCCAAAGTACAGCTTGAGCTAGGTAACAATAATGAAGCTATCAAGGAATTTAATGAATTTTTGGCAAAATACCCCGGTACCAAAAAGGAAGATGAAACTACGCAGCTAGTTGCCGAAGCCTATGCGGGGGCCAGTAACAATGTTGGCGCTATCACCTATATCGAAAAGCTCAAAACACGAACGCCTAAAATCAACGCCACTTACCAGCGGCTGACATTCAATCAGGGGGTCACTAACTTTAACGCCGAAAAGTACCCGGCGGCGATCGAGGACTTTAACAAGTCGTTAAAGTACCCCGTGGACGAAGCACTTTTCGTGGCTGCAACCTACCAAAAAGCCGAATCTTATTCGGCCCAACAAAAGTACGATGAAGCCATTCCGATTTATGCTCAACTCACCAAAACCGCTAACGCAGACTTATTCCGTCGGAAAAGCCTGTACGCATTAGGCTACGCCTACTACAATCAGAAAAAATACAGCCAGGCTCAGGGATACTTCAAGGAGTTTACTGCCAATATTACCGGCATTGAAGCGCAAATGATTGAGGATGCTTATGTCCGGCTGGCTGATACCTACATGGCGCAGAAGGACTATACGGCGGCAATCAATACCTACGAAAAAGTAACCGTCAATGGTAAGGTGGATCAGGACTACTCCCTGTTTCAGAAGGGACGGACTTTTGTTTACATGAATCGGGAAACTGATGCCAAACGACAGTTTGAACTTTTAATCAGTCAATTTCCTGGTTCGAGGTACGTCGACGACGCCATGTTTCAGATGGCTGATATTGACTTCCAGAATGATGCTTTCCAACCAGCGGTCCGTTCTTTTACCCGGCTGATTAATGAAAAGCCCAAAAGCTACCTTATACCGGCGGCCTTGCTGCGACGAGCCCAATCGTACTATAACATTCAGGTGTATGAGCAGGCTATCAACGACTTCAAGCGGATTTTACAGCAATATCCTTCATCACCTTCCGCCAGCAGTGCGCTGGAAGGTATCCAGGAAAGCTATAACGCAGTGGGTAGACCGGAGGAATTTACGCAGGTCTTGGGCATCGTTCGGAAAAATAATCCGGGCAACACCAAACTGGATGACGTGGAATTTGACAATGCCCGAAACCTATTTTACGCTGAAAAGTACCCCCAAGCCATCAAAGCGCTGCTTGGGTATCTGGAAAGCTATTCGCAAGGCAAAAATCAGTATGATGCCAAATATTTTCTGGGGGCCTCGTACGATAAAGCCGGAGAAACCCAAAATGCTTTGCAGTACTATTCGATGGTAGTCCAGGAAAATCGTTCAGCCTATGTGGCGGCAGCCGCCCAAAAATCTGCTGAACTTGAAATCGCCCGTGGTAATTTTACCAATGCCGTGTCGAGCTTTAAAGTACTCTTGAAGAATGCGGAAAACAAAAAGGAACAGACCACGGCCTGGATTGGACTGATGGATACTTATTATGCACTCAAAAACTATGACTCCACGTTAGCCTATGCGCGGGAAGTGATTAACGTGGGCAATATCGTGCCGGGAGGGCTTGGCAAAGCACAGCTTTATCTAGGTAAGGTACCTTACGTACGGGGTGAATATGCCAAGGCCACTGATGAATTTAAAAAAACAGTCGCGGCCAATAAGGATGAATACGGGGCAGAAGCCAAATATTGGATTTCAATGATTCAGTTCAAAGAGAAGAAATATGCTGAGGCAGAAGCTACCATATTTGAACTAAGTAAACAATTTGAAGGAATTGACTTCTGGCGCGTGCGGTCATTTATATTATTGGCCGACGTGTACATGGGCACCAATGAAAAGGCTCAGGCTCGGGCCACCTTGCAATCCATTATCGAGAATTCGGAAGATGCAGAGGCAGTTAGTCTCGCTAAGTTAAAATTGGCCGAAATCGAAGCAAAATAATTCTTCCCCGTCTTAAATCACAATTCCTGATGAATACAACTCAATATTTTCGATATAGCGTAGCCCTAGTGGGAGCAGGTTTAATTTTTTCTAATGCTCAGGCTCAACGAGGGGAAATCGAAAGTCAGACCTATGAAATTGTTAAAGAAAAAAGTATAGAATTTCCACCCGCAAACCGCCTTTTTGATAAAGTACAGCCAATTCAAGCCAAAGCCGAGGACAAAAAAGTAAAGTATGAGTTTGTTGATCCCAATATTAACCTGGCGTCCCCCAAATTAACTCCGGTTGCCGTGATGTCATCGGACGAGAAAACGCGGCAGGAGCTTCCCGAAGGCCTTAACAACTATATCAAATTGGGGGGGGGGAACTATGGTAGGATCCTGGGAGAAGGATTCGTAAGTACCCGTCCTTCGGAAGACCTGGTTTTTTCAGCACATTTAAAAAACCTTTCTGCCGCTACCGGCCCTCGCTATGGTAAAAACTCGGCCAATGCTAACACCGATTTGCGTTTGGCTGGGAAATACCTGCGTAGCGCTTATAAAATTGATGGACAACTCGAATATAGCCGCAAGAACTACTATTTCTATGGTTATAAGCCTCAGCCCGAGGGAATCGAGGTAGATCGGGACACCATTCGTCAGACCACAAATCTATTTGGTGTTCAGCTAGGTTTTGAAAACACCGAGGCTAATTCTTTAATCGATTATTCTGTTAAGACCAATCTTTACAGCATCAAAGACCGGTATAGTGCTTCTGAGCTCGATTGGGGCACCACCATTCAGGCCTCCCTGCCGATAGTTGAAAATGTATACGCGCTCGTGGAAGCAGGAGCTTTTGTTTCTCAACGGGTAGATTCTGAAACCTTCAACCGGAATTTGTTTCGGGTAAAACCCAGCTTTAAGTACGTTTCAAATCTCTTTTCGTTAACGGGAGGTGTCAATGTTGTCAATGAAACAGACAATATCCTTAAAGTCAACCGAACCAAAGTATATCCTGTGGTCAATCTAGATGTTGTTCCCGTGGCGGGGATACATGTGTTTGCGGGTTGGGATGGCGATGTAGTTCGTAATACCTTACGGAGCCTGCTAAATGATAACCTATGGCTGGCTCCCAACGTTCTTATCGCGAATACAGAAAAAAAATCAGATTTGTACGCCGGTATCAAAGGAGAAAATGCCGAGGGGTTTAATTTTGAAGGGCGTTTTTCCTATGCCAAATACCGAAATTTTTACGTTTTCAATAATGCTCTGGCTGACACATCCAAGTTCTCTGTACTCTATGATGGTGACGCCACTAACGTACTGACCATTTCGGGTCAGGTGGGGTATATGGCCAACGATATGTTTAAGACTTCGCTTAAGGCAAATTTTTACAACTACAACCTAATCCTGCTGGAAGAGGCCTGGCATCGACCCACATTTTCGTTAAACTGGTTTAATGCCTTCACTATCCAGGATAAACTGTTCATTACATCGGACTTTTATACCGTGGCAGGATTAAAAGCTAAAAATTTCCAGTCCGGAATAATTACAAAATTACCTACCATAATAGACCTCAATATCAAGACTGATTACTTGTTAACCAGCAACTTCTCTGTATTTGTTTCTTTTAACAATATCTTGGGAAAACAATATATTCGCTATCAATACTATCCGCAGCAAGGTTTAAATTTTATTGGTGGATTGTCTTTTTCTTTCTAACTTCGTTTAGTTAAAGTCGTCTTAAACTAAGGAAGCTATGATTACAGTCGATAAGTACGTTCGTAAATTGCTTTTTGAGCACGATTGTGTAATTATCCCGGAATTCGGTGGATTACTTACCCATCATGTGGGAGCTCATTACGATGCAACTAATTGTGTCTTTCTTCCAGCTCGTAAGCGGCTTGCCTTTAATGAAGTACTAAAGATCGACGACGGCCTACTAGCCTACTATGTGGCAGCCCATGAAAAGCTATCTCGGGAAGAAGCCATAATCGTTGTCAGACGCTATGTAGATTCACTTCGACAGGACCTCCTGGCCGGAGGGACACTAGAAATGGATTCTATTGGCGAATTTTCACTGAATGCAGAAGGGAAACTCGTTTTTGAACCCGACTATTCTCAAAATTATAATAATGAATGGTTTGGAATGCAATCTCTGGCCGTTCGAGAAGTAATTCGGGAAGAGTGGGGAAACGAAGATATTAATATTAATTTGTTTGAATCTGAAAGAGAATCAATTTCAACCGGAGGGTTCGTGACCCGCCGGCTTAATTGGCTGAATTGGGCTGCTGCTGCTGTATTTGTAGGCGCAGTTACACTACTTAGTACCCTTAATTCCTCTCCGGATAGTTCAAGTTTGCTTAGTACAATGAATCCATTCGAGTCTGTAAAAGATTTCACGTTCGACTCCTACACCCCAGCACTTACTCCTTCAATAACGTCAATGAGTAGGGCACTTGAACCTATTGCTGCTCCCGTTGAAGTATTTGCCTATATCCCCAGGAATGAAACTCTGTCAACGAGCCAAGCACCCGAAATTAAAGTTGCCCCCGTCGAAGTAGTAGCCTATATCCCTAAAAATGAAGTTTTAGAAGAAACGGTTCAAAGGAAGTCTAACCCTACCGGGAGTCGGGTAAAGGTTGAAACTCTTAAAGCTTCTTCTGTTTTAACCGCCGCATCCGCGAAGGAAGTCAAATCTACTAATCGATATTTTTTAATCGCAGGTAGTTTTGGCAGTATGAAAAATGCTAAAGACCTTAAAAGGCAACTTAATAATGAGGGATTCATCGAATCCAAAATCATGGATAATTCGGGTGGAAAATTAATCAAAGTATCTGCTGGCTCTTACGCATCTATGGAGAGTGCGATGCACCACAAAAATAAAGTAGATATAGCTACCGGTGCCGATTCATGGGTATACCACCGCAGGTGAGTGATAAGGAGTCTAAATTATTTAAAGGGGCCGATTAGGCCCTTTTTTTGTGGATACACGAATTAACTGTAATTTTACGTTATACGAAAAAATTGTCCCTACTATTATGGTACTTACAAACGTTGATGATCGTGAACGAATTGCCTTTTCCTGGGCTATATCTATCGGATCGATGCTTCTGTTACTTACGGCTTTTTTCTTTATACGTCTTAACCAGGCCGCTGCCACGGTGGGTCCTATGGAATTATTTGTAGAGGTGAATTACGGAACCAGCAATGTAGGAAGCGGTAAAATTCAAACCTTTAATAAGCCCAGCGATTCTAAAATTGCGGAGAATATGAAAGCTGGTGAAGAAAAGATCGAGCGAAAAGCGGAGGCCCCCAAACCGACTCCTCCGGCACCTCGACCTGAACCGGTGAAGCCCACTACCAAAGTAGCCCCAAAACCAGTAATTACTTCCAAAGCTGAAAGTCCGGTAGAGGAACCCGTGCGTAACGAATCCAAAAAGGTAAGTAGCAGTACGTCAAGTACCACGGCTTCTTCCACACCGGCACCGGCAAAAACAATCAATAACGACGCCTTGTTTAAAAAATCAAGTGGTTCTGGTTCAGGAAGTAATGGTACAAATGGCACCAAGGAAGGAGTAGGAGGCAATAATAACGGCGACGATGCCAGTGGAGTGGGAGATAAGGGGGCTAAGGAAGGTAGCTTATTCTCCAAGTCTTACAAAGGTGGAGGTGGAGGCGGTGGTACCGCGGTCGGGCTGAACCTAAATGGCTGGTCCTGGTCGAGACCGCCGCAAGTCAATGACAATTCGGATGCGACGGGCGAAATCACTTTTAAAATTATTGTCGGAAGTAATGGTCGCGTGCGTAATGTGATTCAATTACGCTCTACGGTTACTGATTATGCTGTCATCAATAAGTACAAAGATGCCGTCCGGGAACTTACATTCGTCCAAAAATCGGGGTCTAATGTACCAGACGTATCGGAAGGTACCATAACTTTCAAAATAAGCGCCAAATAAAAATCAAGTCGATGAATTACGAGGATTCTCTCGCTTATTTGTACAATCGTTTACCTGTATTTCAAAATCAAGGGGCCCGGGCTTATAAGCCGGGCCTTTCTACTACCAGGACTTTTTGTGAACGGCTGGGCAACCCTCAGAATAACTACAAAACGATTCACATTGGAGGAACCAACGGAAAAGGAAGCACTTCACACATGCTGGCATCAGTATTGCAGCAGGCAGGTTACCGGGTTGGGTTATATACCTCCCCTCATCTAAAGTCATTCACTGAACGCATTCGTGTCGATGGCCTAGCTGTCAGCGAAGGTTTTGTGGCTGATTTCGTTACTGCCAATAAGCAATATATTGAAAGTATTAAACCGTCATTTTTCGAGGTTACTGTAGCTATGGCATTTGCTTATTTTGCAGAGAAAAAAGTAGATGTAGCAGTCATAGAGGTTGGTATGGGCGGGCGTTTGGACTCTACTAATATTATCACGCCGAAATTGTCGCTGATCACCAATATTAGTTATGATCACACCCAGTACCTTGGGGATACTCTCCCCAAAATTGCCCGAGAAAAGGCGGGGATTATTAAACCCAATGTACCCCTAGTGGTTAGTGAACGGATGGCTCCAGAGGTTATGGATGTATTCAGAAATGCTGCAGCAGAAATGGACTCAGAGGTTACTATTGCTGATGACGAAATTAAAATTATGTCCCATTTTGTTCAAGATGGAAGAATGAGGATTAGACTGGTATGGTCTGAGAGTCTTGAAATCGAAACATATGATCTCGATCTGATGGGGGACTATCAGCTCAGCAACATAAAAGGGGTGCTCTCCGCCATCCGAGTTTTAAATAAAAATGGCATTACAATTGACCAAAAAGCTGTTGCATCGGGACTTAGTACGGTGTGTGAAACGACCGGATTAAAGGGACGCTGGCAAAAGATCAACCAAAATCCCTTGGTAATATGTGATACCGCCCATAATACTGCCGGACTGCAACTGACTATTGGACAATTTAAGAGAATTACCGCACGTCAGCATCGTTTCGTATTAGGTTTTGTAGCGGATAAACCGATTGATTCCATACTTTCGCTATTTTCAAAGGAGAATAAATTTTATTTTTGCCAGCCCACTAATTCAAGAGCATTACCTGTTGGAACCCTTGTTGAAGCGGCCAAGCATGCCGGATTGATAGGGGAGGCCTTTGCGGAAGTGAATAGTGCACTTGAAAAAGCTGTCCTGGATTCTGATATGGACGATGCTATTTATGTGGGGGGAAGTACCTTTGTAGTAGCCGACTTAAAATCAATTTAACAAAAAAAAAAGAATAGGAGTGACCCGACGTAAGTTAGACAAATACGAGTTTTGCCAGAGTGCTGATAATGTAATTGAACGAGGAAAACCACTATACAATAGTATAAAAAACAAATGGAACGAATCCTATTTCGCCAATACAAATCCGCTTATACTTGAATTAGCG
>JBBRDE010000046.1:0-24170 GCA_038204185.1 Cytophagales bacterium
AGGGCATAGACATAATCCGGGAGCATTTCCGGGGCGGAGCTACCTTGACTTTTCAAATTGAGAAAACTCTTATCGTATTACTTCGATGGATAAAAAGACAATTAACTGATTATCAGAAACTAAAAATAGCTGGGTAGAGTAGGCTTATCCCTAAGGATGATGAGCAAAATTCTCTTAAACTACCACGATAACTGACTGATAAATTGTATTTTTACGTTCTGATTTAGAAAATACCTGGATTGAATATGATAACCGACACCAACAACCCCCTGGCCAGTCTCGACGTATGGGAAGACGACGTCCTGACCCGCTACCCCGAACCTTTCGAAAAAGCGAAGGAAGAGTACCGCAACTATGACGAGCCGGGGCGTGATACCGTACGGGAGTTCTATCGGCTCAACCATACCTACCAAACCTATGATTTCGTGCTGGGAAAAGAGCGCGAATACCTGGGTTTTGATAAAAAAGAAATGCCCATCTGGGAGGCGTTCGATTTTTTGAACACCCTCGTGGACGATTCTGACCCCGATACGGATCTGGATCAGTGGAAGCACCTGTTGCAAACCTCGGAAGCCATTCGCGCCGACGGCCATCCCGATTGGTTTGTGCTGGTGGGCCTGATGCACGACATGGGCAAGACCCTGTGTCTGTTCGGTGAGCCGCAGTGGGCCGTGGTGGGCGACACCTTCCCGGTCGGTTGCGCTCACTCCGACAAGATTGTGTACCCCGAGTATTTCGCCGCGAACCCCGATACCTACGACGAACGCTATAATACCAAATACGGGGTGTACGAGCCAAATTGTGGCCTGAAAAACGTTCACATGTCGTGGGGACATGACGAATACGTCTACCAGATGACCAAGCACGGCATCCCCGAAGAAGGACAGTATATGCTGCGCTACCACTCGTTTTATTCCCAGCACCGCGAGCACGCTTACAACCACCTGCTCGACGACCATGATCAGGCGATGTTCGAGTGGGTGAAGAAATTCAATCCCTACGATTTGTATTCAAAGGTACCTACCCCTCCCGATTGGACCAAACTCCGGCCTTACTACGAGGATTTGGTGGCGAAATATCTGCCGGGATCATTGAAGTTCTAAACTTCGCTGTTTTTGTTATTTTTGAGCCGTCAGGGGTACCTGGTGGCTCTTTTTTATGCCTGAACCGAAATTCTATGCTGGCCATTTCCATTATTGGGTACCTCCTCCTCAACCTGGGCATTGGCTGGTGGGCGTCGCGTCGGGTGAAGACCACGCAAGATTTCATACTGGCGGGTCGTAATCTGCCGCTCGTGTTGGCGGCGTCGGCTACTTTTGCTACCTGGTTTGGCTCCGAAACCATCATGGGCGCACCCACCGAATTTATCGAACACGGTGTGTTGGGCGTCATCGAAGACCCGTTTGGGGCAGCACTCTGTCTGCTTTTGGTCGGGCTGTTCTTTGCACGGCGGTTTTACCAGATGAATATCATCACCTTTTGTGATTATTTTAGAATTCGCTACGGTAGGCGCGCGGAGTTACTATCGGCGGTGCTTATCATTCCCTCCTATTTCGGTTGGATAGCCGCCCAACTACTGGCGATGGGTATTGTACTGAAAATTGTACTGGGCTGGTCGCTGACCGAGTGTATTTTGTTGAGTTCGTTCGTGGTAGTGTTGTATACGATTTGGGGCGGGATGTGGTCTATCTCGATCACCGATTTTGTACAGACTATTTTGATTATCACGGGATTAAGTATTGTAGGCATTATTCTCTACCGAAAAACGGGTGGGCTCATCGCGATTACCGAAAAATTGCCCGATGGTTTCTTTCGCTTTTATCCCGATTTTACCTTCAAAGCATCGGTGGAGTACTTTGCTGCCTGGATTACGATTGGACTAGGCTCGATTCCGCAGCAGGATGTTTTTCAGCGTGTTATGTCAGCCCGGTCAGCTACAACAGCTGTGCGGGCTACCCTGATTTCCTCATTCATGTACCTGAGCGTCGCTTTCATACCACTCTTTATTGCGCTCTGCGGTCATGTGCTGTATCCCGAGCTGGAACAACAGAATGGACAAATGATTATTCCCAACATGGTACTCATGCATACGGCCCTACCTTTACAAATTCTGTTTTTCGGAGCGTTGGTTTCGGCCATTCTCAGCACTACGAGCAGCGCCGTCATGGCTCCGGCGGCGGTACTAGGGGAGAATATCATCAAGTTTTTCAACCCTGACCTCACCGATCAACAACTGCTCCGCATCATTCGCATCAGCATTGTGGGTATTACAGCCGTCTGTATTTTCATGGCTACCACCCGCGAAAGTATATTTGAGCTTGTCGCCGAGTCGTCGGCGTTTAGTTTGGTTTCGTTGTTTGTGCCGCTGGCGGCGGGAGTTTACTGGCGGCGCGCTAACGCGTTGGGTTGCCTGCTGTCCATGGTCGTAGGCCTGCTAGTTTGGCTGCTGTGTATTGAGTTGGAAACCGAGTACCCGCCGCTGATTTATGGCTTGCTGGCTAGTATGATAGGAATGATCGTTGGGGTAGGTTTTGGAAAAAGGGGTACCACTACCGATCCACGGCTAACCACTTAAACTCAAAATTGTACTTCAGTCTCGAAATGGGGGTGGCGAAAAAGCACTACTTTACCTCCCCCATCAGCACCTCCACGGCCTTCTCCAACTGCGCGTCCTTGCCCTTCGTGACATCCTCGTAAGCATTCCAGACTTTCACGTCCGGTTCGGTTTGGGCATTTTCCAGGTACTGTCCGTTCATAGCCTTTACGCCCAGTGGAGGTACCCCCCAGCGGAGCGTGTTGTCCTGCAACGCTTCCCAGCCCGCAAAGGTACAGGTACCCGGCACGGGCTGCCCGATGAGCTTGTTGATTTTCTGATCCTGCACCATAAAGGCGTAGCAATGGCCGTCGGAGTAGTTGGCTTCGTTAGTCAGCGACACGCTCGGTTTGGTCCAGCGGAAGTTGGGCTCGTAGCCGTTGGAGCGTTTGTCGGTGGTATAGTCCATGAATTTCTTGCCACTCAGAAACATCGCCAGGTCAGCCACCAGGTCACCACCACCGTTGAAACGCGTGTCGATCACGATGCCTTTCTTGCCCGCGTACTTACCCATAATTTCCTCGTAGGTTGTGCGGTACGCGCCGTAGTTCATGCCCTGAATGTGCACATATCCCAGGGTACCATTACTTAGCTTCTCCAATTCCTACTGATTACGTTTCACACAGCGCGTGTACAACAAACGGTTTTCCTCGGTTGTGGTGATGGGCTTTACCACGATGTCGCGGCGTTTGCCACCTTCCACCAGCGTGAGCAGCATGTTCTGGTCGGCCTTGCGGTTGAGGTACTGCGCCAGGTCGCGATCGGGCGCGATGGTTTCACCATTAATGGCCTCGATGACCGTACCCGGCTTCACATCAAAACCCGCCTTATCCAGCGGGCCGCCCTTGACAACTTCCGTCAGGCGGACGCCAGTACCATTATAGTCATAATCATAAAATGCGCCCAACGCTGCCGTAACGTCATCGGTGGGCTTAGAGTCGCCATAGCGCGCCCAGCTGTGGGAGACGTTGAGTTCGCCCAGTAGTTCGCTGAGTAGCTCGGCAAACTCGAAATTGGTGCCAATCGAGGGCAGGTACTTCTCGTAGTCGGGACGGTAGCTGTCCCAGTCTACGCCGTGCATACTGGCCGTATAGAAGGTTTCCTTGGTACGCCGCCACACGTGGTCGAACATGAAGTGCCGCTCGGCGGCCACATCGACCATCAGCTCTCCGTTGATTTTGATGGTTTCCTGCTTAGCTTTTTCAGGATCAATTTTCAGGATTTTACCATCGGCATTCAAGAAAATATTCTTCTGCTCCTTGTCCCAAGCCATTGTACCGCTGCCCGAATTCATCACCAGCACCTGCTTGGTTTCCTTGGTGCGCAGATTGGTGCTCCACAGGTTGTAGCCTTTCTCAAATTTAGCAAGGTAATACAGCGTTTCGCCGTCTTTGCTCAGCAACGCGTCCGAAAGGCTCGAAGAATGGATCGTCAACTTGGCTTTTCGCATATCCAGCCCATCCCATTCGATGGTCACCGTCGTGTCCTTGGGTACCTCTTTCTTTTTTGCGGTGTCTTTTTTCGTGGAATCCCCTTTGGCGGCTTTCTCGATATCTTTGGCCAAAGCGGCTTCCTCCTTGCTCATGTTAAAATCATCAAACGCCTTCTGCGTCAGGAACATCGTGTAGACGTCGGCTTGTCCACCACCACTTTGCGCCTGACTGCGCAATCCGTCACGCGTGCTGAACCATAGAATCTGCTTACCACCCTGTACCCATTTGGCGCGGTAATCCTGAAAACCGTTCTCAGTCAGATTCTTTACTTTTCCCTTTCCATCGGTGGCGATTAAACCTATTTCGCCGCTGGCAATGCCGGGGACACTGTAATCGAAAGCGATCCATTGGGCGTCGGGACTCCATTGGAAATACTGGTCGTTGTCGCGCATCGAAAAGAGCGCCTGGTCGGTGAGCAAGGTACGGCTCTTTTTGGTGTCGATGTTGTACACCTTCAGCGTCATGCGGTCCTCGATGTAGGCGATTTCTTTGCCGTCGGGCGAGTACACGGGTTGGTAGTTTTCCTGCTTGTTTTCGATGATGGGCGTTTCCTTCAAGACCGTGGAGGCGTAGAAATAGGGTTCTTCCTTGCGGCTGACGCGGGTTTCGTAGATATTCCAGCTATTGCCCCGCTCGGAAGCGTAGATCAACGCCTTGCCATCGGGCGAAAAACTCACCTCCTGTTCCTGCTCGGGCGTGTGGGTGATACGCTTGGTCATTCCCCCCTCCACGGCGGTCACAAACACCTCGCCGCGATAGACGAAGGCTACCTCCTTGCCATTGGGTGAAACTGACATCCCGCGCGCATTGCCACTCACGGCCATGACCTTCTCGTTGTTGCTCCGCGCATCTGAGGCAATTTGTACCTTAACTTTTTGCGGCTTGCCGTCGGGTTTCAGAGTATAGAGTTCGCCATCGTAGCTGAAACACAGGGTGCCGTCGTTGGCGCGGCTCAGAAAACGGACGGGGTGTTTTTTGAAGGAGGTTAATGCTTCGACGGTCGCCGGATTATCCAGCGAAAAGCGGTGCACGTTAAACGACCCCTGCCGCTCGCTGAGGAAAGTAACTTGCTTGCCATCCTCGCTCAGAATCGGGTTACGATCTTCCCCGGCAAAAGTGGTGAGCTTGGTGTGCTTGCCGGATTTGGTATCGTACACCCAAATATCCCGTGCGATGGAAGACGTGTGGTGCTTGCGCCAGGCGTTCTCGCCACCTTTTTTGTCGTGGTAAAGTAGCTTGCTGCCGTCTTTGCTGTACTTCACATCTTCGGCGGGAGTACTAAAAACCTGCTCCACGCGTCCGCCTTTCGTGGCTATTTTGTACAATTCCGGCTGCGATCCCGTGGGAAACTGGCGGTTGGTCGCCAAATCCTGCCGCGCCGACCCAAATATTACATCTTTCCCATCAGGTGTAAAATCGTAGGGTAGCTCATCCGCCGAATGGAACGTCAACCGCTTCGGCTCGCCTCCGGTAGCGGGCATCACAAACACATCGAAATTCCCGTAGCGATCCGACGCGAAGGCAATCGACTTCCCATCCCGCGACCACACCGGCATGAAATCCTGCGCTTCGTGAAGCGTGAGGGGCGTAGCGCCGCCGCCTGCCGAGGGTACCTTCCACAAGTCGCCCTTGTAGGTGAAGACGATGGTGCTGCCATCGGGGGAAAGGCTAGGGTAGCGGAGCCAGGTGGGGGCTTGGGCGTGGGTGGTGAGGGCGGCCGATAAGATCAGCAGCAGCAGAAAAGCAGGTAGGTATTTTTTCATGGAAAATAGCCGGGAGTGAAACTGTTGTTATATCAACAAAAATAGGCGAGCAAGGGCAGCTGTGCAAGTGAAAATAATTTATGAAGAAAAGCAGGTATGGCGGCTCTTCTTGGAAAATAATGATGCCTTTTTCACTCCACCACCCACGTATTCAACGCATTATCCCGCCCTTCCACCACAATCTTATAAAACATTGAGGGTACCTTCGACACATCCAGCCGGACTTTTTCATCGGTCACAGGTACCTCATTCATTAAAAGGTAGGCATCGCGGCCCCCTTCTTTGAATAGGTTGGTTGTCGTGAGCCAGATTTTTACTTTGCCCGTTTTGGCTACTGATTTCCAGGTCAGATCAATCTGATCGCCGCTTTTGGTGGCGGAGAGTTGCTGGGCTGAAAGCAGACCCGTGAGGGGTACCCCGTCTATTTCAAAGGCTTGCTCCTTCGGAATCGTGATACCCAGGTGTCGGGCCAGGGTAGGCATGATGTCTACGATTCCTGGGGTGGAAGTAAACTGCACGTTGCGGTTTTTGGCGTTGGTGACCATCCAGGTAGCGCGCTCCCGATCCGACTGCCCACCGTGGCCTTTGCCGGTGGCAGCGTCCCGACCGTGGTCGGTGGTGATGAATATAAGCCAATCCTCGGCGAAGTTTTTCTCCCGGTATTGGATGGCTTTCCACAGGCGCCCCATCTGATCGTCCATCAGTCGGATGGCTTCGTGAAATTGCTCGCTGTCGCCGTAGCGGTGGCCCATATCGTCCGTAAATTCCAGGTACACCCAGCTCAAATCTGGGGCATTTTCACGGAGGTAGGTAGCGGCTTCGTTCGTTACTTTTTCGTCAATCGTGCGGATATAGTGACTTTCCTTGTCATGCGGAAAATTCAGGGTATCCAGCTCGAAACCATCGAAGGGGTAGGTGATCCGTAGCTGATTCGTTTGGGACAATCCTTCGCCGATGAGTTTGGTGCGGTTGTCGAGCCAGGTCGAGAATACGGCGGTTTTCTTGTGGGGGTACTGCTGGTTCAGGAACCGGAAGATCGTCCAGTAGTGGTAGTTGGGATCTTTGATGGCATTGTCGGGTACGTTGTGTTTGTTAAACCATGTCCCCGTCAGCAGACTGTTGTACCCCACCGCCGAAATCGTCGGCGTTTGTGAGTAGGTACCTTTGCCGCCGCCGACATGGGCGCGGGTGTACCCACCTACGGCAGCGATGGCATCCAGGTTGGGTGTTTTAACTTTCTCAATCACATCGCTGGAAATACCGTCCACGATGACAAAAATTGCTTTTTTTTGTCGGGGCTGGGCTGAGGCAAAGTGAACACCGGAGAGCAGGGTAACGCTCAGGAGTAGGGTTCGGAAGAGGCAGGTACGAGACATAGTACTGTTTTTAGAGTCCAGTCATAAAGGTAGTGGAATGTATTTTGGTGATATTATGAATAGGCAAATGAAATTGCCCGGAATAGGGCTGTGGTGTAATATTGTAATTTTTCTCTTCCTGTTATCGGCTTTTCCTGATTTCGTCGCTACCAATGGTGTGTCACCCAAATTTCTTATAAAAGTTAAACGCCGATTCAACGAAAGAGTCGGACGCAGAAGAAGTGCATTTACACTCCCCATCCGTCCGACTCTTCACTAAACAAACCACATTGCTCTTAGGGGAGTAAAACACGGTCAATAACGTGTATTACGCCATTGGTGGCCATAATATCGGCTTTGACTACCTTGGAGGCCTGAGTATTTCCCTTACTGGTGACCGTCAGCCCGTTACTGACATCCACGGCAAGTTTCCCTCCCGACGACGTAGAAGCATCTCCTTTGGCCAGGGTGGGGCTAAATGCGCGGTCGGCAATCACGTGGTTTAGGATCACACCCGCCAGCGTTTCCGCCGGGGCCGCCTGAATGGAAGCAAGGGTTGGAAAACCAGCAGCGATGAACGCTTCGTTGGTCGGCGCAAAAACGGTGTAAGCATTTTTCGTAGACGTGAGGGCACTCAAAACGGCCGGGTTACTCGTAGCAGCACGGGTAGCGGCAGCGACCAGGTACGTCAGATTGGGATTTGCCTGAGCGATTTCCAGCAGATTTTGGGTGGGGATCATCAGAACGCGATCGATCACATGGATTAAGCCGTTGGATGCCGACATATCGGGTTTTGTCACCCTGGCGTTGTTGACCGACACGCCCGAAGAGGCATCGAGCTTGGTGACGTACACGTCACCCCCCTGCAGGGTCGACACCACCGTATTTTTTCCCACCACAATTCCCGAGGCAGGAACTCTGAATCCCAGAAGGTGATACTGTAGCATCGATTTTACCGTACTCGCCGGCAACGCTTTTACGGCCGCCGCATCGGCAAATCCCGACGCCTGGAAAGCGGCGTTGTTGGGAGCCAACACAGTTATTGTGTTCAGGCGGAGGTCCCTTGTCAATCCTGCGTACTCAATAGCATCTCTTAGAATAGAGAAATCGCTGTTGGCCGACACAACATCGGCCAAAGTCTGTGCGGCGGGGAGGGGAGAAGTATTATCCGTACAAGCGCCCATAAATCCTGCCAATAGCAGTGCCATGCCTATCCGCATGGTTTTTCGCGTCCACTCACTTGCTCTTTTCATAAAAATTAAGTTGATTTTTGTGAATAATAGTATTGTTTTTTGAATCTGCTGCTACTCGATTAGTGTCACAAGCGGCTAAAAGACAAACAGGTCGTTGTAATTTTCTTTGACTATAATCAAGAATTCCATCAGGACGGTAGCGCTTAACCGCACAGCAAACCAAGCAAGAATGTCTCTAAAAAGATTATGCCATTAGATGAGGCAATTTTGGGGGCGATATCAATACTATAGCTTCTCCTAAACTACTATGAGCTAGTCGATTGAAGCATTGGAAAGCATTTTCCCTTACCTACGATACGCTGTTTGGCAAGAAAATGGAAAGTTGTAGCTCCGGCATAGTGAGAATGAGTAAATACACTGCGAAAATTCCTCCTCATTTAATGACCAAAGTCCCCCAATCGGTGTATAGTAATCTACCGGAGTCGCTCTGATTCGAGCAAAATCAGACTTTCGACAAACCGGGAATACCATTCTCCAGTGCACAGGCTTGTTGTGCTTTGAGCTGAATGTACAGGCCTTTGGGAAGTCGCTCCATGACTTGGTGCATGTCGTGAACTTTTGGCAGCTATAGCCCAGGTATCACTCGACCGTATTCGGCTCCAACGACACCCCATTAGCAATTTTCAGGGAAGAAAGACTCTGCGCGTAGTTGCTCAGTTCGTCCCCCGACGGAGCCTGGGTGAGAGGATTATAAAATTCCAGACTTGATTGAATAAACTTCTTGTTGAACAAATCAAGGGCTTCGCCTTCGTTCAGAGCCGCCCGGTGCAGGGCAATATCTTTCAGGTCCATCTTCGATACTGTACCTCCGAAAAAGACCTGGGTCGGGGCGAGTTGTTCGTCCATGCTTCCCACCAATTCGCCGTTTACGAATAGCCAGGTTTTTTGATTGGTGTAGCTGTGTGACAGTACTACATGCGTCCAGGCTTGGAAATCTTTGGGGTAGGTTTTGGAAATACCCTTATACCTGATTTTCTGACCTTCCAGGTCGATGGTATGGCGAAGTTCGTTGGTAACAAATCCGGCCATGCTACCGTTTTCGGCGGCTTTAAATCTAAAACTCAGCGTAAACGAATGCAGGGTACCTGTCAAATCGAGTAGTAAGGCTTTTTCGACTTTGTTCTTATTGATCAAGGTAGCATAGCTTGGATTCCAGTCGTAAGCCGGGGTTTTCTTACCGAGTTGGATCGCCTCGAATAGGGATGGGACCATCGCGTACGACATCTCCCGGTGCCCGGCGGTATTGGGGTGCAGGGCATCTGTCCAGTAGCCTTCGACCCATTTTCCGGTCAGATCGTCAACGGTACCCAGCACGTTGACACTGGGGTAGGGCCAGGTGTTGATGAGCCGGTTCATGCGTTGGGTCGCCTCGTAGTGCGCCGCGCCGAAGTTGCTGTTGGCGTAGCAATTGACAATGACGGGCTGAATACCCTGGCTATTTAGGGAATCGGCCAAAGCCAGCAACCGACTGCGGTACTGTTCGAGGATTTGCTCCCGTCCGTTGTCGTCTTTTGGGGTCAGAATTCCTTCGTTGCCCAATGACAACCCAAGTACCACAATGTCGGGGTTGGTAGGGTATAGTTTCTTGCTGAGCCGGTCTTCTTTCTCCACTTTCAGGGTATTGTCCCCGCCCGTGGAGGCATTGAAATACAGGTACCTCGTGGTATCCACGGCCCCACTATGAAAGAACTGCCAGGCATAGCCGTGATTCTTTTCAGCCCCCGTACCGTAGCATACCGACGAGCCGAAAAATGTCACGTTGGTCGTGGCCTTCTGCTGCCCAAAAGTCGCGTAGCTGGTACCTAAGAGTAAGGCAATCCGCAGGAAAAATTTGTTCATTTCACCGGATCGTTTTCCCATTGACTACCACGTTGTTAAAGGTAACGCCGTCGATGATACTTTTGTCGTAGGTCGCATTTTTCGCTTCTACCTTTACATTCTCAAATGTAAACTGTGACAATTTATCGTATTCGGTGATGGCTATGTCGAAGAAAATATCGCATTTCATGTCGATGTTTCTCAGGGTGATGTGCTCGGAATACGACAAGGGTACCTCCTTGCGGCCTTTCAGGTCGAAGAACTGGGTCCAGGGCTTGACGTAGATGAGGCTGTGGGCCTGCCCTTTGATGTTTTCTACGGTGATGTACTCGTACTTCTGCGGGGTGTCGGGCCGCATTTTGAGCCATAGTACCCGCATGGCTTCGTTGACGTAGCAATTCCGCATGACGATGTTTTTGTTATGAATGGCCTCGCTGCCGCAGGTGAGGGCCGCGTGACAAAAGCCAAACTCGCAATCCTCGATCAGGATATTCACATTTTCGCCGTTGTTGGGGTCGGTGTCGGCCCAGGGGCCTTTGCCGCCTTTCAACGCGATGGCGTCGTCGTTGACGGACATGTAACAGCCTTTGATCAGGACATTGGTGCAGGCGTCCAGGTCGATGGCGTCGGTGCTGGGTGCTTTGACGGGCGCGTGGGGCGACACGATATGCAGGTCGAGGATCTTGACGTTGGTGCATTGGTAGTAGTGACTGGTCCAGAAGCCCGCGTTGTGCAGCCTGACGTCCTGTACCTGCACGTCGTCGCTGTTCCAGATGAACACCAGGCGCGGCCGCGACACTTCGAGGTTGGTGCATTGCGGATTTTCCTTGCGCCGCTGCCAGAACGCCTCCCAGTACTTCAGGCCGTTGCCGTCCAGGGTACCTTGGCCCGAAATCGTGAAGCCATCGACCCCGTAGGCGTTGACCAGCGCCGGGAAGTAGTCGAGGCTCTGCCCTTCCATGCGCGAGGGGCCGATCGGGTAGTCCGCAATATCATCCGAGCCTTTCAGTTTGGCTCCTTCCCCTACGTACAAATGGGTTTTGGGTTTGAAAAACAGCGCGCCGCTTAGGAAGGTACCCTTCGGAATCACGACCACGCCGCCACCCTGCCGCGCCGCCTCGTCGATGGTGCGCTGAATGACCTGCGTTTGCACCAGGGTACTGTCCCGTTTGGCCCCGAAGTCGGTGATGACGTACTGCTTGCCCAGATCGCTCAGTTGTACTTTGGTATAGTCCAAAAACCAGGGGGACATGGGGGTACCGTCCGGGAAAATGTCTTTTGGCTTTTGCTGGGCTTGGGTAGTTATGGTTAGCATGAATGCTAAGAGACTGAGGGTTTTGTGCTTGTAGTTCATAAGCGTTTCAAGTTTGGAGTATGTTTGACCACCAGCAGATGCCGCGCGGTCGCAGACTGGCGATTGCAGGGAATCACAATGGACATTGGATTTGCTACTAGAAATCTATATATTTCAAAAATGTTGAACGGTTCATATTTATGGTAACGTTATATTTATCAAATACCGTTATCATGGATACCAATATAACCAAAGAAAAAAAATAGCTAATAGACTAATAATCAGTTTATTATATAATAACTTGATTGAAAGGGTAGAATTTGCAAAGTTTGTTATACTAAGGTAAAGTCCTATATAAAGTTTCTTACTGTTATATAGGTAAGTCTATACCTAAACGAATCAGTATAGCTACTGATTATCTGTTTGATATTTATGAAAACCAAATACCAACTTCTGTTTTTGGGTAAAAGCGAATTTCAAGAACAAATTATCCATTTGATAACTTCCAGTGTTAAAGACCTTGGGCTTGACAGTTCGGAGGTACTTTCTATCATTGATGAACTTCACTTTGCATCCGAGTACAAGGCAAATAACCCAACTGTATGCATATTTTTCGGTGGGGAAAAGGTTTCCGATTACTGCATCACCATTGTCGACAAATTACTTATAGACGCGGTATTCATACTGCCAGCTGTTGATGACCTAACCATTTTCTCTCAGTTAGTGCCAACCCAATTAAAAGGCATAAACGGTTTGAATTTGAAAGATGAGTCCAATATTCCTGCCTTGATATCATCTGTTTTAGAAGGGTTCAGTTTACTAAGAAAATCTAGGAGGCTCTTCATTAGCTATCGCAGAATGGAGTCTCGATCAATTGCTATCCAATTATACGAACATCTTGATAGCTGTGGTTTTGACGTGTTTTTGGATACTCACAGCATACGACCAGGAGATGACTTCCAGGAAGAACTTTGGCAACGCCTTGTGGATACAGATGTTGTTGTTCTACTTGACACTCCTGGCTTTATGGAAAGCAAATGGACAGCACAAGAACTAGCTAAGGCTTCTGCTATGAGCATCGGCATCCTTCAATTAGTATGGCCCGATCATGCTCAAAAGTCTGACGCGTCTTTATGCTTCCCCATATTTTTGACAAAAAATAGTTTCGATTATTATGAGACTGGTAGCGAGGCAAACAAACTTTCAGAAGAAAAAATTAAATCCATCGCATCGCAAGTTGAATCATTGCGAGCACGTTGCTTAGCAGCAAGGCAAGACAATCTAATTCAGGAGTTTACCGCAGCAGCCAGAAATTTAAATATAGAGGCTTATTTGCAGCCAGAAAAATTCTTGACGCTTTCTGACAAACTAGGAACTGAATTTGTTGTGATACCGAGTATTGGAGTTCCCCAAGCCTTTACTTACAATCAGAAACATCAGTTAATTAAAACATTGCGGGAAAGTGCTGCTTCGAAGGTTTTCTTACTTTTTGACAATCGCAATATTCGTGAAAACTGGATCAGTCACCTGGATTGGCTTGATGGGTATTTACCTGTAAAGACGATTAAGAGCGTAGAAATAGAAAAATGGATGAAAACCCAAAATCTTTAAGGTATGTTCTTCTTATCCGCAAGTATTCCTTCTCCGCTTAGAGACAAAAAATATATTGGCACAGCTGATATTATTGCGATTAGGGACGCAGTCAGGGCCCTAGCTACTGTGGTTATTTCGAAATCTTCACTTGTTTGGGGAGGGCACCCTGCGATAACTCCGTTGATAAGACATGTGTTAGAACGCCAAGACAAGCCGATCGCAAACCATGTAACTTTATACCAGTCAGCATTTTTTGAGCAATTTTTCCCTGAAGACAACGGTTCATTCGAAAGGGTCGTAATTGTTCCCCGGGAACCAACTCGTGAAGACAGTTTGCTAGCAATGCGAAAACGAATGTTTGAGGACAATGATTTTCAAGCTGGGATTTTCATCGGTGGAATGGAGGGAGTAGAGGACGAATTTACCTTGTTTAAAGAATTTCATCCAAAGGCAAAATTGATTCCTGTTGCCAGCACAGGTGCTGCCGCTAAGTTCATCTATAATGAGATGATTGAAAAACCTGACCTGAGATTAGCGGATGATTATGCGTATATGGCACTTTTCAGGGATTTATTCAAGAACGATATAAATTAGACATTTACTTTACACTAAAACACTATGGCATTTCTAGGACCGCAAGATTTAGAGTCTTACCTTAATGATTCAATTATTAATCCGTACGATAAAACCAGAATCGAGCAGGCCGCCTATGAACTTTCCTTAGGTTACGAAGTATACCGAACTGACAACAAGGATAGGAAAATCGAACATCTGGATAGTAAAAACAAGATGGTTGAAATAAATCCTGGACAATTTACTCTATTATTGACAAAAGAAACTTTGACTATTCCTACCGACAAACTTGCATTCATTTCAATCAAAGCAAAACAAAAATTAAAAGGATTAATTAATGTTTCTGGATTTCATGTAGATCCCGGTTTCCACGGCAAAATCTTATTCTCAGTATATAATGCAGGTGCATCGACAATAACTCTTGAGACAGATAAACCTTATTTTCTAATTTGGTTTTCGGACCTTAAAACAACTGCATCTGGTGATGGCGTCTATAATGCAAAAGCAAATGAACACCAAAACCAGTTTGGTATACCCACAGAATACATCGATGCTTTAAAAAATGGCGAATTGGCTTCTCCTAGCGTCCAAGCAGGTAGAATCAGAGAGTTAGAACACTTATTAAATCGCAATACTTGGGCCGCACGAATTGCAATAACAATTGCAATTGGTGTGATGGTGAAAGTATTTTACGATCACAGTAGCTATAAAGAAGGAGTCGAGTATGGAAAGAAAATACACCTGTTTTCAGCAACGGTTGACTCGGTAGCTAAAAAATATCTGACTGACAGTGTATCTTTGAATAAAATAGACAGCTTGATAAAAGAACGAACAAATATAAAAAATGACACATCAAAATAGACATATCGACTGGTTTGATTCTTCATTTAGCTCGGATGAACAATTACCGAGGAAATTTACTGTAAAGTTTCAGGAAGTAGGAACTACGGACTCTCCACAAGTCAAGGTAAACGTTAATGAAAATCAAGCAGGTGATATAGTCGACGACAATGCATATGAGAACGATAACTATCGCTATCATGACATTTTCCATTACAGCTTCTCTACTTTATTGGGATGGTCACCTTGTACAAGGTCAATGCTAAGGCGAAAAAGAAAGAGTAACAGTTTGATAGATACAGTAGAAGATGGTGCGCGAGCAGCAATTACAGAAGAGGCAATTTCTTTAATGATTTTTACAGAAGCAAAAAGGAACAATTATTTTCTAAATAAAAAGAGAGTCAACAAAACTATTTTACGAATAGTGAAACAGATGACCGAGACATTGGAAGTAAAGGAAAGAACAATGGAAGATTGGGAAAAGGCTATTCTAAAAAGTTATGAAGTATTTCGACTTCTCGTTAAAAACAAAGGGGGAACTGTGAACTTTGATATGGATCAAAAATTGGTTGAATACCATAACAATATTTAAATTTAAAGTCGGCTCGACCGACTTTTTTGATATAATAACAATGAAGCAAATCTTAAAAATTAGGAAAAAGCCTGTGTCTACATACGTATTTGACACTTATTGGAAATTTGCGAAGGAAAGACAGGATATATTCTTTAATCGTTTTGAGAATTCCCCCATGTTTACCATTGATCCAATATTTCAAACGTACAAATTTACTAACGCTTATCGAGCATCAGATCGTGTAAGCCAATATTTGATTAGAAATGTAATTTACCAAGGTGAACAATCTCCCGAAGAAATACTGTTTCGCATTTTACTTTTCAAGATTTTTAATAAAATCGAAACATGGGAATTTTTGAAATATGAGTTAGATGACCTAACATGGAAAGACTACTCATTCAAAAATTATAATAGAGTTCTTTCAGAATCATTCAATGCAAAGGAATCTATATACTCGGGGGCATATATTATGGCTTCTGGCAAAAGTGCATTTGGATATGACCGTAAACATGAAAATCACTTGAAATTGATTGAACAAGTTTTAAAATCTGGCTTAGCTCAAAAAGTGACAGAAGCCAAAAAAATGGAACGAGTTTATAATGATCTTTTATCATTCCCATCGATTGGAACATTTCTTGCTTATCAATATACAATAGACATCAATTATAGTAGCTTAACGAATTTTAGTGAAATGGATTTTGTGATGCCTGGACCTGGTGCCAGAGACGGGATAAGAAAATGTTTCAAGAATCTGGGAGAATATTGCGAAGCTGACGTGATAAGATTAGTTACTGAAAATCAGGAAATTGAATTTGATAGATTAAATCTTTCTTTCAGGGATCTATGGGGACGACCTCTTCAACTTATCGACTGCCAAAATCTTTTCTGCGAGGTTGACAAATATTCTCGCGTCGCTCATCCGGAGGTTAATAGCTTTTCAAACAGAAAAAGGATAAAACAAAAATTTTTGCCAAAAAATGCCGATATTGCATATTATTACCCCCCTAAATGGCATATAAACTCCAATATATTAAAAGAGGATGAGCAAGTCTCGAAACATTTTTATTAGTCATCATGGGAAAGATGATAAACATGTATTAGGTTTAAAAGATCGGCTAAGTAATCAAGGATATTCTATCCGTAACAGCTCAGTTGATAGTACGAAGCATACGGAAGTAAGGCCCAGCGATCGAGAAATACGAGAAACCTTAAAAAGCGGAATATCTTGGGCCGGAACTTTTATCTGTATAATTGGTGAGAAAACACACTCTCGTGATTGGGTAAACTTTGAAATCAAACAAGCACATTTGCAAGGGAAGAGGATAGTTGGAATATATAAGCACGGCTGCAAAGATGACGTTAAACTGCCAGAATCCTTTGAGAAATATGGCGGACCACCTTTAGGCTGGAATTCGTTGGATAAACTTATTGATGTTATGAATGGTAAGAACGTTCCGAATGAGAATCCAGATGGAAGCCCTAGCAAACCAATATATAAAATCACAAGAGTAAGGTGTAACAGATGAACTATTTTTCTTACAAACTTGAACATGATTTTGGATTAGCTCCAAACCCATTTGGCGGCTATTGCACTCTGGCTGTGTGCAAATCCGATATAAGAAAAAATAAACGTTTAAATGCTGGTGATTGGATAATAGGTATTGGAAGTAAGAAACTCCATACTTTAAATCACTTAATATATGCCATGCAGGTTTCAGAGAAGCTATCTTTCGATGAGTATTGGAATGATGCGAGGTTCCAATACAAAAAACCAGTTGTCAATGGAAGTTTAGTAATGATGTATGGAGACAATATTTATCATACCGATAAAGAAACCCATGAGTGGCTACAAGAAGATTCTGCTCATAGCTTAGCCAATGGAATAGTTAACCAAGAACATCTTTTAAGCGATACGGGTGGAGAAAAAGTCATAATTGGCGAAATATTTTACTATTTTGGTAATGCAGCTATACTAATACCTTCTGAATTTGAAGAAGTGTGCACAAAAGGAAGAGCCACTAAAAGTAGTAGTATTCCTATTGAGACAGCTAATAGATTTATTGAATGGTTACAGAAAAGTTACACTATTGGAATACATGGGGACCCAATAAATTGGAAAAACCATAAATAACCTATCCCCCGTTACCGCCAGTCTGCGACTGGTGGTTCAATATAATCACAGTCTATGACTGTACATAACTTTAAACCCGCCACCGCCAGCTCTCATCCCGCAAAGAATCCGGCAAAATCCCCTCCTCTTCCAGAATCGTTTGCAGGCAGAAAGCATACTCACCAAAGAGGGGTACCTCGTCGGTCCAGTTATAGACTTCAAGGCGATGGTTGGGGCGAATCAGGAGCGTTTTGCGGCTTGGGGTCAGAATCCAGGCGATGTCCTCTACCCCAAAATCCAACAACTGATCCTGGTTTTATACTTTAATAGAAAGCTCCAAGTGTCCGCCGAGTCCAAGCTCAACGATCTTTTGGAGAGTCGAGAGGCGGACCTCTTTCAGGTTGTTCTCGATTTTAGAAATGTACCCTTTATTAGTCCCGCATTTCTCGGCAAGCTCTTCCTGCGTCATGCCTTTCTTGAGCCTTGCCTGCTGGATCATGTAGCCTAACTTGAAGGCTTCATACCCTTTCTCTAACGAATCACGTTTGGGGGTACCTTCCGGGCCATATTCCTCAACGATAAACTGATCCAGCGACTTCAAATTATTTTTCTCTTTCATATTCCTGCTTGATTTGTAATGCTTTTTCGATTTCAGACTTTGGGGTTTTCTGAGACTTTTTCTGAAAGCCATTTGCCAAAACGATAAGTTTACCCTCATCGAAAAAACAGAATATGCGGAAGGCATCGCTCCCCAGTTTGACCCTGATTTCATACAATCCATCAGTGCCTTCCATATGCTTCAGATAGTCTTCCGGTACCCGAGTCTGTGATTCTATAAGCCTGAAAGTCCAAATAATCTTATCTTTTACCTTTTGATTCTGCTTACTGAAGAAGTCCGTAAAATAGTTTTTGTATAGATAGACCGACCTTATTTTCTTACTCATAGAACGTAAAAATAGATAAAGTTATCCGATTGGACAACTTTTGCGTGCGGTATTTCAACCGTACTACTAACCTCTCCCATGCCACCGCAAAATTGCATTCCGCTAATCACCCACCTCCCGGAAAAATCCCCTCTTCTTCCAAAATCGTTTGCAAACAGAAAGCATACTCATCAAAGAGGGGTACCTCGTCAGTCCATTTATATACTTCAAGCCGATGGTTGGGGCGAATCAGAAGCGTTTTGCGACTGGGGGTCAGAATCCAGGCGATGCCCTCTACCCCAAAATCCAGCAGCTGCTCCGATTTTTGGAGGATGTAGTCCATGTCTGAACCCACGGCAGGCTCAGCGGAGTAGTCTTTGGGGTCTATTTTGATATCTACTTCAATCACGCACTGGGGCGGGACATCATTGTACTTCAGGGAGCGCGGATCTTTCAGCTTACTTTTTTCAACAATGGCAATATCGTTGGCCAGGTTTTCCGCCCGGTCAAGATGAAGCCCGGCTTCACTGGATTGCACCCAATAGCGGTTTTTGGGCAGGATGGTCTTCAAATAAAAGATCAACGCTGATACGATGAGCGATTGAAAAACGCTGCTTCCCATAATTTCGCTTTCATGTTTTAGCCCCAAAAGTACCTGCCGATAGCCCCGGCGGTAGTACTTCCGCCCGCCGAATTCTTCGTACAGCAGCGTTTCGGGAATTTGTCCGGTGATGGCTTCCATAGGGTAGGATGTTTTTTCAAATATACTTTTTTTGGAACACATATTCCAACCCAACTCCCACCAGAGCCCCTCCAAAATAGCATAGCAGGTCACTCCATAGAAAGCCAAAGCCCAAAACAAGTCCACCCAGCCGGGTGTTCCTGATTCCGTTGATCCATGCGGCCTGATACAATTGACTTAGTTCGATTGAATAACATACCAGTAGGCATAGCGCCGCCACTTGGTATGAGGATGCTTTCCGCCATAAAAATCCGATCATCAAGTAGATCATCAAGGCATAAAGCATGTCCCCCAGATAGGGGTAGATAAGGCGAGGGATAAAACCGGCCCGGGAAGCTAGGCCCAGGCCGATCGTCCCGATGATCAGGAAAAAGTATTAGATTCTGTTCCGGGGAATGGGCATCCGTCTTACCTCAAAGCCTCCTTCAAAAACCCAATCACCTTATCCTTGTATTCAGGGGTATCAAACATTTTGCCAAAATGAGGGGCGTTGGGAACAATGGTCAGTTCATTTTTTACACCTACGGCCGAGAGCCAGCCGCTCAGGAGTTTTGATTGGCGGTTGGTGACAATATTGTCTTTTTCGCCGTGGAATATCAGGAAGGGTGGATCGTTTTTGTCCACGTACGTGACCGGACTGGCTACTTTGGCCAGGTCGGGCCGGGCTACCGGGGCGGCTCCCAGCAGTATGCCTTCGGGTGCCTTGGGGTCTTCACTACTGCCCAGGGAAGTCAGTTCCGAAGGGCCGTAGTAGTCCACCACGGCTTTGATGTTGAACTTCTGCGCTTTGCCATTCATGAAAAAGGCGGGTACCTGGTTGTTGTTGGCCAGGCCTTGCAAAGAGGCCAAATGCCCACCCGCCGAGAAACCCATGATCGCGATTCGATTGATATCCAGATGGTACTTCCCGGCATTTTTACTCAGAAAACTCAAGGCCTGATTGCAGTCCTGAATCAGGGCCGGAAACCGGGCCTGAGAAGCAAAACGGTAGTCAATGGATGCTACGCTACCGCCATACCGTTGTTGATTAAAGCAGAAACGGTGTTACCCATATAGCCGATATCGGCGTATTTGTCATTCACCAGCCAGCCGCCACCGTGAATAAACACCACGAGCGGAATTTTCCCCTGCGTACCAGCCGGCAAATAGATATCCAGCAGGTGTTTTTTTAGCGTATCGTTGTTGTAGGGAATATTGCCGTGCAGCACCGTTCCTTCCGGGAACAATTTAAGTACCGGGTTTGGGGTTTGAGCGCATGCATTTCCAAGGCTTAGGATGGCAATCGTCAGGGTTAATTTCAGGAAAGAAAGCTTCATGGGTTTGTTGTTTGTAAGAGGTCTTCGTGCTCCCACGCGTCCCAATTATAGACTTAGCGGGAGTAGAAATCAGAGCTCATTTCGAGCGTTCAGAGGCCAAAGGAAGTAGCTCAATGCCTGTTTTTCTGATTTCTATCGCAAATGAGTTGCCAGATTCAAAATCATGCCCTGATAGAGGGTGAGGCTCGATTCGGGTATCAAAGCGGGAAGCGAGTAGCATCAATTGTATCTGTACATCAAACTTTCTATCCTGGTCAAGGGATTCTATCACCAGTGCCAGGTCGATATCACTATCCTCGCCCTGCTTGCCTTTTGCATACGAACCAAATAGGTAGGCAGCGGTCAAGTCAAAACGCTGTGCCACAGCGGTGAGAAAATTATTTACTGATTGAGTCGTTCTTTTATCCATACTCTTTTTTCTTTTATCATCTCAACCCAATGACTGGTATACTGTGGTGTGCACTTCTTCTGAAAGCTCATTTTATAGTCATCGTACCGGGCATTGATATTAAACGCGGTTACAGTCAAAAAGAACAATCTGGTTTCTTCGCTGAGGGGGATGTTGGTTTTTTCTGCTAATCTCAGCAAATTATGAATGAAGGGAGGATGATCTGAGTTTGCTTTGATAAAGTAGGCCTTAAGAAGCTTTTCAATCATCAGATGCCCAATGAACAAGGTCCAGCTATACCGCTTAGCCCGGTACATAATCAGCATGGTTTCGAAATCTTCATCAGAACTTTCGATCCAGTAGCGTATAAACTGTTCCTTATCAAATTTCTGTTCATCCATTGGCGAATATACTCAGAAAATCAGATACTTACCACCTCTATTTGTTCAAACCTTCCTTGGCCCTGCCGCCGACAGATCGTATCTAGCGGCCAATCATAGCCACATTCTATGACTGTACCTTTCCCCACGCTTCCACTACCTTCGTGAACAGCTCCTGCATCAGAAACGTCCGGTGGCCGGGGGTACCTGAGCCAATGGTATGCTCGCCGACTTGCACGATGGGCAGCGCCCATTTGGTGGTGCTGGTGGTGAAGCACTCGTCGGCGTTGAGGACTTCGTCGTAGAGTACCGGACGTACCTGTACCTCGAAGTGCGGGGTGGCGAGTTCCAGCATCACGCGGCGGGTAATGCCGTTGAGCACGTTGCGGTCGGGTGTGATGAGCGTATCGCCTTTGAAGATGAACACATTGCTGCGGGTTAGTTCACTGATTTCGCCGTTTTTGTGGAAAAGCAGGTCGGTCGCGCCCTGCCGCTTCATTTCGGCGGCCTGCAGAATCATGTGCAGGTAATTGGTGGTTTTTATTTCGGGCAAATCGCGCACGTAGTCGTAGGGGAGCACCTTGATACCCTCGCGCATGGCAGTGGTGTTGTCCTTGGGCAGCGGCTCGCAGCGGATCAGGAAATTGGGCTGAGTCACAGTCACGCTATCGGCGGCGTAGCCACCCGTCAGCACGAACCGAAAGGCTACCTCAGCCACCCCCGCCCGCTTGTATAGGTCAGTCAGTATGTCAGCAGTTTCGGTCTGTGTCAATGGCAGGGGTAGGTGCAGCGATCGCGCGGAGTTGGCGAAGCGCGCCCAGTAATCGTCCCAGCGGAAGGGTACCCCGTTGTAGGTACGGAAGTAGTCGAACATACCATAGCCGCGCAGCAGGCCCAGGTCATTAGTTTCGAGCAGGGGCGTTTCGTTCGGCAGAATTTCACCGTTGAAATAGAGAGAGTAAGGCACGATATAGTCGATTAGAGCGATTGAGACTAGGCAGGTACTTGCGTTGTAAACGCAAATTTCGCTGGTTCGCGCCACAATCGCAAACTAGCCACAATCGCCAGAATATCCGGCATAAAAGTCTCCCTATTTCACAAATTCAGTCACGTTTTCCTTTGTCACCAATTGGAAAGGAACGAGCGTTTGCTTTTCGTAGGGTTGCTTGTTGATGATTTTCAGAGCTGTTTCGATCGCCTGCGAGCCCTGTTGCTGGGCGTTCTGAAACACGGTGGCATCCAGGGTACCCTTCTGTACGGCCTGCAGGGCGTCGGGAATGGCATCGATGCTGACGACGACAATTTTATCCTTCAATCCGGCGGCAGTCAGGGCGTTTACGGCTCCCATCCCCATTTCGTCGTTCTGCGCAAAGACGGCGTTGATTTTTCCGCCGTACGACTGAATCCAATTTTCCATCAAAGACATGGATTTGGCGCGGTCCCACTCGCCGGTTTGGCTGGCGAGGAGTTTCAGGTTGGGGTACTGTTTCAGGATTTCGCGGGCGCCCTGTTCGCGTTTGATTTGGGCGGCCTGTCCCATGTAGCCGTGAATCATGATCACGTTGCCCTTGCCGCCAAGCCGATCGGCGATGTACTTCATGGCGATGCGGGCCGACTCCACGTCGTCAGAGCCGACAAAAGCGGTAGGCTGGGCGGCGGTTTCGGAGTTGACGTTGATGATCGGGATTCCTGCCGCCAGGGCTTTGGTAACGGCCGGAGAACTCGCCTCCACTTCACAGGGATTCATCACGATGGCGTCGACGCCCTGCGCGATGAAGCTTTCTACCTGTTCAATTTGTTTGAGGGCCGAGCGCTCGGCATCGACGGTAATGAGTTCTACCCCAGCTTCCTGCGCTTTTTTTTCCATCTCATCGCTGACATTGACGATGAATTCATTTTGCATACTCAGCATGGTGACGCCAATGATGGGCTTGTCGCCTTCGGCTTTGTCGCTGGATTGATTGCAGCTTGTGAAGGCTAGGGTTGTGAGAAGGGAAAGTACGGCTAAGCGGTTCATGGGGTATGGTATTGTATCTAAAAAATATTAAAACGACAATTCGGACTCTTAGACGTGTTTTCAGGTTTGTTAGCTGTGCCAGCTTTTGCCCTCACGGCATTTAGGCTGACAATGAAAGCCTATTATTTTGCCTCAGCTTAATATCATTATTCAACATCAATAAAACTATACACCCTAAAACTCCAAACCTACTACCTACCCCTTCTTCCGATTCAACCCATCAAGCACCACGGCCCCGATGATAATGACCCCCATGACCACTTCCTGATAATAGGACGTCACATTGAGTAAATCGAGGCCGTTGCTGATGACGCCGATGAGCAGCGCACCGATGAGGGTACCCGTCATGGTGCCGCTACCGCCCGAAGTGCTGGTACCCCCGATGATGGCGGCGGCGATGGCATCCAGCTCGAAGCCTTGCCCGGCGTTAGGCTGTCCGGTGGTGATGCGCGACGTGAGAATGATCCCGGCCAGACCGGCTAGCAGGCCGCTGAGCAGGTACACCAGCATTTTGATTTTTTCGACCGAAATGCCTGAGGCGCGCGCGGCCTGCTCGTTGCCCCCTACCGCGTACATGTAGCGGCCCCAAATGGTTTTGCGGAGCAACAGCGAGCACAGAATAAATACGACGGTTAGAATAATGATGGGAAAAGGTACCCCCACTATTTTTCCGCCCCCAATAAAATTGAAGGTATCGGACAAATTGGAAACGGGTCGCCCTTTGCTCAGAATCAGGGCCAGTCCGCGCCCGATGGTCATGGTACCCAGCGTGACGATGAAGGGGGGCACCTTGCTTTTGGTAATGACCAGGCCGTTGAAGCCACCCATGAGCAGCCCGGCACCCAACGCAATCAGCAGCGGTACGATCAGCGGGTAGGTATCAGGGTGAGCGAATAGTGCGGCGGCGACGCCTGTAACGGCCACCATCGAACCCAGCGACAAGTCGATGCCCCCGGTGATGATGACGAACGTAACGCCAAAGGCCAGCAGTGCATTGATGGATACCTGCGTGAGAATGATCGTGAGGTTAGGAACCGTCAGAAAGCGGGGGGTACTCAGTGCCAGGGCCACGCAAATGACCACGAATGCCAGCAGGATACCAAAGGTACCCAGGCTGCGAATTCGGCTTTGGTAGGTGTTGCCAG
>JBBRDE010000047.1:0-23157 GCA_038204185.1 Cytophagales bacterium
CCCAAAGGACAGCCAGAAAGAATATGCCGATGAGCAGGCCGACGCCATCGATGAAGCCGATAAAGCCCGCACCGAAATACAACAAGCGGAAGATACCAGCCAACTGGCTGATGTGCAGGAAGAGTTGGCAGAAGCCGCCAAAGAGCTGGAAGCCGCCCGGAAAAATTATATGACAGAGCTTCAAACCCGCCAGAAAACGCTGAATGATAAAATCAGTGAATTGGATGGCAAGGTAACCGATCCCAAGCAGGCCAACCGCGATAAATGGGTGGAGAAACGCCAAAAGATGGTGCGCGAACGCGATCAGTTACAGGCGAATTTGATGGAACTGCAAAAACCCATGACCAACGAGCGTTGGACAACCGCCGAAAAAGAAATAAAGGAGCTGATGGCCGCAATCGATGAGGAGTTGAAAGATTCGTAGGCCACACGAATTAAATAGCCTTATACACAACACTTGGATTTGATATAAAAACTAAAAAGGGTACCCCTCCACGGACGGGTACCCTTTTTAGTTGAGTCGCCTTATCATCAAACTTTTTACCAATTCATAAAAAGCCTGAGGTTGTAGAGTGCGCCAATTGTCGAGATGAAGGGTACCCCCAAAATTGAGGTAGTAGTCTAGCCGAAAGCGCTGCCATTCACGCTCCACGTGGTCACGGAAACTTACGGCGGCAATCCAGCCATCTTCAATGTCTTCGAACCACTCGGCGTAATAGTCGTCCTCAGCTCCGTGAAAATCCATAATATTCTCACCAATCAGAATAAACTGATTGATCCCCTCGGCCACAAATTCATCTACTACGCGCCGCTTGAAATACATGATGTCGTTGTGCAGCGTGTCGTTCCACTCGCCAAATAGCTCAATAATCACAAAATGCTTGTCATAATCGGCAAAAAGTACCTTCACATACAGTGTTTCGGATCCAATCTCGTCCCAGAGTGGGTGGATGTAGTAGCCATAAATGTCGTTTTCGTACTGGGTGAGGTTAGGCTCGCGGCCATAGAAAGGCGATTGCTTGTCGCGGTTTGCCTCGTAGTATTTCTCCCAATTATAAAAGGGTTCGATGTCTTGCATGGTGGGCTTTCGGCTATAGGCCGTATGGTAATAGGCCTTCGTTTTGGTTGGTAAGAAATATTTTGTTTGTGACTTTTCCACGCTAACGAAAAAAGCCGGGCGGAGGATTCCCACCCGGCTATAAATTTTTGAGCAATCAATTGTGAGAAGCAGTCTAATGGTAAATCTGTGGCTGGTAGACCCAGAATGCAAGCTCCACGTTTATGCAATGATCAAAAGCTCACTGTCTACCCCCAATTATCCATTATACTATAACTCCCTGATCCACACATTCCGGAAGCTAGTCGGGTTGCCGTGGTCTTGCAGCATAATCGGCCCGCGTCCGTGGGGTTTGATGGTAGGGCGACCGATATAGTCAGTATTGCCCTGGATGGCAGTGTGATTCTGGATCAAAACGCCATTGTGCAGTACCGTGATGTAGGGTGGGATCAGCATCATGCCATCCTTGTTAAAGCGCGGCGCGGTGTACATGACATCATAGGTCTGCCACTCGCCGGGTTTCTTGGCGGCGTTGACCAGCGGCATGGTCTGTTTATAAATCGAGCCCGCCTGCCCATTGGAGTAGGTGCGGTTCTCGTAGCTGTCGAGTACCTGAAGCTCGTAGCGACCCTGCATGAACACACCGCTGTTGCCGCGTCCCTGGCTATTACCTTTGACTTCCGAAGGTGAGCGCCATTCGATGTGAAGTTGGAAGTCACCAAAATCGCGCTTAGTCTCGATGCCACCCTTGCCGGCGGTAGTGACGATGGCGTTATCTGCAACCGCCCAGGGTGCTTGGCCCCCTTTTACCGATTCCCACTGATCCAGATTCTGTCCATCGAAAAGCACGATGGCGTCAGAGGGCGCAGTAAAGCCGGACACGGCCGACGAAGGGTTACCCGGCGTTACCAAGCGGGGAACCGGGTCCCATACCTCGCTCGACTCTGGCGACATTTTCTTGGGTTGTAGCTGGGCGTGTGCCGCAAACGTGAGGGGTAGGAGCAGGACCGAAATAAATAATTCCTTCATAAGATTTGTTAAAATTTTAGGTACACAGGCTCCGGGTTGATCCGCAACCTGTGTGAAAAAGCCAATGGACTCAGGATTCTAACCAAACAAACTATCGTTTTCCCGATTCAAAATTGTAATTTTCGGGTCTGAAAAATTCATTCACCTATGATTAAACTTTGTATGCTTACACAGCGAGGTACTTTATTGAAAAGCACGCTTTGGGCTTTGGCCCTAAGTTGTAGCTTTTCAGCGATTGCACAAACCAAAATTCCCCTCAACGATCTTTCCGCCTTTACCAACAAGGCGGGTAACTGGAGCATTGTCGGTGACGCGACTGTGGACATTTCCCAACCTAATGTGCTCAACACCACAGCCGGCAAAGGGGTACTGGCCTGTATTCACAAGCAGGGTACCTACGGCGGCGACTACGAACTGCTCTCCAAGTTCCAGCACGGCGACCTGGATATCGAGATGGACTACATGCTCGCGAAGGGCTCCAACTCAGGTATTTACTTGCAGGGAAATTATGAAGTCCAGCTGTTCGATAGCTGGGGTAAAAAAGCCGCCAAATACAACGACAACGGTGGTATCTACGAGCGCTGGGATGACTCCAAGCCCGAAGGCCAGAAAGGCTACGAAGGCTACGCGCCCCGCGTCAATGTAGCCAAGGCACCCGGTTTGTGGCAACACATGGCCATTTCGTACCAGGCTCCCCGTTTCGACAAAGCGGGCAAAAAAATTTCCAACGCGGTATTTCTCAAAATTGAACTGAACGGGATCACGATTCACGAAAACATCGAGGTGAGTGGCCCCACCCGCGGGGCTCTTTCCAAAGATGAAGCACTAGGCCCGCTGCGGATTCAGGGCGACCACGGTTCGCTGGCGATCAAGAATATCGTTATCAGTAATTTTGACAAAAAACCAGGTACCCTTTCGAATTTGCAATACAAAACCTACTACGGCAACTACTCACAGGACCTCGATCCGGCAACTCTGAAAGTAGTAGAGTCGGGTAAATCCGAGGATCTTAGCTGGGAGGTACTGAAAGAAAAGAACAACTATGTGCTGGTGTACACAGGTACCTACAACGCCCCCACGGCGGGTGATTATACCTTTAAAATTCAGGCTTCGGGCAATAGTAACCTGAAAATCGACGGTAAATCGGTGATGGGAGATGCCTGGAAAAATAACAATGAGTTCCGGGCGGTCACGACTAAACTTTCGGCGGGCGACCACAAAATGGAACTGTATGTCAACAAGCGCGACGGCTGGCTGCAACCCGTACTGGGCCTGTGGATAGCCGGTCCGGGCTTTCGCGAGGTACCCTACCACAGCCTGGGCTCGACACTGGGTGGCGGCGGCAGCGACCCGATCCTGGTGAACGCCGAAACCAATACGGTGTTACGTAGTTTTATGGACATCGTGCCCGCTCCTAACAAACGCGAGCGCGTAGTGCATGCCGTGTCGGTCGGTAGTCCTTCGGGCCTGCACTATACCTATGACATGGACAAAGGCGCGGTATTCCAGGTATGGCGGGGCGGATTTTTGAATGCTACCCCTATGTGGGAAAACCGGGGTGATGGCTCGTCGCGCCCGCGCGGCAGCGTCAACTTCCTGGGCGATGCACCCCTATTAGCCAAAACCTCGGGAAACTGGCCCTCCGACACTACGGGTAGCAGCTATCGGCCCCGTGGCTATGAGCTGGACGCCAATGATGTACCTACCTTCCTGTACGATGCGTTCGGCACTACCGTCACCGACCGTACGTCGGTCGTGGATGGCCAGTATCTCAAGCGCGAAATAAAAACGGGGAAACCCATCAACGGACTCATGGCTCGCCTGGCGGAAGGGAAATCTATCGAGAAAGTAGCCAACGATCTGTACGCCGTCGATGACAAGAGTTATTACATTCAATTGCCCGCCGGTAGTCCGGTGCCGGAAATCAAAAAGTCGGGCGATAGCCAAGCGTTGCTGATTCCGGTCGAGAAAGGCGAGTTGAGCTATTCCATATTATTCTAATTTTGAATTCTGAATGATAGCATGTTAGAGTAAAAATTGACTCATATATTCTAACATGTTATCATTCACTCAATCTATTATTGAAGAATGAAAAAACTACTAAAAACCACCCTCGCTTACTTAGCGGCTTGCACGATGTTGCTGGCCCAGGAGTCGCCTACGGAAGAAGACTATTACAAAATTATCACGCCGCCCATTCCCGAAGGGATGATTCTGGAAGTAGGCGGACTGACGACACTCCCCAATGGCTCCGTGGCCATGTCCACGCGCCGGGGTGAGGTCTGGATCATGAACAATCCCACGAGCCGCTCGCCCTACTTTCACAAGTACGCGTCGGGCTTGCACGAAATTCTGGGCCTGTCCTGGAAAGATGGTGCACTCTACTGCGCCCAGCGTGGCGAACTCACCAAACTGGTGGACAAAGACGGTGATGGCAAGGCCGATCTGTACGAAACTGTCTATTCATGGCCCGTATCGGGACACTATCACGAATACTCTTTCGGGCCCAAGATTGCGCCCGACGGTAGCTTTTTCGTGAGTGGCAACGTAGCCTTTGGTGACGAAGAATGGTGGCGCGGCGAAAGTCGGGTACCCAGCCGGGGCTGGATTTTCCGTATTACGCCTGATGGCAAGTTCGAGCCCTACGCCACGGGAGTACGTTCACCCGCCGGCATCAGTATGCTGAACGGTGAACTGTTCTACACCGACAACCAGGGCGACTGGATGGGATCGGGCGGAATATTCAAAATAGACAAAGGCGATTTTGTGGGCCACCCCGCCGGATTACGCTGGGCCGACATGCCCAATTCGCCCGTTAAGCTCACTGAAAAACAGTTCTTTTCGGTCATGGACAACCGGAAAGTGAAGGATAAAAACGGCCGCTATATTAAGCCCGAGAATATAGCTGACGAGAAGGATCCGAAATTCCTGTATATGTTGAAGGAAAAATTTCCCGAAACCGTAAAGCTACCTGCCGTATGGTTACCCTACGGAATTCATGGGATATCGACCTCGGAAATTGTATTGGACGATACGGAAGGAAAATTCGGCCCCTTTGCCGGACAAATGTTCGTGGGCGACCAGGGCCAGAGCAAGATCATGCGTGTGATGCTGGAAAAAGTGAACGGTGAGTACCAGGGCGCGTCGATTGATTTTCGGAGCAATTTCCAGTCGGGCGTACTGCGCATGACCTACGCTAAGGACGGTTCCATGTTCGTGGGCGAAACCAACCGGGGCTGGGGTTCAGCCGGCGACGCCAATCAGGGCTTGCAGCGGCTGGTATGGAACGGCAAGATACCGTTTGAGATGTACACCGTGAAAGCGATGCCTGATGGCTTTGAGGTGAACTTTACGATGCCCGTGGATCGCGCTTCGGCGGAGAATCTGAATTCCTACGAAATCAGCAGTTTTATTTATAAGTACCATGCGGTGTACGGTAGCCCTCCCACAAACACCGAAAAGGTACCCGTCAAGGGTGTGAAAGTATCGGAGGACGGTAAAACGGTACGGATCGTGTTGGATGGACTACGCCGTTACTACATCCACCACCTGAACCTCAATGGTATCCGGGCATCTAATAGCTATTATTCACTGGTGCATCCTTCGGCTTACTACACGCTGAACAATATTCCCACGGGGCAGAAGCTAAGTATCTCTGAGTTGAAAACGGGACGCACGGGCCAGAAGCAGGCTTCTACTGACACAAAATCTACGATGGATCTGGTATCGCCCGACGGAAAGAACCAACCGACTACGGCTTCGGCGGGCGCACCTACCTACGAGGAAATCAAGCCCCTTTTGCAGCGCAATACCTGCCTGGCCTGCCACGCCACCGATAAGCGGGTCGTAGGCCCAGCCTACGTGGATGTAGCCAAGCGTAAGTATTCCAATGAGAAAATCGTGGATCTGATCTATAATCCCAAGCCCGAGAACTGGCCCGACTACACCACGCCGATGGCCGCCATGCCACAAGTACCCAAGGATGAGGCACTGAAAATTGCCGCCTGGATCAATTCGCTGGCGAAGTAATTGGATTGTCATTTATAGAAAAATAAGCCTTCCCGATCTTCATGATGGGGAAGGCTATTTTATTTGGTCGTGGCGTGGCAACATCAATGCCAATTGAGTCTGGTGTATTGCCCTGAAATAGCTTGACACAAATAGTAACGGCACTGGACGCCGGGCGGTGTTGGCTTATATTCTGGCCCTACATGAGGCATTTGAGAGCGGCTCATTGAAACAAATGGTATACCGCCGTGGAAGCTCATCAATGTCCATATGGTTCTTCCGTCAAAGTATCACCAGTTTACACCGTCAGGTTCAGTCACTGATGATATTGATCCGCTAATTGAAATCATCGTGCAAACGCTCCTAACGTTGAAATAGGTCTATGTCCAGTATATTTGGCAATTTGTGGCAGCGACATACCGTCATACATGTGTTAGCTACCCCAGAAATGGGCTTTTGCACAGTAGTCTGGACCTTTCCTCCGTTTCTTTAAACTAGGCCAATTATCTTTAACGTTGTTCAATCAGCAATCCAAAGCTGGTCAATTTCTTCCAGCGTTTTTCCCTTCGTCTCCGGTACGGCACTCTTCACGAATATAAAAGCCGCGATCGATAGCAGCATGAACACCCAGAAGGTGAAGGCACTGCCGATGGACTCTAACAGGATCGGGAAGAATTGTGAAACCAGAAAGACCGAAACCCAGAGCAGGAAAATGGAAATCGACATGGCCTGCCCCCGCACGCGGGTGGGGAATATCTCACCGATGACCACGAACGTGAGGGGCCCCAGTGACAGGGCGAAGCAGGCAATATAGGCCAAAATAAACACCAGTACCAGGTACCCCTTCCCCATGTCAAGGTAAAAGACCAAACCCACCACCGCCAGGCAGATGGACATGCCTGCTGATCCGGCCATGAGTAGTTTTTTGCGGCCCGCCTGATCCACGTATTTAATGGCCACGAAGGTAAAGAGCAAATTCACCACGCCTACTAATACAGTTTGCAGCAAGGCCGAATCCGAGCCGTCGCCCGTAGATTTGAAGATTTCTGGGGCGTAGTACATGATGGCGTTGATACCAGTTATCTGCGAAAAAATGGCTAGCGCCCCACCAATCAATAGAGCTTTTCTTAACCCAGTAGTGAACAATTCCGAAAAGGAGCCCGCTGATTCCGTGGCCAGTTCGTTGGTGATTCCGGTCAGCTCCGTTTGGGCTTGGGCCGGTCCGTTTATTTTAGTCAATATGTCCATGGCACCGCCAAGTTGGCCCCGTTTGGCCAGCCAGCGTGGACTTTCCGGTACCGAAATTAGCAGCACCATGAACACGAGCGACGGCACGAGTCCCGAGCCGAACATCCACCGCCAGCCCGTCGTTACGTTCCAGGCTTCGTCGTGCAGCCCGGCGATACCCGCATTGATAAAATAAATTAAAAGAATTCCCGTCACGATACCCAATTGATTGATGGACACCAGCCGCCCCCGCTTGTCAGCGGGTGCAATTTCGGTAATGTACATCGGAGCCAGCATTGACGCGATGCCGATGCCCAGCCCACCAATAATACGAAAACCGACGAACCAGTTCAGGTCGCCCGGAATGGCAATGCCCGCTGACGACAGGGCGAATAGGATGGAGGACAAAAACAGGATTTTTTTGCGGCCAAAGCGGTCGCTGAGCGTACCCGACAGCATAGCCCCCACCGCAGAGCCGATCAGGGCGCACGAAGCCACCCAGCCCACCATGGCGGGGGACAGGTCGAACCGGATTTGCAAATAGCCGATAGCCCCGGCAATCACGGCGGTATCGTAGCCAAACAGTAATCCGCCCACGGCGGCCACTAAGGTGGCTTTATAGACAAACCAGGTATTTCCTTGTGTTTCCATAGGTTGGTTCAATCCCGCCGGTAGGCTGGTAGATTAGTGGTGCGAATATACGCTTTGATGGTTCCGATTTCCTGTCCTTCACTTGGTCCGTGGGGCCTAACGGTGTACTCGCCCACGATGGCCGGTACGATGAACGTCTCTACGTAATGCACCACAAACGGTTCAAAAGCACCGGATGGACTCTCCACGATAGCTTCGGCTCCTTCAATCAGGTTCAATACGTTGACCACCCCATGGGTGTTATGCGTCACTTTCTTTGAAAACCAATGCCGTCTAGTTTCGATGAAAGAGCCTTCGTCCAGCCCGGTGCGCTCTTCCCGCCAGCCGTCGCCATCAGCTATCGGGTCGATTTTATTAACCAGGTATTTTTCCGTCCATTGGGTGGTGCGGTTCCACTGAATGTTCTTCTCGCCGTGATTTAGCGAGATGGGCCGGGGTTTCCCGTCGAGTCCCAGCCGATCCCAGTCCCACAGTTTAAAGGTGAAATTGAAAGGGGTGGCACTGATTTCAAGTACCACACTGTTGGCTCCGGAGCAATGAACGGTACCCGATGGGATCAGAATGTGGGCGTGTTTTTTGATGGTCCACTTTGCTACGTATTTATCCGCATCGAAGCCTACACCCTCCGTCTGCGCTTTTTGAAGATCATGAATCATGGCTTCGGGCGAGATGTTTTCCTGCAAGCCAAGGTACACGAAGGCATCGTCGTCTGCTTCCAGAAAATAGTAACTTTCGTTCTGAGTGTAGGATATCCCGAACTGTTCCCAGGCGTAGGCGTGGAGCGGGTGAACCTGCAAACTTAGATTACCACCCTGCATCGTATCCAGAAAGTCGAAGCGAATTGGGAAATCAGCCCCGAAAGCTTCGTACACCTTCTCCCCGAGCAACTCAGCCGAGTTGCTCAGTACCAGATCGACGGCGGGAAACTCAACAACATCGCAATCGAAGGAAAAGAGTAGGCTGTTTTCTTCCGGTACACAATCAAAGCCCCAGGCATAGTTGACCGCCGAACGGTCGAGGTCGATTACGTCTTTGAGCCACTGTCCCCCCCACGGGCCTGGGTCAAAAAAAGGGACCACGCGGAACGGGCGGTTCAGGGCCGTTTGCAGAGCCGCCTGGAAAGCTACGCCCGTAATCAGTTTTGGCTTATTTTCGCGAGTTGTATCCAGTACGTAATCCCAGCGGTCCATGTCCCGTTTCTTGTGTCGGTCCATCACCCGCCAATCGACGTAGAAAGCGCGTTTATAGTGGTAAGAAAGGGGAGCCGTGACGTTGGTGGCCCCAAGATTGGCAATTCGGTTTTTTCGGAAACGCAGCTGGATTTCCCAGCGAGGCATGTCGGCATAAATCAACAGGTCGGGTTCCGGCACCACAAGGGTTGCCCCAGCGCCAATAACCAACAGGATTCCTTCGGTCACCGCGTTCAACTCCCTTTGCAGAGCCGCTAGTTTCTCTTCATCGAAAAACGCTTCCAAAGCAAGCGGACAGACAAAGCCAAAAACAGGATCATCAGTCACGTACTCCGCTACGACGTGGGCTATCTCTTCCTCTGACCGTAAGGCCTTCGCAGTGTCAAAAAAGTGAATGTTACCAGCGTTCAGCGTTAACCCAGCCTGGATTTCATCCGTGTAAACACCGTGATAGGTATCCACAGCAACTAGGGTTCGTTCCCTGATACCCGACTGTGCGCGGCCTGCAATAATTTGCGAGATGGCTGCCCAGCCGCTTGTGCAGGTATGGCCCTCGACGGGTATTTTTGGGAATTTATCAAAGTTTGGTGCGTTCAAAATAATCGTCAATTAATGGTTGTATACTAAATCGCTGACACCCAGCAGGGCAGCAGAATTGATGAGGGTTGCTTCCACCACGGCCACTTTTCCCCAGATCGCCCAGCTATTTTGATCCAGTTTCTGTTGAATGCGGGGAAGGATAAACTCCCGGCTCGCCATAACCCCGCCACCTAAAATGACCACCTCGGGATCGTAAGCTTGTACCAGGTTATAGGCGCAGGCGGCCCAAACGTCCAGGCACTCGTCGCGCACGATGCGGGCGAGCGCGTCACTTGCGTCCGCGCATTGGAAAATGGTTTTAAAATCCAATTGGCTCTCCCTGCTCAGTACGCTTTGAGGATAAAGCGGGTGATTGGTGACGAGGTTTTGCAGCGTCCAAGTCGAGGCTTCGGCTTCGGCACAGCCCACCATGCCACAATTGCAGCGGGTACCCTGCCGATTGATGATGAAATGGCCGCCGAGAATACCTGCCTGAAAATGCTTGCCCCGAAGCACCCGGCCCTCGACGACGGCCGAGGTACCGATGCCCGTTCCCAGCATCATCAGCACCAGATTATCATAGCCACGCCCCTGTCCAAACCGCCACTCCCCAATCATAGCCGCCCGCGTGTCGTTTTCCATTCGGAGCGGCAGCCCCCAGGTTTTTTCAGCCCAGGCCACCAGATCAGTCTCGGGTGCGTCGCTGTACTTCGCATTGATGGTCAGTACCTGCCGGTTGACCGTATCCACAACGCCCGGCACGGCAATACCCACCCCGGCGAGGTCAGCCGCCGACAGGGAAGCCTGTTTCAGCAGGGTATTTATTCGGGCGGTGAGGTCAGGCAAGCGTTTTTGCAGACCCAGATCGGCCTGCGCATCCAGTTGGTCGCTTACCAGAATATCCGCGCCCCGCACCAGCCCCAATTTAATCCGGGTACCCCCTAAATCGAGCGCAATGACTACTTTTTGTTGCACGTTAGTCTTAAATTAGGTTCACTTCGTTCTGGTGTCCCGTTTTTCGAGCATCCTAATGGCATCGTACAGTACCCCGGCCTCGCCCCGGAAGGTGCCGGAACCCTTCCCTTTGTTATCCACCGTGTACCATTCGTAGAAGCCATTGTTATCAATCACCCGTTGCAGCATGGGTTCGATTTGCTGCCGGGCTTCCTGTTCAAAACCGTTTTGGATGAGTTGAATCATGCGCCCCCCAAACCAGGTCCAGTCTCCGTCGTTCTGATAGCCGTAGGGGTACATGCTCTTGTTTTTGAAGCTCCCCGCGGGGTAGGTAGGGTAAAGCGTCAGACCAATAATAGCTGCCCCGGCCTGTTTAACGTTGTCCACCATCTTATTAAGTGAAGTTTTGATCTGCGCTTTCGTCAGTAGGTTCGCTTCGATCGCCACCACCAACCCTAGTCGCCGGGGTGGTCTGCATCTTGTAAACTGCCTCAAATACTTTCTGTGCGTCAAAATCTTGTACGCCCATCTGTTACGCGCCCACAATGATGGCAATTTCGTATTCGGCTACCATCACAGGGATGTATTACTTGCCAGCGCTTACCGTAACGTCTTCAAACTGCATTTTGCTTTTGTTTAGGTAGAGTTTATTAGACACCCTATTTCCAGTAAAATAGATATCCTGCAACCCGCTACAAGAATAGGTTTCATAGTAAAGTCAAACGATTTCAAAGGCATTTTAGAAGCGGGCTCATATTGAAAAAACCAGTGGCGGCGCAAATGCCCGCCACTGGTTGAAAATACATTTACTAATGTACCTAACTTATATAAAAAAAAGGTGTTGTCAGTAACCCGGATTCTGTTTGAGCGCTCCGTTACTTTTTCTGATCTCTGAATTCGGTATCGGGAACAGATAATAATGGTCGCCTTTCCATGGTCTCCTGACCTCAGCTTCCGGAATTACGCCATAGGTATACGTTAGTTTACCCATTTGATCTCCTGGTTTCGCAGTCGACCAATCCATCGTTACTCTCGTGAGCCCCCTAACGGCAATATCCACATTACCCGGTGCGGCTTTCCAGCGCATGAGGTCGAAGAACCGTGAATCCTCCAAATGCAGTTCGATTGCCCTTTCATTTCTGTAATCCCTTACCAGGGCTGCGCCTGTACTTTTGATATCAGGCATATTTACAGAAGGTCTCTTCCTCACCTTATTAATGTATTCTCTGCCCACCGCCTCGTTGCCGAGTGCTATCTGGATTTCAGCATAGTTGAGGTAAAACTCGGTCAAGCGCATGAAAACAACCACTTGGCTGTAATCAAAATCAAAACTGGCGCGAGGTCCGGCGAAGTCATCGACTTTTCTAAATGTGTAGCCAGTTTGCACCCGCCAGTGGAAGGGGGTCAGTCCTTTAACCCAGTAAGTTTTTGAATCCCGGCCGAAATCAAAAAGGTTCTGGCCATTTTTAGGATCAACTTTATTAGGATTGATATAGGGCGGCGCATTGTCCGGGTTTGGGTTGGCATCTTCCCAATACTCGTAAAGCCTCTGGGTGCTTTTCGAACCATCGATGATGTTCAACGGACCTGCCCCCGGATAGATCACCGCATCATAAAACCTTGGATCCCTGTTTTTCTCTGGATTCTGGGGATCATATCCCGATGCCGTATTGACAGTCACACCGTCCGTCGCATACGGATATTCACCATTTGTCAATTGGAACATGTTTACAAAAGTCTGGGTGGGAGCAAGTCGTTGCTGAGCGTCGAACCCACTTGGCCAGAAATCGTAGTTATAACCCCAGCCTGGTATCCTGGTTGCCGGTGTAAATGATTTGCCAAAGATCGTTTCATCGGTTTTCAACGGCTTTTTGAAAAGGGCGGCATATTGGGGATGCAAAGTAAATCCCAAGTCTAATACCGCTTTGGTCGCCGTCTCAGCGGCTTTCCATTTCGCCATATCGTTGCTCGGGTTATTGAGCGGGCTAGCCAGGTACAACAACACTCTCGCCTTAAATGCTACGGCGGCGGCTTTGCTGATTTTACCTGTGTTGACCGGCACACCATTTAGAAACCCGATGGCCAGGTCTACTTCACTCAATACAAATTGCGCACATTCGTCAAAGGTATTTCTGGGTACATCAAAGCTCTTCGAATTTAATTGGAAGCTACTTTTAATGATAGGCACTCCGCCATACGTACGCATCAACTCGAAATACATCCAAGCCCGCAAAAAGTGCACTTCACCCTTCATAGGATTAAGCTTGTCAACCGCTATGGTTGAACTTGCAATATTTTCGAAGAATACGTTGGCTTTTCTAATATAACCGTACTCAAAATCCCAAAGTGGCCCGCTAGAGGTGGCTGCCAGATCCGAAACGTTGTCGGCCGTCAAGTTGCCTTCCAGATAATTACGGATCCCCGCCGACCGCTCATGGGTTTCAGGCTGGTTCACGGCAATGTCGGTTAACGCGTCATAGCCACCAGTCCCTGGTACCCAGGGTGGTTTGATGCCGTTATAAACGTTATAAACGTAGTTTTGCAAAAAAACCGGATCGTTAAATACTGCCTCATCGGATATGGAATCCAGTGGCTTTTTATCCAGCACATCACACGAGCTCGCTGTAGCGATTATGCCAATAAACGATAGCGACAGTGCCCGCTTTATCAAGCTGTTTTTCATTGAAAATTTCATAAGCTGTTTCTGATTAGAAAGTAAGATTGATTCCGAAGCTCAGCGTTTTCATGTTAGGATAAGCCCCACCGTTTCCGCTCAGGAATTCCGGGTCACCGTTACCATACTTTTTAAGCGAATTGAATATCATGAAGGCATTGTCGCCCGAAACAAAAACTCGTAATGCAGCAATCTTTGCTTTTGAAAGCAGGGCTTTTGGAAGCGTATAGCCCAGCTGCACATTTTTCATCCGCATCCACGTTGCCGTGTGGTAATAGAAATCACTGTCGGAGTTCGCAAGACCTGTTGGCGCGATCATCGGAAGTTCGGAGTTCACATTTTCTTTTGAGTAGCTGTTTAGTGCCACATATTCCAACCCATTGCCGCCAGCACCGGAATTGAACGAGGTACTCAGGCGCATTTTCGCACCACTTTGTCCCTGCAGCAACATCGATAAGTCAAAATTCTTATAATCCAGCCCGACACTCAACCCGTATTGTGTGCTTGGGAAAATAGTAGTGACGCCTCCGTCGGAATTATTGGTCGTATTAAACATATAACGGTCATTACTGTCAATTTTTCCATCGTTGTTCAGATCGGCGAAAATCAAGCCACCTAATCTTGCGCCCGGGTATTTTACATTATTATCCAGGTCCTGTTGGGTCCGGAAAATACCGATGGACTTATACACCAACCTGGACCCGAAAGGCATTCCTTCAAGTTTTTGGTAGGCCTCCGCCTGCGGTGTTTCGTCGAAATAAATGATCTGGTTTTGGTTATATGACACATTGCCATTGACACGCAAGGTGAGATTTGAAAAGTTATGCCTGTACCCTGCCTGAAATTCAATTCCCTGGCTATTCATTTTGCCGATGTTTTCATCCGGCAGGAGCAACCCGGTATAACTGGGTATGGATGCTTGTCTTCTACCCAGGATGTTGGAAGTCCTGTTCTTGAAAAGATCTAATTCGAAGGTGAGACGGTTATTTAAAAACCCTGCCTCCAAACCAAGATCTGTCTTCTCACTTACCTCCCATGTGATATTCGGATTTGGAGTTGACTTCACCGCAATGCCACGTGCATCCACTCCGTTCACTACCCAACCAGCATCATATCCGTAGGCAGCAATGTATTGGAACGGGTTAACACGGTCATTGCCCAGTCGTCCCCACGATGCTCTCAATTTTAAAAAGCTGATTACGTTGTTCGGAATAAATGCCTCGTTGCTGATTACCCATCCTGCCGAAACCTGTGGGAAAAACCCAAAACGAGTTTCTTTTGGGAATATCGGCGAACCGTCATATCTCGCGCTGAATCCGAAAAGATATTTTTCTTTGAAATCATAGCTTACGCGTCCGAAAAAGTTCTGCCGGGCCGATTCCGTGGCGGTACCGTTCGTGTTCCAGTTTGATCGATTTGTACTTCCCGCAAAAAGCTGATCGATCAAGGGAGAATCATACCCGAGTCGCTGCGCCCAGAAGTTGTTATCGTCATAGGACATCTGCTCATAGGCGACAAAAGCATTAACTTTGTGATCCCGGGCAAAACTTTTATTATACGACAGTTTCACGTTTCCCGTCGAACGCAGACTTTGCCTGAAATCCTCTCGTAAACCGATATCTTCTACCGACCTGGACTGTTTTTTTACGATTGTTCCATCCGGAGCCTTCTCGTAATACGGCCAGACATAATTAAATTGTTTGTCATAATTGAAGGTTTTAACAATAGACAAAAATCCATCCAGTGCCAAGCCCTGTACAAAAGGCATATTGTATTTGAACCGTAGCGTTCCGCTGGCTACATCGGCCTTGTATCGGCGGTAGCCAGGACTGAGCAGACGGGCCGCGGGGTTCAAGTGGGACCATCCTTCGCCCGGATAACGGTAATCGCCTCCGATATAAGCCTCCTGCAACGGGCTGGTACTCGCCAGTGCGCCCACGTCCCCGCCCGGGCTACCCTGTGGAGTTTGCGTCGATTTTTCGCGGATTGACAGGTCGAGTCCCACCTCAAAGTCTTTGGTCACTGTCACATCCACATTACTTCTCACATTATACTGTCCTAGCTTCGATTTCTTGTCCCCACGAAGAATACCTCCCTGCGACGCTGTACCAAGGGAGACAAAATACCTGACCTTGTCGGTACCACCACGCATTGTCAGCGAGTACCTTGTTTGCTTCACCGGGGGGCCGATCAATGCATTCCACCAGTCTTCGGGTCTCCTTTTTCCTGTTTTGAAAGCATCAACCAATGCATCGGGAAAGTCTGGAGGTGTTCCCTCAAGCGCTCTCCGGTCATTGAGTACTTTCATGTATTGAAATGCGTCAGCCGAATTTACTTCCGTGGTCGGAGATTGCCACGACTGGGTTGTAGAGAAATCAAATGTGGGTTTGCCTGACGTTCCTCTTTTGGTAGTGACCAGGATTACCCCACCCGCTGACTGCGCACCATAAATGGCTGCCGAAGCGTCTTTCAGCACCGAGATAGTTTCAATATCATTGGGATCCAAACGGTTCAGCCCATCGGGGTCTGCGTTGGCAACTCCATCGATTACAATCAGGGCTGAGGTGTTACGGTAAGTATTTGCGCCCCTTACCAGGATTTGTGCATCATCAAAACCCGGTGCTGCACTTCTTTGCGTAACGTATACCCCAGCCATACGACCGGCAAGCGAATTGGACAGCGACGCCGCACTGGATTTTTTTATCTCTGCGCCCGTTGTCTGTACCACCGCATTGGTTAGTTCCGACCTCTTCTGGGTGCCATACCCTACCACCACCACATCGTTTAATTCCTGAGACGACACTTCCAATTTGACATCGACCGCTGAGCTCGAGCCCACCCTGACTTCTTTCGTTACATAACCGATAAAAGAAAAAACAAGCACGCTGTTCTCATCCCTTACATTGAGTGAGTATTTGCCGTCCTTGTCCGACACAGCACCGTTATTAGTGCCCTTTTCCAGCACGTTCACACCCGGTATACCCGCGTTGCTTTCATCTGTAATAGTTCCGGTAATAGCCCGTGCTGCAACAATGCGGGCCTCCTGTACATGATGAGCAGTAACTCTGGCCGCCCGGCTTAACGGTACGCCGCCCGGCGGGCTGCTGTTCGCCCACACTGTTGGGGCCAGAAGACCCACCAGCGCAATTCCCAAAAAGGTGCAAGACACCCTGTTCCCATTGTCTGAAAGTAGTTTTGGTCTCATAAAACGATTATTAGTTTTTAAAATTCGTCCCAGGGCTAGCCAGGGCTTTCATTGGTTATTCATTGCAAATACGCTCAAACTTGCCGATAAAGGGGGACTGCTTTCGTTGAGGATGCATCCCTGCTTTATTGTATGATAAAACCCTCACTACCTTAGGTCTGGCATCAGGACATTTAATTGATTGAAAAGGTATTTTACTACCAGGACAGCTATAACGGTACTTAATATACGTTAATTCTTTAAAACAAGCTGATGTCACCTTAAATGCTCGCAGGAAAGTGGTGTAGTCATGCTTGTTACTCCAAAATTGCATGATTCTAGCCACGACCAATGGGCAACATCAGCAAATCGGTGAGGTAGCCACAAGTCTTTATTTGCCAAATACTCAGTTGTTAAATTTTTTTATTATGTACAAACATATGAACATAATATTAAAGTAGCAATAAATATTCAAAATAATATTAATTCAACCAATAGTGCTAATTAAAAACGCTTGACTTTATGGCAAATTGAGACCTACCAGCGAGCCTATATAGATAAACAACCAAGATGTGGGCAGTTATTTTAATGATCATCCTCCTTCCTCATCAGCCTCCAGGCAGACTTGGCACGTGTGTACTGGTTATTGAACTGCTCGGTCAAATATGAATTGGTTGTTTCGATTATCTTCCAAAACAAGGCCAGATAGGTTTTCTACTCGACTGGGTTGGGTACCTGTTTCCACCTGCTTTGTACTACGGGCTGGCAGTCAAAGCTATGGCTAAGCATCTTGACCAGGCCGAAATAGTCCTTGGCACCGCCCACAGTGATGCCGGATAGGTAGCTTTTCAGCGGCCTTATAGGGATCTTCACGTCGTAACGGCTGGCCAGGGCAAGCACAAAATGGGCGACCGACCCTTAGCCGTGACCAGCAGAGGGACTATTTCTAAACTTAAAACAAAGTAAAACCACTAATTGAGATCGTGTGGCTAGTCAGCGTGAGGCAGGACTATCAATAAACACAAGTACTACTTACTCCCTAACACTTTCGACGGTGTAAACAAAGCTATCTGCCCGGTAATAACCAATGTTGTATTCGATAGGTCTTTCTCCCTGATCATAAACAAAACGCTTTCTCAAAAGTATTGGACTCCCTGGCTCCACTTCTAATTTGGCCGCTATTAACTTATCAGCAGCTATTGCGCTAACTTCCTCCTTGGAGAGGGTAGCCACTACCATATGGTCTTTTTCAAGAATGTCATACAACGGCCGTTTGAAGTCTTCCTCCCCCGTTAATCCCACCCTCGGATGGAAATAGGAGATAAAACACACAAATGGCCCCTCTCCTTTACCTCTGAGGCGTTCTAATTTCAAGATTTTCTTATCAATGCCAATATCAAAAAAATTGGCGATCTTTTCATCCGGTGAAACCCAGGTGACGTGCAATTCAAAATTTTTAACTTTAATCCCTCTCGCATTCATCTCCTGAGTAAAACTCAGCCAATTTTTTGATTTAGAGCTAATTACGGGCTCGGCAACCTTGGTGCCGATACCCCTTTTCCGAATGAGTAGCCCTTCATAAACCAACTTGTTCAATGCTTGCCGCAATGTCGATCTGGATATAGCCAGCTGCCTTGCCAGCTCCACTTCATTGGGCAAAAATTTTCCATTTAAATGTTCCGGATCGGTGATCATGGTGCGTAGCAGGTTTTCTGCCTGAATGTGCAAAGGAACTGGGCTTTTATGGTCGATACTAAATTCCATACATACGAAAACTAGGTAAAAAAAGTTAATAAATTTGGCAGATTTCGAGACGTGATGCACCCACAAATGAATAAATGCACGAGTTGTTATAACTCAAAACTTGCTAGCGTATATGTTCCTGAAAAAAATATGAGCTTGTCATTGGCCATTGCGATTACGCCTCCAATTACTTCTAAGAGAACATTTACGGTAGTTGTTTTGGAACACATCGGCCCGGCAAAAATGGCGTATACTACATCACAAACGACTACGATCTGATATTCAAGGGCCTGGTAAATGTTCCGCTCCCGATCCAGGCTTTCTGTCTCAAAGAAGTCGGATATTTCCAGGTTATTCATCTTTCAGAAAACCGGGTCGTCCATTAAGAACGGGTATATCATTACGAAGATCCCTTTGACACTCCTGAGAGATTCATTCGTATGGATTATTAAGGCGACCCCAAGATTTTCCTTTATCTAATCAACTACATTGCCATTATGAACCTTTGGTAGAGGTCGATGCAGATCACAGTTTTGGTTTAGTGTTCGTTGTGGTAAAAGTGTAGTATTTTTCGAGAAATACTTCCCCAACTCATAAATCATGAATATGAGGATCCGCATATCGCTATATAGGCGAACTTATTATAATTGGCACGCATTATCAGTTATTTTTTAGAGTTTTGACTAAATTTGATCCGCACAAAACGAGGACGATATAGGTTGGGTTGTTTTTGAACGATTTCAAAAAAATTGAAAGAGTTTACATTATAGGAAATCAGCAATTCTCCTGGCGCCGATAAGGCCGGATGAGCTTTGGCATTGTAGGTAAACAAGTCAGGGTCCTGAATGTCTTCCGAGGTTTTGTAAAGCACAATCCGAGGCCCAAACGGGCCGACAGGCGTAGGCCCCACCTGCATGCAAATCTCAGGAAAAATGCTTCCTAATTGGTAAACTAACGCATATTTTCCTGGTGATAGCAAGCTTACACTCAGTTCATTGGAAACAGAATCGCTTATTGCAGCCACCGACTTCACATCCCCGGACCAATCTTTTCCATTCCAGAACCTCCATTCCTTAAATGATGTGAACTTTGCAGGCCTCACCCTTGCCGAAATAAGCTTTTTGGTAAAACCTTTCGTTCCATACACATACACAAAGCCGTCAGGTTCTGGTTCTCCAGCGGCTTTACTGTTGTTGAAAACCGCTGCTCCAAACGAGATCGTTTCTTCGCCTGTTTTGTAATCATTGTATGGCAGTTCCAGTTGTTGATGGTCGGAGTATGGAAAATGACTTCCTGCTGGTATGTGGATGAGTAGGTTGCCTGTCTCTTTGAATGGAAAAGCCGTATTATCATAGGTGTTGGTGATCTTGTAGGCAAAAATAAACAGGTCTTTGCCGGCATCGGGATTTATAAATCCGTCGCCCAGCCAGAAATAGGTATCCTTGTTTGGCTTATCCGCTTTAGGTGTGAAAATAGCACGGTAAGTTGCGTTTTTACCCGCGATTTTGAAATTAATACCCCTAGAATCCGGGTTTTTTCCTTCCAGTAAGGCCATTGAATTGTTTACTAACTTCAAGCCCGGTTTAAGTTTACCCCCCTCAATTTCCCCGACCATTGTATCACTGAATAGAAAAAGTACACTGTCTTCTTTTTTATAATCTTTACCTGAAAAGGGAATGGCGAATATGCCGTCCCCACCAAGCCAACCCGACTTCCTTACGAATAAGTCAGACCATTCGGGTGCAGGCGCCGCTGTAAATTCACTTTCATTGACCTCTGGCATCGTTACGGCCAGCTTGTCTTCAGACGATTGGGGCCTGCAGAAAAAATTGGCAATCACCAGAAGTAGAATGCTATATTTCATAACATAATCTTAATTTGTATAAATATACATCAATAGATATGGATATATGTATGAACATTAAAATAATTGTTATACGAAATTTCCAGGTGCCTTGCACATATGTAAAATTTATCTGATGTGATGTGTTTTATCTTTTATTTTTGGACAGCCCCCAAAATTCCAAAAAAGAGTTTCAGATTACTGGACATAAACCCATTTGGGCGTTATGAGCGTTTGCCCTGTGGTTCACTGGGGCAAAATTATGAAAAAAATATCCCTTGGGATTTACATAAACCATGAAAATATGTGCGGTTCGGCATTCACGCCCAGAAGATCACCGAGCGACCCGGTGGAAACGCCAAGCACTCGATGGCACACTCGGTCTGTTCGAATCGACAACGGCCAACCCGGCTAACTGTGATTCGATTGTTGAAAGAAGGCTTTTCAAGGACATATACCTGATCTATGGGTGCATCATAATTTGACAGATATAGACCTGCTCTAATGTTAGAACAAGTTGCTTCTCCTAAATTCTTTAGACTTACATTGTACGTGTCCACGACCGGAGGTATTTGTAAGATATTGATTCCAATACTATGTAGACCCGGGCCGATGTGAATGTCGGTGCGAAGATCGATCTTCTTTGAGTTACAAAAACCAAAGTAGAATGTTGAGCGAATTTTTGGATTTTCCCGAGCCGTTGCATTAGTACTTCCTTTCACCACTCCGAGGCTTGGGTCAAATGCTTCCTGCTTGCACCTATATAGCAGGAAGAGCAGTAGAAGCAATTTTTACAGGGAAAATGTAGGTTAGGGTACCTTGAATGAGGTAACGGCCTAATGCAATTCATAGTATGCCTACAAGCAACCGACTCAGGATTACTTTTAAAGAAAAAAGGGATCATCTCAGCTTACGCCGATCACGATCCCTTTTGGTGTGAAGGTACCTCTTCCCTACACCTTGAATTTCTGCCATGCCCTAGGCTACCTTGGCTTTGTCCTCTCTGATACATTACTTGGAAATAATTACGGAGCTACGGAAGCATTGATTCGGATGAAGTCCTCAACCACACTACCCACAAACGTGTAAGGAGGCATACTGCGGTTGAATTGCAGTGTCGTATTGTCATTCTCGATAAAAAACGTGTTCGTAGATGGTCCAAAGGGCGTTGGCCGAACGACGCCAGCTACATTGGCCAACTCATAGAGGTATGAGAGTTCGAAGGTTAGGGTGCGAGATTCGCCAATGGGCATATCCAGCGGCACAGGTGTACCGATACTATACCGTTCACCGGGGGTGTGAAGAATCCCTTCCCGGGATGAATTGGTTGTGGCACTCAGCAGGTAGCCAACCGTGGTGGGAAAAGCGGGGCGCGCCACCCGCTTGATGGTCGCCCGGACATCATACAGCAGGCCACCCCTGCTTCCCACAGCAACGGCCCCGGGGTTGGAATCGCTCTTGGCGCTGGATCGACTCAGTATGGCATTTGGACTGCCTTGGGTAACTTCCGCCAAGACGAAGCCATCTCTGGCCAAAAAGGATAGTTTCTCGATCAAAAACTCACAGGGGTAGGTGCGCGGCGAGCCATTTGTGGTCAAACAGGCCGATTCGGGTAGGTCGGAAGGAGGCAGGTCGTGATCCACACAAGACAGACCCAAAGCCAGCAGGACATAGAAAACCAGTAGGTGGAGTTTGGTAAACAAGGGAGAAATTTTCATTGTGGGGAAATTTTTAGATGTATCAATTGGACCAATAGCCCCGGCTAGGGCGATATATTTCCGTTAATTTAGGCAACAAAAATATACAGGGCTAAAAAATTTAGTGAACGGTACTGACCAGCTGTGCCAGCGGAATGAGTACCTTTTTTTTCACAGGAAACCGAAATCCCAGAGGTAGTATTGAGGGGTACCCCCTATGTACAAAGAAAAAGGGATCATCTCAGCCTGCGCCGATCACGATCCCTTTTTGTATTGAAGGTACCTACCCTCTACACCTTGAATTTTTTCTTCAGGTACCCCAGCGCCATGCCGTAAGCTACTTTTGCATTCGCTTCATCATACTTCGGATTGCTCGGATTGGCAAAACCGTGGACACCGGGGAAAATCTTGTAGGTCAGTTGTTTGCCCGCTTTCTTCATGTTGGCGTCAAACTCCTCGACTACCGCCTTGGAGATACGCTCTTCGGTGGCAAAAAGCCCCAGTACATCGCTGTTGAGCTTTTTGAGTTGATCCACATCCTGTACCGGCATGCCGTAGTACATCACGGTACCGATCGTTTGGTCGCCGCCAATGAGGCCCGATCGCAGCGACCAGCCGCCGCCGAAGCACCAGCCTACGTTGGCTACCTGCGCCTTGGGACCGGCATAGTCGAATCCCCCTTTGACGATACTGACCAGACGGTCTTCCTTAGTGCCCATCATCAGTTTACCCGCTTCCTGAGGATTGTCGGTGGATTTGCCATCGTACATATCCAGCGCCAGCACGTTCACGTCTTCGCGCAAGTCCTTATAGAATTGATCGGACTGACGGCGGATGTGATCATTCAGGCCCCACCATTCCTGATACACGAACAGCCACTTGTCGCTGTTCTTTTTGGCTTTGATCAGGTACCCGCTGGCGTCTTTTCCGTCGGGTGTTTTAAAGGTGATTTCCTTTCCCATGCCGTCGTACGTGAAGGGTAGGGGGGAGGCGTGCAATGCCTGAAAAGCCGGATCGAGTGCGAATTGCTTCATGCCTTCCTGCGTAAAAGTGAAATCCACAGCGGCCACCGTATGGCAAATCGGAATAGGGGTACTTACCACCGGATTCGAGGCGAACGGCCCGAGATAGGCCGTGAACAAACCGGCCAGCATGAGGTGAAAAGAAACGAGAAATTTAGTCATGGGTTATACCGTTATAGTTGCCTGATTCGTGAGAGGGTGTAAGTCCTTTTCCGGGCAAATTGTTTGTTTATTCCTAAGAATATGTTTTGGATTGTATAAAACTAATAAAAGGAGTCAGTCGTTAGCTTGTTGAATCT
>JBBRDE010000048.1:0-23105 GCA_038204185.1 Cytophagales bacterium
GGCGCGCTGCCAGAACTCCCGCGAGTCATCACCCTGGAACACCACACCGTCTTTTTGGGACTGGTGCTTAAAGATCCCCATGCGCTTTTTGAACACCTGGTCGGGACTCATCGGTACAGCCATCTCGATTTCGTGGATATCCCACTCGGCCCAGGCACCGCGGTACAGCCACACCCAGCAATCCTTCATGAAATTCTTGTGCTTCAAACGATGGATGGCTGCCTCGATGGCATCCCAGCATACCTTGTGGGTACCGTGTGGATCGGCAAAATCGCCGGCCGCAAAAATTTGTTCCGGCTTGATTTCCTGGATCAATTTTTCGATAATACGAATATCTTCTTCACCGATCGGCTTCTTCTGCACCGTTCCCGACTCGTAAAAAGGCATATCCAGGAAGTGTATCTGATCGGCAGGTACCCCCACGAAGCGGCAGGTCGCCTTGGCCTCGCCCCGGCGAATAAGGCCCTTGACGTGCCGTACCTCGGGGGTATCCATCTCGCTGTCCTTCTTGGTTTTCAGGAACTCCTTGGCATCCTGGAAGATTTTGTTGGTAATAGTAGTATTCTGGATCGAGAAGCGATTGTTGAAATCCACCACAAAATCAATAAACCGCAGCGCTTCGTCGTCGGCTACGGCAATGTTGCCCGACGTTTGGTACGCGACGTGTACCTCATGCCCCTGATCCACCAAACGCTGGAAGGTACCCCCCATCGAAATAATGTCATCGTCGGGGTGGGGGCTAAAAATAATCACTTTCTTGAGGGCGGGGTCTTTTCGCTCGGGGCGGTTGGTGTCGTCAGCATTGGATTTGCCGCCCGGCCAGCCCGTGATGGTGTGCTGTAATTGGTTGAAAATATCAATATTAATCTCGTAGCCTGCGCCCGACTGCGCCAGCAGATCGCTCATCCCGTTGTCGTTGTAGTCTTTGTCGGTCAGTTTCAGAATGGGCTTGCTAAGGTGTTGCGAAAGGTGGGTGACTGCTTTCTTAATCATCTGATTGTCCCATACCACCGAGTCCACCGCCCAGGGTGTTTTCATGCGAGTCAGTTCCGAAGCCGCCCGCTCGTCGATGACGAAGGTGACGTTCGGGTGCGCCTGCAGGTACGAAGCCGGATTACGTTCGGTCACGGGACCTTCCACCGCGCCCCGCAGTACACTCGCCTTGCGCTCGCCCCAGGCTAGTAGTACAATCCGCCGGGCGTTCAGAATGGGCGCAATTCCCATCGTGATGGCCTTGCGGGGTACCTGAGCCAGCCCGCCAAATTCCATTGCCGCCGCGGCGCGCGTGGAATGGTCGAGCGCAATGAGACGGGTACGGGCGTTGATCAGCGAACCGGGCTCGTTAAAACCTACGTGACCATTTCCCCCTATGCCCAGCAGCTGGAAATCGAGGCCTCCGGCTTCAGTAATTTTGGCTTCATAAGCGCGGCTGTGCTCCTGAATCTGGGAAACAGAGATGGTACCATCCGGTAGAAAGTAATTGTCTTTGGGCATATCCACCAGGTCGAACAACTGCTCCTTCATAAACCGATGGTAGCTGTAAATTGAATTTGGCTCCATCGGAAAATACTCGTCCAGATTGAAAGAAACTACATTCCGAAAGCTCAATCCTTCTTCGCGGTGCATGCGCACCAGCTCAGCGTACACTGTCTTGGGCGAAGAGCCCGTAGCTAGCCCTAACACGCAGGATTTTCCTTCTTTTTGTTTCTCCCGGATCAAATCAGCGATTTCGCGGGCCACTGCTGCCGATGCCGCTTTAGAATCCGCATAGATGTGGGTGGGAATCTTCTCGTACGTAATCGGTTGGCCAATGCTGCCGCTTGCGTGCAGCATGACTTCATTATCAGCCGCCTGCATAAGAATCGCTTCCGCACCTAGAGTTGGGGAATCCATAAAGAAAGAGATGAGTGGTGAATTAGGATTTTATTTTTACAAAATTACACGGTATTTGCCTATTTATTAATTTTTTTTAAAATACTGACCCCTTAAAGAGGCTGTTACACCGTATCCTGGATACGAAGAAAGCGTTATAATGCTAAGGTACTCAATGATACGTTGGAACAAAGATTTCGGACTACGTTTCATTCCTACTTTTTTGAGGCGTATTTTTGGGGCGGTAAATCAATAGGAGTTATGAAACATACTCTCCTAATCGCACGGGTCGCTCCGGCGCACCGGACCCCGTCACATCTCATAATTCATATCTCAATCCCATGTCAACCTTAACGACTATTGCCCGCGATACGCAGGTATTCGACCTCATTCAGCAGGAATTGCACCGCCAGGAATCGGGCATCGAGCTTATTGCCTCCGAAAACTTCACTTCCAAACAAGTCATGGAAGCCGCTGGCAGCGTCCTGACCAACAAGTATGCCGAGGGCTTGCCCGGTAAGCGCTACTACGGTGGCTGCGAGGTCGTGGACGAAATCGAGCAGATTGCCATCGACCGCGTGAAGGTACTGTTTGGGGCGACCTGGGCCAACGTACAGCCGCACTCGGGCGCCCAGGCCAACACGGCCGTGTTCCTGGCGTGCCTCAATCCCGGCGACAAAATAATGGGCTTCAATCTGGCCCACGGCGGCCACCTGACGCACGGCTCACCCGTAAATATTTCGGGCAAGTACTTCCAGCCTGTTTTCTATGGCGTAGAACCCGACAGCGGCCTGATCGATTGGGACAAGGTAGAGGAAACCGCCGTTCGCGAGCGTCCCAAGCTACTTATTTGTGGTGCCTCGGCTTACAGCCGCGACTGGGACTACGTTCGTCTGCGGGCTATTGCTGATCAGATCGGCGCGTTGTTAATGGCCGACATTTCGCATCCCGCCGGGCTGATCGCCAAGGGGCTGCTCAACGACCCGATGGAGCACTGCCACATCGTGACCACTACTACGCACAAAACCCTGCGCGGCCCGCGTGGTGGCTTGATTATGCTGCGCAATGACTTCGAGAATCCGTTTGGGATTACGACGCAAAAGGGTACCCTGCGCACGATGTCCTCGCTGCTGGATTCCGGCGTTTTTCCGGGTACCCAGGGTGGCCCGCTGGAACACATCATTGCGGCCAAAGCCATTGCATTCGGAGAGGCGCTTAGCGACGAATACTATAATTACGCGGTACAGGTAAAGGAGAATGCGCAAGCGATGGCGAAGGCTTTCGTGGACAAGGGCTATTCCATTATTTCGGGCGGCACCGATAACCACCTGATGCTTATCGACCTGCGTTCGAAGGATCTGAGCGGTAAACTAGCCGAGAACACGCTGATCAAAGCCGACATCACCATCAACAAAAACATGGTACCCTTCGACGACAAATCGCCGATGGTAACCTCAGGAATGCGGGTAGGTACCGCCGCCATGACGACCCGCGGACTGGTAGAAAACGACATGGTACGTATCGTTGATCTGATCGATGAGGTACTGATGAACCATGATAATGACGCCAAAATTGCGATGGTAAAGCAGGAAGTAAACGATTGGATGGCACAGGTACCCCTTTACCAATTTTGAATGATAGACGGGGTCGCCCGGCGATGATAGAATGAGTGAATAGAAGGCTTCATTCTATTCACTCATTCTATCATTCGATACAAAAAAAGCAGTCGCTCGTATATAGAGCAACTGCTTTTTTAGCTTTTGTGTGTAATTTCACCGTCCTAAAGAATTAAATGAAACCGAATACCGATACAATGGCCTTAGACCAGGAGTTTGAAGAAGAATCAGAAGAAGGAGTAGAAATGAGTTTTTTGGAGCATCTTGAAGAGCTCCGCTGGAATATTCTCCGGGCCGTGGGTGCCATTTTCGTGTTCACGATCGCGGGTTGGATTTATGTCAATGATATCTATCACTACATCATCATTGCTCCCGCAAAAACGGAATTCTGGACGTATCGGATGATGTGTAAGCTGGGTAAAGCCGTAGGGGCCGAGGGACTTTGTATAGATAAAATTGACTTTGAATTGCAGGCTTTGGGGGTAGGTGAGCAATTTTCGATGGCCCTCACTTCTTCGGTCATCGTGGGTTTGGTATTCGCATTTCCCTACGCTTTCTGGGAAATCTGGCGATTCATTAAACCGGGTTTGAAGGCCTACGAGCGGCGCGCCGCGCGGGGAGCCGTGTTTTACGTCACGTTCCTGTTCTTTTCAGGGGTTTTGTTTGGCTACTACATCGTCACGCCGCTGGCCCTCAACTTTCTGGCCAATTTTAAACTGGACGAATCAATCATCAACGAATTCAGTATTAGTTCATATATCGGTATGGTAGCTACTCTGACCCTGGCCTGCGGACTGGCTTTCCAATTACCGGTCATCGTGTTTGTGCTATCGCGCGTGGGCTTCCTCACGCCCTCAGTCATGCGGGAATACCGTCGCCATGCCATCGTTGCGATCCTGATTGCCGCCGCGATTATTACGCCTTCGGCCGATATTTACAGCCAAATTCTCGTGGCCCTGCCCCTGACCTTGTTGTATGAAGTCAGTATCGTTGTGTCGGGTAGAGTGCAGAAAGCCAAAGCTCGGGAAGAAGCCAGACTGGCTAAAATCTATGAGCAAAGGATGGGAACGCCCGGCAATGAATCAGAAAACGAGTAGGTGAGCGAAAAGTAAATCAGATATTTTCCGCACCGGAGATTCGGTCAAATTTGAAGCAAGACCTCGGCCAATCGGTCGAGGTCTTGCTTTTGGTGCATAGCTGTAATCACGAGTCTCATTACGGGCTCGTCGGTTGGTAGTGGATAGGAAAAGCAGGAGGTGAGAATTTTATGCTGATATAGGAAAGGGTATAAATCCATCCGTCGGCTGCAATAAGCCGGATAATCGGGAATCACATCAAATGTGCCGGATACCGGATACTTTTCCGCGAAATAATCAAGGTTACTCAAGAGCATTTGGTGCGCCTTTTGGTAAATCTCATAGGAAAGGTTTTTCTGCAAAGCGTAAAAATAGGCCGGAGCCGAGGGCGAACTTCCGACAAACCAGGGTGTGCTGCGTAGCCCCTGAATGATGTCCTCGTCTCCAAAAATAACCCCGCCCGGCACGCCCAGCGCCTTATTCAGAGAGGACGTGACGAGGCATCGAATATTATTTTTTTGCGGTAATTGAGAAAATACCCCGTGACCGTCCCTACCCATTACGCCTAATCCGTGCGAATCGTCCACCACCAGCCAGATTGACCGGTTGCCGGGTAATTCACGCAAGAGCCGCAAGTTAAATTCCTCCACCCAGGGTGACCCCACCGAATCGGTACACACTACGTGTTGTGTACCGGCGGCGCTGGCCTCGATGCGGCGAATCGTTTTCTTTACCCATTCGTCCCACGTGCCCGAATCGGGCGCATAGGCCCGTCCCCACAGGGCGGGATGTACCCGTGGTGCGTAGTGAAATTCGGCCGGTAACGCATCCAAAACTTTCATCACCAATTGTCCCGCCCACATGCCCGATGACACCGTCAGCGCGGCGGGCGCGTCCACAAAGGCCGCCAGGGATTCCTCGGCATCTTCGTACACGGTCAGCCGCAGGCTTCCGTTGCGTGAGCTACCGTAGTGCGTACCATACCGCTCCAGTCCCTCCGTGAGGAATGCCTGAAATCCTTCATGGTGACCCATGCCGAGATAATCTGTCCCGCTGAACCACAGGAATTCCTCGCACTCGTCAAGTACGACCGTACGGCCGGGTAATGCATGGGTATAGGCGATTTCGTTCATTTTTTTAGGGACAAAGTTCCTGAGTGGTAAAGGGAAAAGGTGATACAGTACGGGAGTTCAGAGGTACAGGAGTTATAAAGCGTTGCAGTTTTCAGAATTGGAGAATAGGTAGCTATAAGGGCCAGATTTCCCTTCAATAATTCAATATTTCCGCTCCTGTTCCATTTTCCTGGGCGTAAAGTACCCTTCCGTAGTCGAAGGTGACGCCCGTGGCGGGGTCATTGGCGATAAGCAGGGTACCATCCATATCCACATAGTCTAGCAAAGGAAGTAGATGCGCGATTGCCGAGATGCCCACGCTGCTTTCGTTCATGCAACCTACCATCGTTTGCAGGCCCATCGTTCGGGCTTTCGCGATCATCCGGCCGGCGGGCGTGAGTCCCCCACACTTGGTTAGTTTGATATTAACTCCGTGAAAAAGCCCCGCGCAAGCATCTACGTCGCTTTCCACAATACAGCTTTCATCGGCTATGATAGGTAGGACGCTCTCGGAAAATACGCGCTTCATTCCTGCCCGATCGCGGGCGGGTAAGGGTTGCTCGATAAACTCCACCCCCAGCGCTTTTAGTTTGGGGGCGTAGGCAAGGGTCTGTTCAGCCGTCCAGGCACAGTTGGCATCTACCCGGAAGATAGCATCGGTATGCTTCCGCAGTTCGCTCACAATGGCCAGGTCATTAGCCGTACCCAGCTTGATTTTGTACACCGGCCAGGGTACCTCCCGCATTTTTTCGACCATCTTTTCTACGGGCGCTATGCCGATGGTATAGTTCGTCAGCGGATTATTTTTGGGCGAAAGCCCCCAGGTTTCGTACAATTTTTTACCCTGCATTTTAGCATAAAAATCATGCGCTGCTTCGTCCAGGGCGCAGAGCGCGAAGGGATTTTCTTTTAGAAGGGGGTACCCTAGCTCCCACAACGCTTCGGGGGTACCCCATTGATAATTTCCCACCAATGTCCGCACGGTTTCCAGCGCGGCCTTCATACCCTCGATCGAAACGCCGTAGTATTTATTAGACGTAGCCTCCCCATAACCCCGCAGGATACCCTCCCGCAATTCCACAATCAGGGTAGGCTGTACATCACGCGAATCGTGCGCAATGGTGAAGGTGTGTTTCAGCCGCAGATCAAATGTGTGGAAGTGGAGAGTCATATCTGTGGTTAAAGGGTAAACGGGCAAGGGGGAATGGAGTCCTAGCCAAAAGGCTTAATTTAAAAGAAAACCGCAAAAGGTCGTCGACCTTTGGCCTCTTTCAATTCCGCATATCCAGTCCCCATGATAATTTATTACGTAGGGTATTGAAAAAATCATCGTCCAGCATTTTGATGAGCCGGGCCGTGAAAGGGGCTTTACAAACGGTAATCTTAACGGAGGAATCTACGACCTGAGAGCGGGAGTCCAATGACACCATGCAACTGTTACTCCGGCTTTTGACTTCAAAACTGAGTACCGCTGTGTCTTCCACCACCAGAGGCCGCACGTTCAGGTTGTGCGGACTTACGGGCGTGAGAATAAAATTCTGCGCATTAGGTACCAGCACGGGACCTCCGCAGCTCAGTGAATAGCCCGTCGAGCCCGTCGGTGTAGACACAATCAATCCGTCGGCCCAGTAGGAGTTCAGGAACTCGCCATTGAGATAGGAGTGCACCGTAATCATCGAAGACGTGTCCGTTTTGGTAATTGTAAAATCGTTTAAGCCAAAATTCATTCCGTCAAAAATATCGATGTCGGCCTGCATGACCAGCATTGAACGCTCGTCGATGCGGTACTTTCCCTGTTCCAACGCCTCAATCATGTCGGGAATGCGTTCGGGGGGTACCGTGGCCAGGAAGCCCAACCTACCTACATTGATGCCAATCACGGCAATTTGCCGCGCTCCCACTAGCGAAACCGCCTCGAGTAAGGTACCGTCCCCACCCAGGCTTACCATCAGGCGGGCGTCGAACACATCGTCAGCCGAAGTGTATGTTTTTTGGGAATAATGCTGTACGTCCACGGAATCCAGAAACTTCCTAAAAGGTGCGTATAGCTGTATTTCGATCCGGCGGTCCCACAGTTCGTCGAGCATAGCCTGAATGAATGGGCGGGCTGACTCCGAAAAGGAACGTCCGTGAACGGCTATTTTCATGCGGAAAGTTGAGTTTGGACGGTGATTTGGGATCGAAAGATAAGGTGATGAAGGCGGATTTTCAAACAATTCGAATACGTTCACGATACATCCTGTGCTTGTGGAAAGCAGAATAAAAATGAAATACAGGGCTGTGACACAAAGCACTCACTTCGGGTCGTCACCCGATTTGTACCTCTGTCAAAGGGCCGATAGAATCTAACGCCTCTGTGCAAGGGAACAATTTTTGTAACAGCACAGTTATCAGTATTCACATTAGTTGTATATACATTAATTATACTCCCTAATTCGGATAATTCATACTTAATCAAACATACCCCATAACATGAGCACCAAACAACCACTCTTACAAGCATACAAAGCAAGCAACCTGAATTTGAACAACCGCGTCGTGATGGCTCCGATGACCCGCAGCCGCGCCGACAATCCTGACAAAAAACCTACCGCTGACTTACAGGGCGAATACTATGCACAGCGCGCAAGTGCTGGCCTGATTATCACCGAAGGATCACAGGTTTCCACCCAGGCCGTTGGGTATATTAATACGCCGGGCATCCACACGGCGGCGCAGGTAGAGGGATGGAAGAAGGTTACCAAGCAGGTACACGAAGCAGGCGGAACGATTTTCATCCAGTTGTGGCACGTGGGCCGTATTTCACACCCCGATTTTCACGATGGAGAGTTACCTGTGGCTCCTTCGGCGATCAACCCGGATGCTAAATCCTATACCCCACAGGGATTTAAAGACACCGTGGCACCCAAGGCCATGACATTGGAAGAGATCGAAATGACAATCGCTGATTTTGCAGCGGCTGCCAAAAATGCCGTAGAAGCAGGTTTTGACGGCGTAGAGATCCATGCCTCAAACGGGTACTTGTTTCACCAATTTTTTAATGGCACCTCCAATCACCGGACCGATGCCTACGGGGGAAGTATCGAAAACAGAGCGCGGTTTCTATTTGATGTACTGGATGCCGTAAAGCAGGAAATTCCCGAAGGAAAAATTGGTGTACGTTTGAATCCTTCGCTGAACGGTACTTTCGGGACGACGATGGACGAGGAAACCATCCCGACTTTTGATTACATGATCAACAAACTGAACGATTATGACCTCGCCTATCTGCACCTCTCCGAACCATTCACGGATGTATCAGATATACCTTACGCTGTAACGGAAATCGCCAAGCATTATCGCCCAATCTACCAAGGTACCCTGATGATTAACGCGGGCTTTGATCAGGAAAAGGGCAATGCCGTGATCGAACGGGGCGATGCCGACTTGGTTTCTTTTGGAAAACTCTATATTTCCAATCCCGATCTGGTGGAGCGTTTTGCGGAGAATATTCCTTTGGCCGAGTGGGATCAGGACACATTTTATACACCGGGTAAAGAAGGCTATCTGGATTATCCGGTGGCAGCCGAAGTTGCTCAGGTATTTTGATAGTGGGCAAATATACTGCAAAAGGCCCGGAAGTGATTCTTCCGGGCCTTTTGCATTTGGTAGGTATTTGCAGTAAACTTTACAACTTTGGCTCCCAGCCGGGCTGGTACTCACGGTCCCAGTACTTCATAGCTTTCTTATCCATGATCTTGCCATTCTTGATATCCACATCCAGCGCCTGTCCCATGCGAGAGGCGATGTTGGCCAGGTGACACATGTGTACGCTCTTGGCGCCTTCATCGATGGTTGAGTTCTGCTTGGCAGTGCCCCGCACGGCGTCGAAGAAATTGACGACATGCAGCGTGGTCATATCACCCCCACCGCCCAGGGCGGTACCGGCTTCGTTGCCTTTCGATTCGTTGCTACGAATCATCTTGCCCGAACGATCGTAGAGTTTATAGCCGCCGCGATCTACGTAGACATTGCCTTCCGTACCAAAAATAAGGGTACCCCGGTCACTGCCGTACGTGTTATAGCCATTGCGGCTCTGGCCCTGCCATTGGATGATCTTGTTGCCGGGGAAGCGGAAGGTGGCCTCCATGGTATCGTACATTTCCCAGCCATCATTGGGGAAGTAGCGCTTCTCGGCCTCTACCACCACGTGCTCGGGATAGTCGCCCTGCAAGGCCCAGCGGGCCACATCCAGTTCGTGCGTACCATTGTTGCCCGACTCGGCGGTACCGTAGTTCCAGCCGTACCAGTGCCAATTATAATCCCATGTATCGCTGGTGTATTCGCGGTGCGGGGCGGGACCCTGCCACAGTTCCCAATCCAGTCCGTCGGGTACGGGTGCTTTCTTTTGCAAAGGTACCTCGCCACGCGCGCTGGCATAGAAGGCAATAGCTTTGTAGGCTTTACCTATCGCTCCATTGTGAATCTCCTTAATGATCTCAATGGACTCGGGCGCGGAACGCTGCTGGTTGCCCATCTGAATCACTTTATTGTATTTTTTCTGGAATTCCACCAGCAACTCACCCTCGCGGGGATTGTGGCTGCATGGCTTCTCTACATAGACGTGCTTGCCCGCCTTGACGGCCATCCAGGTGCCCGGCGCGTGCCAGTGGTCGGGGGTGGCGTTGATCAGGACGTCAATTTTCGGGTCTTCGATGACCTTGCGAATGTCGTTTTCCAGTTTGGGCGTGTAGTCGATGAATTTGGAGAATTTCTTCACCGCCGCTTCGCGCTGACTTTTCATCACATCGCACAGATACACCAATTCGACATTGCTGCTTTTGAGGCCAATGGGTTGGTAATAGGCACCCAACCGGCGACCTAGTCCGGCAATACCGATATGAAGCCGGTCGTTGGCGCCGATAATTTTGGCATAGCTGCGGGCCGACATGCCCTTCGTGGCACCCGCCAGCGTAACGCCCGCGGTACCCAGGGCTATTTTCTTGATAAAATCTCTTCTTGAATCGTGAGTCATAAGTGTATGATTTTAAAGTTTATGAGAGGTAAGGAGCTGTCATAGCGGGAAGAAAATCCCAAATGATAGCGAGCTTCTGATTATGTAGTAATACGAAAATCATAAAATCATGAACTCCTCAACTCTTACGACTGGCGTCCAGAACGCCCCTAAAATACCCTACTGATTCGGCAATGCCTGCCAAAGGATCTTTCATATCTTTTTCATACTCGAGGGCGCACACGCCGCTGTATTTTACCTTACGCAACGTTTTTACCATCTCGGGAATATTGATCACACCGCGCCCCAGTTCGTTAGTCTTGCCATCGCCGGTAGCGGAAGTAACGTTCTTAAGGTGCATGTCAAAAATACGCTTATGGTACTTTTGGAAGTCGGCGATGGGATCATTGCCATAGCGCATATCGTGACCAATATCAAAGCACATACCTACCCTTGGGTCAAGATCCTTAATGTATCCGTTTACGGTGTCGGCATTGGGATAAATCTTGTCGCCCGGCCCATGGTTATGAATGGCGTAGCGAATGTTGTATTCCTTCACTTTTTGCTCCACGTAGGGCAAGTCTGAGGTTTCAGGGATACCCACGATCAGATCCACACCCACGCGCTTGGCGTAGTCGAAAGCCTGGTCGATTGCCTCGCGGGTTTTCATGTAAATCGGTCCTATACCGTAGCCCGTCACACCCGATTCTTTTAGCTTGGCATGAAAAGCCGCGATTTCCTCAGCCGTGCTTTTGTAGGGTAGGTGAAAATCTTTGATACAGAGCCAATGCACGTCCACTTTGCGCATCATTTCCAGGGCCTGATCCAGTTTAAAATTCACAAAGGTAAAGCCCGCCAAACCCAGTCGAAAGGGCTCGCCAGCCTCGTCAACAGGGGTCGGCGGTAAAATTCTACCCCAACCCAATGGGCTAATTTTATCCCAGGCCAACGCAGAACCCGCCCAGGAGATAGCTACTGTGCCTAGTGCGGTCTTTTTGAAAAATGTTCGACGTGTCGTCATGGAGGTTATATGAGTTGATCTTCAAGATAGGTACCTACCTATTGAGACGAAAAAGCCGAAACTTACCCCTAGATTACTTGAAAGATGCAAAATTATAAGGTGGGTCGGCGCTGTTCTGCGACCGGGGAGCACGAAGCTAGGTAGCCAAATATCGCATGAGCATATCCAGGCGTTCCTGGTCGATGCTTTCGACGGGGTCGTTGGCATGGGCCTCCTCAATGGCGTAGCCGAATCGTTCGAGCGTGGCCACGATGGGATTGATATTGGTACGGTTGAGTTTGAGCGTCAGTCGAGCGTCATCGGGATTTTCGTAAGTAGCGGCGGAGGCGAAATAGCTGCTGATTACTTTGGTGCCATTGGACTCGATGAGTCGGCTCACCTCCGAAAGCGAGTAATCGCGCTCGGCTATCTTGAGTACCAGCACCGCCCCCTTTTCCTGAATACCCAACACATCGGCAAAGCGCTCCAGCAGCTCACTTACCAGGACAGTACCCGCCAGGAAGCCCTCTTCATCGACAATCGGCACTACTTTCAGGGCATATTGATTGATGAGCCGCAGCAGTTCGTACACATGCTGGTCTTCGGTCGCATATACATCCTGATGCTGCCGGATAATATCGGCCAAAATCACCCAGTCGTCCGAGGAATCGAGGAGGATAGCTTCCGACACAATTCCCTTATAGATTTCATCATCCGCCACGACCAACTGCTGCGTATGATAATCATTCATCCAATCCAGCGCTGTGCTCACAGAATCAGTGAGTTTTAACGTAGGTAGCATGGGATTGATCAAAGAAGCAGCAAGCATAGATGTGGGTTGATTTTGCGCATTACGCAGGTTCTAATAACGTATTTTTCGCCAAAAATTGTTCCAGGACTGCATTGAACTTCAGGGGATGCTCCATCATGGGCGCATGACAGCATTTGTCGATGAAATGCAATTCGGAGCCCGCAATCAGGCGGTTGAACTCGTGACCCACGTAGGGAGGCGTGATGGTATCATTAAGACCCCACACCAGTAGGGTAGGTACACGTAAACGGTGGAGTTCTTTGGCCAGATTATGCCGCTGAGCCGACTTAGCTATACCCACGATGCTCATGCACTTGGGGATGCTGGAGGTCGTCTCAAACACCTCGTCAATCAGTTCTTTGGTAGCTACCTTGGGGTCATAGAAGGTATAGGCTACGCGCTCGGCAATATACGCGTAGCTGCCGCGCTTCGGAAACGAGCCGCCCATTGAATTCTCAAACAGTCCCGAACTGCCTGTCAGGATAAGCTGCTGAACATTTCCAGGATTTTTCAGCGTGTACAGCAGCCCGATATGCCCCCCCAGCGAGTTGCCCAGTACCGTCAGGTTTTTTAGTTGCTTAAAGGCCAGAAAATTTTCCAGAAATTCAAGCAGAGCCTCCAGGCCCGCCTTGCGGGGTGGTAGCTCGTAAATAGGCAGTACGGGAATAAGGACACGATAACGGCTTGAAAAGCCATCAATGACGCCGTCCCAATTGCTCAAAGCCCCGAACAACCCGTGCAGCAGCAACATATTTTCGCCCTGTCCTTCGTCAATGTAACGGAAACCGCCTTCCTCGTGTACCTGGTATTTCATGTGTTCAAATCGATTAACAGTTCAGTGGAACCCCTCAGATAGAAACTGGCTCAGTGGCTGCGAAAACAGAAAGCATTCGCTAGTATAGGCAAAAATGATGCACGTTGTACGGAAATATAGCTATTTTTCGAGACCGATCAGCGCGATTGCGTGCAAATCTATGATTTTTTCCTGCAAAGCGGAATCGTTTATGGTAAATTAAATATGAACTCCGTCTTGTAAATTTTATATAAAATTAAAACATTGAAGTCAATTAACATGGAAACGTCCTATCCGATTGCGATCATTGGCGGTGGTGTAGCGGGCCTTACCTGCGCCCGGTATTTGCATCAGGCCGGAGCTAACCCTATCATCCTGGAAGCTTCCGATGCCGTAGGGGGACGTGTGCGGACCGATGTGCTGGACGGATTCCGGCTGGACCGGGGCTTTCAAATTCTGCTTACTGCTTACCCCGAAGCCCGCCGGTTGCTCAACTACGACGCGTTGAATTTGAAAGCTTTCCGCTCGGGCGCGATGATCCGTCAGAACAATGGCTTCACCGAAATGACCAATCCCATGCAGGAGCCACTTACTATTTTCAAAACGCTGGCAGCCCCGGTAGGTACGTTAGGAGATAAGCTTCGTCTTATGGAGCTTATGCAGGAAGTGAACACCGTAGCCCGGGCGGAAGATTTTTTCCGGGACGAGGATACCTCCACATTGGCCTATTTGCAGGATTACGGATGGAGTGACCAAATGATCGCTACTTTTTTCGAACCTTTTTTCGGGGGCGTATTCCTGGAAAACGAGCTGGTTACGTCCAGTAATTTTTTCCGCTTTGTCTTCAAACAATTCTACAATGGCGATGCGGTGCTACCCGCCAACGGAATGCAGGCTATACCCGAGCAACTGGCGGCTGGTTTACCCGCCGAATCTGTGCGCCTGAAAAGTCCGGTCGCTGCGCTGGAAGGTCAAACTGTTCACCTGGAAAGCGGGGAAAGTATTCGCGCCGAAACGATTGTACTGGCCACCGATGCCGCTACGGCAGACCGCCTGCTGAAAAACAGCAAAAAAAGAGAATACAACGTAACGACCTGCACGTACTTTGCCGCCAATCGCTCCCCTTCGACTAAAAAAATGCTGATCCTGAATCCCAATCGGCTTTCGGTGGTACATCATCTGTGCATTCCGAGCGATATAGCCCCCGGCTATGCACCCACTGGGCAAAGTCTGATTTCGGTCAGCACCCAGGGTCTCGACCTGGCCGACGACGTAAAACTAGCCGCTGATATTCAGCTGGAATTGGGAGGATGGTTCGGGGAGGAAGTAAAAGAATGGCGGCATTTGCATACCTATCATCTCCCACAGGCCCTGGTACGCTACGAAGCCGGAACTAGACCGGAACCTTTGCAGTTAACACCCACGCTATACCGCTGCGGCGATTACGCGGCTTATCCGTCGCTGAACGCGGCTATGCTAACGGGTCGGGAAGTAGCCGAACTTATTTTGGGAAAAGGCGACGGTCGGGCTTAGTAGGAAAAGCGTGTTTTAACTTCCGCCCAGTGCCGCCGTGAAAAGGCAACCTGCGTACCCATCGGCAAGTGGCGTTTTGTGCTTTTCATCAATCATGGTCCGCAGAAAATTTAGATTGATGATGCAACTCTTGTGCACACGCAAGAAACTTTTGGAAAAAATTGTTTCATAAACCCCTAAACTGCGCGAGAACAGAAATTCAGTACCGTCTGTCGGGAATAACACACTATAATTGCCTTTCCCGTCCAGGCGCATGACGTCCTGCACGGGAAAAGGCAAGTGGTGCTTGAAGTGGAGATGAGGGAGAGGTAAGGTAGTGGTCATCTCAGGGAATCGTGCAAGCATTCTGATGCTTAGCACATCGCAAAATAGGCGGATACTAAGGATTTTGACAATACCGGAAATCAGGTATTTTTGTAAAAGTTGTGGTACGGGCGGCCCGCCCGTTTTTTTTTATCAAGTAAGCCACGTATACGCCCAAGTTGACAAATCGCCCCTTTTACCTCATACTCGCTTCCTAAGTCCACTGGTAGGCCGGAACCGCTCGCCATAGGCATCGGCCATGCGGTCACATTCCAGTACAAATTCCTCCACGCCCACATACTCTACAAAAGATAGGGTACCCCCCGTGTAAGCCGGAAAGCCCCAGGCCAGAATCGAACCCAGGTCGGCGTCGAGCTTCGTACGAATGACGCCTTCTTCAAAGCAGCGCACAGCTTCAAGCGCCTGTCGGTACAGGAGCCTTTTTTTGACTTCTTCCAGGGTAGGTTGTTCGTCGGCTATGGGGAATTGTTCCGCCAGGCCCGACCACAGGTACTTGGCGCCCTCGTCGGGGTACTCGTAGAAGCCCGCCTTTGCTTTCTTGCCGATCCGGCCTAGTTTCACAAAATTCTGACTGATCTGGTAACTGGTATCCCCTTCGGTCAGTGCGCCGTCCGCGATGCCTTGTGAAGCGATTTTGTACACAAGATCCAGCGCTACCTCGTCGGTCACGGCCAGTGGACCCACGGGCATACCGGCCAGTTTTGCGGCGTTTTCAATTAGCACGGGGTTCACTCCTTCTCTGAGTAACTCCATACCTTCGGAGGAATAGGTGATAAAGCAGCGGGAAGTATAGAAACCGCGCGAGTCGTTCACCACAATCGGCGTTTTACGAATTTTGCGCACATAGTCAATCGCTACTGCCAGCGCGTAGTCGGAGGTTTTCTCGCCCACGATCAATTCCACCAGCATCATTTTGTCCACGGGAGAAAAAAAGTGAATGCCGATGAAATGCTCCGGTTTTTGGGATAAAGTAGCCAGCCCGGTAATGGGCATGGTGGAGGTATTGGAGCCGAAGATGCCGTTTTCCACCAGCATCGGTTCGGCCTCGGGAATGACCACTGCCTTGACGTCCCGACTTTCAAAAACGGCCTCGATGATTAAATCGCAGCCAAGCAAATCGGCCGTTTCGGTGGTAGGTTTTATTAAATTCAGAATCGCTTCCGCTTTGGCTTCGTTCAGGGTACCCTTAGCGATGGCCTTATCCAGCAGTTTCCGGGAGTACCCCTTTCCTTTTTCGGCGGCTTCCGCACTCACATCTTTCAACACCACTTCGATACCCGCCATCGCTGATACATAGGCGATGCCTGCACCCATGAGGCCTGCGCCCAAAATGCCCAGCTTTTTGACCTCCGTTTTTTCAATAGTCTTTGGACGGCTCGCTCCTTTGTTGGCACTGTTCAGACCCAGAAACATGGTACGGATCAGGTTCCCGGCCTCCTTGGAACGCGCCACCTGCACAAAGTACTTCGCCTCGATGGGAATAGCCCTATCCAGATTGACTTGCAAACCCTCGTACACGCAGGAGAGAATCGCCAGCGGCGCCGGATAATTGCCGCGGGTCTTTTCCATCACCATCGCCGTACCCACCGCAAAAGCCTGCACACCGACCGGACTCTGCACGTTGCCACTGGGTACCTTGAAATTGTCCCGCGCTTCGATTTGTCCCGTTTTTTTATTGATCTGATCCCAGGGTTTGAGGGGGCTGGGGTTCGCTAAAATCCAGTCTTTCGCGGCCTGCATCATTTCTTCACGAGTAGCCACTACCTGATCTACCATGCCCAGTTCCAACGCCTGCCGGGGCGAGACATCCTTGCCTTCAAGCATCAGCGGTATAGCCGCCTGAATGCCGATCATGCGAGGTAGCCGTTGGGTGCCTCCGCCGCCGGGCAATAGGCCGAGTTTTACTTCGGGCAGGCCGATTTTGGTTTTAGGATTATCGAGCGCGATGCGGTGGTGGCACGCCAGGCACACCTCGTAGCCCCCACCCAGCACGGTACCATTGATAGCGGCCACAATGGGCTTACCCTGGGTTTCCATGCGGCGGAATAGTCGGTTCAATTGCATGGAAACTTCCAGCATTTCTTTGGGATCCTGATCCTGATTACGCAGAATCATTTTCAGATCGGCCCCGGCGATAAACTCCGGCTTAGCCGAGGTTACGATGATGCCCTTTACTTCCGGGTCGTCGTAGGCCTTCTGCAACGCTACCTCAAACTCCGGGATCGACGCATCGTTCAGAACGTTCATCGGGGAGGTGGTCATGTTCCAGGTAATGACGGCGATGTTGTCTTGTATTTTATAGTCTATTTCCATATGAAGAAGTGGAAAAGGGAAAATTGAAAGTTGAAAATGAGGGCTATTGGAGTGGCGGCGGGTGGAAACACCCGCCGCCGATGGCGACCTACCCTACCCGCTCAAAAATGGTGGCGATACCCATGCCCCCACCGATACAGAGGGTCGCCAGGCCGGTAGCCTTGTTGGTGCGTTCCATTTCATCGAGCAGGGTAGCCGATAGGATGGCACCCGTTGCGCCCAACGGATGCCCGAGCGCAATGGAACCACCGTTGACATTGACTTTGCTATGATCCACGCCCAATTGCTCCATGAAAAACAGCGGAATGGCGGCAAAGGCTTCGTTTACTTCAAATAAGTCAATGTCGTCGATACCCATGCCTGCTCGTCTCAATGCTTTTTCCGTAGCGGGAACGGGTCCCGTCAGCATGATGGTGGGTTCGGTTCCCACGACGGCGAAGGCTATGATTTTGGCGCGGGGTTTTAGGCCCAGCTTTTCACCCATCGCTTTACTACCGATGAGGACTCCCGCCGCGCCATCCACAATTTGTGACGAATTACCGGCGTGATGGACGTGGTTGATCTGCGTAAGGGCAGGGTACTTCATCAGGGCCAGCGCATCCAGTCCCATTTTTCCTATGCTCTCAAAAGCCGGTTTTAGTTTTGCCAACGATTCCACGGTGGTGCCCGGGCGTACACCCTCATCACGGTCGAGCAGGGTTTCCCCCAGCTCGTCTTTTATCGGCACCAACGAGCGCTGGAAGCGTTGAGCCTGCTGCGCGTCGGTGGCGCGTCGGTACGATTCGGCGGCGAAGGTATCCACGTCGGTACGGGAGTAGCCGTACAACGTGGCGATCAGGTCGGCCGAAATGCCCTGTGGTACGATCTTGTGTTCCGCCACGATCTGCGGGTTCATGCCCAGCGCCCCGCCATCGGTGCCCATGGGTACGCGTGACATCGATTCTACCCCCCCGGCTACGATCAGATCCACCTGTCCCGACATGACGTACGCAGCCGCCATATTCATGGCTTCCAGGCCCGACGAGCAAAACCTATTGAGCTGCACCCCCGCCACGCTTTGGGCATAGCCCGCGTTGAGCACTGCCGTGCGGGCTATGTCGGCCCCCTGCTCCCCGATGGGCGTCACGCAGCCCATAATGACATCGTCGATTAGGCCGGTATCCAGGTCATTTCGATCCCGCAGGTTTTGAAGTACCGTCGTGAGCAGCTGAACGGGCTGGATGGTGTGGAGCGATCCGTCGGATTTGCCACGCCCCCGGGGGGTACGTACTGCATCGTAAATGTAGGCCTCTGTCATGGCGAAGGGTAGGTTAAAAATGAAAGATAGCAGAAAAACTAGTATGCTTGCATACCATTGGCAAACTTACACGGAAGCCCGGAAAATTGCAAGAAAGGGCACCAGATAAGGTAGGGGTACCCTCAGAACGAGGAGTTCGGTCGCCGCTGTATCAGACCGGATCGGAAAAATCTTCCTGCAGGTGATCCAGTCGCTCGAACTCGGAATTATTGCTGATATACTCAGGAATAACAGATTTCATCAGCGAAACCATCGCGTCGCGATCACCGGTAGGTAGAGTGCCTTGCAGGGCCCTGATCGTATCGTGGATGTCCTGATAGTTCACAACGGGCAGCCGCGCGATCAGTATTTTGGGATGGTGGGTAGGTAAGTGGGACTCGTTTTCACTCAATAACTCTTCGAAGAGCTTTTCACCGGGGCGAAGTCCCGTATAGGCTATTTTGATATCCCGATCGACTACGAAACCCGAAAGCTGAATCATGCGTCGGGCCAGGTCTTCGATTCGTACGGCTTCGCCCATATCAAACACAAACACGTCACCGCCCCGACCCATCGCGCCCGCTTCGAGCACCAGTTGGCAGGCTTCGGGAATCGTCATGAAAAAGCGGATAACTTCCGGGTGCGTCACGGTCACGGGGCCACCTGCCTGAATCTGTTTCTTGAAGAGCGGTACCACGGAGCCATTGGAACCTAATACATTGCCAAACCGGGTGATTACAAAATCGGTAGCATGAGCCAAGTGCGAGTTCAGGCTTTGGACATACATTTCGGCCAGCCGCTTGGTGGCCCCCATGACGTTGGTGGGGTTAACTGCTTTATCCGTAGAAACGAAAACAAACTTTTCTACACCCCATTGCACCGACAAATCGGCGACAATTTTGGTGCCCAGTACATTGGTCCGTATCGATTCGTACGGATGTATCTCCATCATAGGTACGTGCTTGTAAGCGGCGGCGTGGAAGACTATTTGGGGTTGGTATGTGGCAAATACCTGCTCCATACGCGCCTCGTCGGTCACATTGGCAATCAGAGACACCAGTTCCATTTTCTCCGCCATGTCGGGGTAGGTACTTCTAAGTTCATATTCCAGGTCATATAGCCCGGATTCAGATTGATCCAGTAGAATCAATTTTTGGGGAGCATAATGGAGCAGCTGACGGGCTATTTCACTCCCGATAGAACCCGCAGCCCCAGTAATAGCCACTGCTTTACCGCCCACCTGCTTTTGGATATTCGCACTATCCAGCTTAATGGGTTCTCGTTCCAATAGATCCTCGATCCTGATTTTTCTGATCTGGCCGCTACTCAGGGTACCTTCCAGCCATTCGTAGGTAGGGGGTACCACCTTCACCACGATATTCCGTTGCAGAAAATATTCCAGAATCTCCTTTTTGCGTTTGGCACCGATGTTCTGAATAGCGAGGATGACTTCCAGACGATCGGAATCCTTGCCCCCATATTTTTCAAATGCACTATCCCGATCCAGTACCCGCACGCCAGCCACGGATTTGTCGATCAGGGTAGGGTTGTCATCGATGAAGCATAAAATATTGTAAACTTTTTGGGGATCTTTCAACAGCACATCTCGTGTAAGCATACCCAGCCCACTGGCCCCATATATGATGACATTCTGAGTGGGCGTCCGTTGACTCTTGCTCGAAATGTCGAGGTACATGGACTTGACAAAAAAGCGGCTGGCGATCATCAGGAAAAGACAGATGAAATACTCGATCAGCAGCACCGAAACCGGAATGTAGAGGATGATATTGCCCGAAAAATAGGCGGCCGCCGTAGAAAGTGAGATTACCAGCAGGCTACTGACTGAAACGGTGTGAAAAATGAGGCGCATGTCTTCCAGACTCGTGTGGCGTACTATGCCATGGTACGAGCGGAAAGCCAGAAAGCACCCCCAGCGCACAACCACCAGCGCCAGGCCATAGTATCGATAGAAGGACCAGTTGATTTCTGTAAAGTCAAAGTTGAAGCGCAGCATACTGGCTGCTACGAACGAAAACACAACAATGGCCAGATCGATAGCCAGGATCAGGCGGCGCGAAACGAAGCGGTTGTGGTAGCTATCTAGAACACTCTTGAATACTCTTTCGATCATATAATTTATTCCGCTTGGCCCAATCATTCCGTCCGTACACTTTGACGAGCTACTTTACCGTGAGCCACAATGTATTGCTTTCTCACTCTTTAAGTTCTCTTTTGGCTAAAACCAATATGCTAACTTACGCTAATTATTTCATTTTCGTGGCAGCCGATTCTGGCTTTACATGAATGGCCGCTGCAAAACCCTACACCTCCCTGCCCGCTTGGTGCATGTACTACTTATTTCTTTGAGAGCAAATCACGCAGGCTACCTTCCAGGTCAGGAAACTGGTACTTAAAATCAGTGGTTCTCAGGCGGGTGTTTTCCACGTAGCTGCTGCCCAGCACTACTTCGGCCATCTCGCCGAAAGCTAAGTCAAGCGCGAACTCCGGTACTTTGGGAATCCATTGCGGACGATCCAGCACGTGGCTTATGAGCTTGGTCAGTTCGGCATTGGTCACGGGTGGAGTCGCCACACCGTTGTACACGCCCTCCCAGCTTTCTTTTTCCAGGGCTTCGATGTACAGGCGGCACATATCATCGATGTGAATCCAGGACATCCATTGGGTACCATCGCCCAGAGGTGCACCCAGGCCAAAACGTGCCGGTGCAGCTATTTGGGGCAAGGCCCCCCCCTTGTCGCTCAATACTACGCCCGTGCGCAATTTGACGGTACGCACCCCCAGCTCGCGGACACAGTCGGCGGCTTCTTCCCATTTTACCGTCACGTCGGCCAGGAAATCGGAGCCGGGCGGCGATTGCTCGGTATGTTTTTCGTCGCCCGTATCGGCCCCGTAGTAGCCCACGGCTGAAGAAGACACGAAGGCTTCGGGACGTTGGCCCTGCGCCTTCATGATGCGCGCCAGCAACTCGATACTTTCCGTACGGCTTTTCACGATCACCTTTTTCCGCTCAACGGTCCAGCGCTCGTCGGCGATACCTGCCCCGGCCAAGTGAATGAGGTAATCCATACTGTCGAGCGCGCGCGGGTCCACGGCTTCCTTTTGGATGTCCCATTGATATACCGACACATCGGGGTAAGTTTTTTCATTGGAGCGGCTCAGGTAGGATACGCGGTAGTCGCGCTCGAGGAGCATTGCGGTCAGGCGGCGGCCAATCAGGCCAGTCCCTCCGGTGATCAAGACGGTTTTTTTCATAAGTTTCTGAGTCTATGCCCGGGGATTTAATGAATAATCTTCTTGCGGTCAATGCCTTTCTTCCCCTCTTCCTCCTGTTTTCCTCCTGTTTCCATAAATTTCACTATCTCCCCAAAATATCTGTTCCAGGGCCAGAAAAACTGTACGATCATGGGTACATGTTTCTTTCCTTTTAGGACTTTATAGCGCGGATCGGGTACGAACTTCCGGTAGTCGCCCATGAAGGCTTTAGTACTTTTTTCGATTGATTCGTAGGTTTCGCCTCCTCGATAGATAAGCATCGGCGGCATATTTTCCTTTAAAAAGTACCTCGGCGTAGCCTTTTTCCAAATCTCGGGATCGTTGGTGAACGTTTTCATGTAGGTATTGTCGGGGCCGTACTTTTTCTCCAAGAGATAATTGTACATATCCAACCCGGCGGCATCGATGAGTACCAAGCCCGTGGTGGGATTTTTCATAGCGAGCGCTTTGAAATACGTGTCGTCCAGCCCGATGAGCGCCGCCAGATGTCCACCTGCCGAATGTCCCGACAAAAATAGCTGACTGGTATCGCCGCCGTATTGGCCGATATTTTCCACCGTCCACTGCACCGCCTTCGCGGAAGCCTGCGCCATGTCGTCGTAGGTGGCCGCCGGACTCAGCGGGTAGTCGATAATCACCATGACGATGCCTTTGCGGGCAAAGTTCCGGCCCATCGGCCAGTACTGTTTCTTATGGCCTGAATTCCAGTTACCGCCGTGGATAAAGACCAGTACCGGACGCGGCGATTTAACATTGCGCGGCGCATAGACGTCGAGTTGCTGCGCGGGAAATTTCGAGGTACCTTCCTGGTAGGTGAGGCTGGTGGTTTTCCTGACGGCGCAGCTGGTGGTGGCGAAAGCCCAGCACGTGAGGGCTGCGAGGCGGAAAAAGAGGGTACTGAGTTTGTTGATCAAAGGGTTAGTTGGTTTTAAAAAATATCGCGCTTCGGAGAAGCATAACATCCGTTCCGGCGGGATTGGTTCGGGAGGTCAGGAATGATTTTTATTTCGTTATTTTTGAGAAAAAACGATTATAAAATGGACGTCCAACCGCAGCAGATCATTGAAAAACTAGCCGCATCACGCCCTGTGC
>JBBRDE010000049.1:0-22955 GCA_038204185.1 Cytophagales bacterium
CCCTGCTCATTGGCCGTCTGGGCACCGAGGCCTTCAATGAGGCCGTCGAAAACGTACCTCAGCCTTTTCTGGTTGTCCCGGTGGCGCGGCTGGCCGAGGTAGCCGACGTACTCTACCGCCACGAACAGCTGTACTTCGATCACCTGGCCTGCGTTACGGCGTTGGACAATGGCCCCGTTGCGGGTACTCTGGAACTAATTTATCATTTTACTTCCATTCCCTACGGCCATACACTGGTACTGAAAGTGGTTATGGCACGGAATCAGGGGCATGAGCCGTTACCCGTAATACCTACCCTGAGTCACCTCTGGCGCACCGCCGACTGGCACGAGCGCGAAGCCTACGACTTGCTGGGCATCCGCTTCGAGGGCCATCCCGACCTGCGGCGCATCCTGCTGCCGACCGACTGGGAGGGCCATCCACTGCGGAAAGACTACGAGGCACAGGAATTGTATCACGGAATCAAGGTTAAATATGAGATATGAATTATGAGATATGAGACGCCTGGCTTTGGTAAAAGCCGAATTCTAATCCTGACTGCTTGCCTCCTCGGTCTTTCGCTGAGTTTTGCTTCCGCCCAGCCGGATTCTGTGGTGATTACCGGACGCGTGTTGAACCTGACGGCGGCACTGTACCGTCAGGCGCCGGCCATTACCTTCACCCGAAACAACATTCTACAACCCCAGAGCGAACTTACCCGGCAGGCACCATTGCAGGCCGATGGTAGTTTTCGGGTAACTATGCCGCTGATTTATCCGCAGGAGGAGGTGTACCTGGATTATGGGGGAAAGGTCTACACGACCTTTCTGGCCGCGCCGGGCAAGTTGCAATTGTCCTTCGATGCCGATTCGATGTTCAAAGCCAAGCGGCTGTTCTATTTTTCAGGAGTCAACGCGGAGGCCAATAATAAGTACATGCAGTATGTCATGGAAGAAGGCCGAATTTTGAAAGAAGATAAACGCTACGGCGAGAATTTCTTTACCTCCTTCTGGAATCTGGACGAATCGCAAGCCTTCCAAGCTTTGGACCGACGGGCTCAGTTGCGGCTTTCGGCCCTGGCTAATTTGAATAGGCAGGGTAGCGTCCCCCCACAGTTGCAACAGTGGGTGCAAACCATTGTGAACGAAGAAAAATATTCGGCGCTGTTTGAATACGCGCTGGTGAACGGAACCAAAGTCAATTCGTCTACCCTCACCGGGCTGTCAGCCTTGACTGAGGGTACCATGACATTTCAGCGAGTCCAGTGGATGATGCGGGTGGGCGACTACGCCGACCGGCTTCTCGAACAAAACGAGTATCAATTTCCGACCAAATCAAAATCCCTGAGGGTGGAGATCATGGCGGAACTCATCAAGCGGTACGTTCAGCCGCTCTCGGCCCAGGAAATCGAGCGGCTCGACGGTATGATCCGGGATGGTAGCGCTACCACCGACGGACTCGAGTTCCTAAACCGGTTGTATGGCCGCAACCGCCGGACTCTGGATTTGATCACGTCGATTGAAAAAAAGGACCGCGCGTATGGCGCCGAGTTTGACGCATCCACTACCGACCTGCTGGATGCGCGTTGGCTGGTGCAACAATTCCACCGCCTTTCTCTGGGGCAGCAGGAGGTGCTTTATCCCTATATCCGCCAGAAAACCGCAACGCCAGTCGTGCGAAATTCCCTGGACGAACTCCACGCATTGGAAGTGAAGGACAGCACCTACATCAGGCTGGTGGAAAAACGTACCGACCTGAACGCCAATCCGACCGAGGTACTGAGTGGCATCTGGCTGGCCGAATCGGCTGCAAACGGCAAAGATGCGCTCAATAAAGTCGAAGAACTTCTGAAAGGCAAAACCGTATACGTGATCAAATGGAACCTCTTGGACGACGAAAGCCGGAACGAAATCCTGTACGCCCCGGCCCTACGGGCGAAATTGCCCACCGACGTAGAGTTTCTATACATTCATCTGCCCAATACGGAAGTGAACGACAACAGTGCTCTTTGGAAGAAATTCATTGTACGTAACAAAGTCAAAGGCGTACACCTGTACCTGAACGATGACCAGGTAGTACAGTTGCTCTTCAGGCTTAATCCGTTATCGTACCCGAGTTTTGGCATCATGAAACCCAACGGCAAGTACTCCTCCCGCAATGCCCCGCCACCTAGTCAGGGGCAGGATGCCGCTCAGGCGATTCTGAAAGTACGGGAGGGGCGGTAAAGCAACTATCATTGTGTTATTTAAAACACTTATAGGATTATTCTCAAAATAAATCCGGGAAATACCCTTTTTGCTTTTTAAAGGGAGCCTTTTCGGCTTGCGCGCCTTAACTTTATGGAATTTTTGGGCGTACCCCTCGCCGGTTCCCTAAAACTTCGGTTTGGAAAAAGTACGGCGAGCGTTCAAAAAGTACTTTCAAGCTCGTATTATTTTTCAAAATCCAAACTACTACCGTGCCGAAAAATCCGAATATCAAGTCCGTTCTTATTATTGGTTCAGGTCCCATTGTCATTGGGCAGGCCTGCGAGTTCGATTACGCGGGGTCACAGGCGGCCCGGTCGCTGCGTGAGGAAGGTATCGAGGTGAGTCTCATCAACTCCAACCCGGCCACGATCATGACCGATCCGATCAACGCCGACTTCGTGTACCTGCTTCCGCTGGAAAAAAAGTACATCATCCAGATTCTGGAAGAACATAAAGCCGCTGGAAAACCAATCGACGCCATTTTGCCAACCATGGGAGGTCAGACGGCGTTAAATTTAGCAATCGACTGTGAAAAAGCGGGTATCTGGAAAAAGTACGATGTCAAGATCATCGGGGTAGATATCAAGGCTATTGAAACTACTGAAGACCGTGAACTCTTCCGGCTAAAAATGCTGGAATTAGGTGCGGGGGTCTGTAAAGGCCGCATTGCGCGCTCCTTTTTGGAAGGCAAGGAAATCGCCCAGGAAATCGGCTTTCCGCTGGTGATCCGGCCCTCCTACACGCTGGGCGGCACGGGCGGAGGTTTTGTAGAAAAGCCCGAAGATTTCGACCGCGCTATCACCAATGGCTTGCACGCCTCACCTACCCATGAGGTACTGGTGGAGCAAAGCGTCATGGGCTGGAAAGAGTACGAGCTGGAACTCCTGCGCGATGGCAACGGCAATTTCATCATTATCTGTTCCATCGAGAATTTCGACCCGATGGGCGTCCACACGGGCGACAGCATCACGGTAGCTCCGGCCATGACCCTACCCGACACGCTGTACCAAAAAATGCGCGATCTGGCTATCCGCTGTATGGCGGGCATCGGTTCGTTTGCGGGTGGCTGTAACATTCAGTTTTCGGTCAATCCTGAAACGGATGATATTATTGTCATCGAAATCAACCCACGCGTATCGCGTTCCTCGGCGCTAGCCTCCAAAGCCACAGGGTACCCTATCGCCAAGATTGCTGCCAAAATGGCCATCGGCTATAATCTCGACGAACTTATCAACCCGATTACGGGTACAACCTCCGCTTTCTTCGAGCCCAGCATCGACTACGTGATTGTGAAGGTACCCCGCTGGAACTTTGATAAATTTCCGGGTGCCGACCGCTCGCTGGGCTTACAAATGAAGTCGGTAGGTGAGGCGATGGGGATTGGTCGCAATTTTCAGGAAGCCTTGCAGAAAGCCTGTCAGTCGCTCGAAATCCGCCGCAATGGCCTGGGCGCCGATGGCCGGGAAGTACACGATCAGGAGAAAATCAAGTACAGCCTGGCGCACCCGAGCTGGGATCGCCTGTTTCATATCTACGACGCTTTCAAGATCGGTCTTTCGTTCAAATCCATCCAGAATCTGACGAAGATAGATCCCTGGTTCCTGCGGCAGATTGAGGAACTGATCGAGCTGGAACATAAAATTCACGCGTTTGAACTCGAAACCTTACCCAAAGACTTATTACTGGAAGCCAAGCAAAAAGGCTACGCGGATCGCCAGATCGCGCATTTGCTGGGGGTAAAAGAAAGCAAAGTGTACGACCGACGCAAAGAACTGGGCATCAAGCGCGTGTACAAATGCGTAGATACCTGTGCCGCCGAATTTGAAGCCAAAACACCCTACTACTACTCGACATTTAATACTTCACAGGAGAATCCCGACAACGAGTCCATTGTCAGCGATAAGAAAAAAGTGGTGGTACTCGGCTCCGGCCCCAACCGCATCGGGCAGGGCATCGAGTTCGATTACTCCTGTGTCCATGGGGTACTGGCCGCTAAGGAGGCGGGCTATGAAACGATCATGATCAACTGTAACCCTGAAACCGTATCGACTGACCCCGATATTTCGGACAAGCTGTACTTTGAACCCGTATTCTGGGAACACGTGTTCGACATCATCGAGCACGAAAAACCCGAAGGCGTTATCGTCCAACTCGGTGGGCAGACGGCTTTGAAAATGGCCGAGAAATTTGAAAAGTACGGCATCAAAATCATTGGCACCAGTTATCAGGCCCTCGACCTGGCCGAAGACCGGGGTCGGTTCTCAAAGTTGTTGCAGGAATTACAGATCCCCTACCCTAAGTTTGGCACGGTACGTACCTCCGATGCAGCCGTAGAATTGTCTCGCACCCTGGGCTTCCCGCTGCTGGTACGCCCTAGCTACGTATTGGGCGGACAGAGTATGAAGATTGTGATCAACGAGCAGGAACTGGAACAGCACGTTGTTAAGATCCTGCACGACATTCCTGACAATAACATCCTGCTCGACCACTTCCTGGAAGGGGCCATCGAGGCCGAAGCTGACGCCATCAGCGATGGCGAGGACGCTTATATCATTGGTGTGATGGAGCACATTGAGCCCGCCGGGATTCACTCCGGCGATTCGCACGCTACGCTACCTTCTTTTAGTCTTTCGGAGGAACTCATTGCGAGGATGGAAGAGTACTCCAAGCGCATTGCGCTGGCGATGGGTGTGAAGGGCCTGCTTAACGTGCAGTTTGCCATCAAAAACGACGTGGTGTACGTGATCGAAGCCAACCCCCGCGCCTCAAGGACGGTACCTTTCATCTGCAAAGCCTACCAGGAACCCTATGTCAACTACGCCACCAAGCTGATGCTGGGCGACAAAAAACTATCTGATCTGACATTCAACCCTATTAAGAAGGGCTGGGCAATCAAGATTCCGGTGTTCTCGTTCAACAAATTCCCGAACGTGAATAAGGAACTCGGTCCTGAAATGAAATCGACGGGTGAGGGCATTTACTTCATCGATGATTTACAGGACGAATTTTTCCAGAAAATATACGGAGAGCGGAATATGTACATGAGCCGGTAGGGTTTTCAGCTTCTATTTTGAGCGGGTAGTTCGTTGGAGCTACCCGCTTTTTTGTAGGTAAGTATTTCTCTGTAATCCTTACGCCACCACCCCTTCCCCCACCGCCTTCCGAACCGCCGGAGCCACCACGGTACCCAGTAGCTCAATGGCCCGCATTACCTTCGCGTGAGGTAGGGTACCCACGCTGATGTGCAGCAGGAAACGTGTATTACCAAAGAGCTCATGTTCCCACAGGATCTTATCGATGACCTGTTGGGGGCTACCTACCAGTAATGAGCCGTCCGGTTCGCGCATCATGTCGTAGTGTTCCCGATCCATGCCCGACCAGCCGCGCTCGCGCCCGATTTTGCTCATCACGTACGCATAAGGACCGTAGAATTCATTGGCCGCTTGCTGCGAATCGTCGGCGAGGTAGCCATGGGAGTTGATGGCCAGTTGCATTTTGGCGGTATCATGCCCAGCCTTTTTCCAGGTGTCTTTGAACAGCCGGGTATAGGGGACGAACCGCTCAGGACTTCCGCCGATGATCGCCAGAGCCATGGGCAATCCGTGGCTCGCGGCCCGCACCACCGATTCGGGGGTACCTCCCACGGCTACCCATATCGGCAACTCGGCCTGATGCGGTCGGGGGTACACGCCCAGGTTGTCGATGGCGGGCCGGTGGCGGCCTTTCCAGGTTATCTTTTCGCTTTTGTTGAGTTGCATGAGTAGTTCCAGCTTCTCGGAGAACAGCGTGTCGTAATCCTTCATATCGTTCCCAAATAGCGGAAACGACTCAATAAAGGAACCGCGCCCGGCGATAATTTCGGCCCGACCGCCCGAAAGTAGATCTACATGCGCAAAATCCTGAAACACCCGGACGGGGTCATCAGAACTGAGCACGGTTACCCCGCTCGAAAGTCGAATATTTTTGGTTTTGACCGCCGCCGCTGCTAACACTACCGCCGGGGACGATACGATGAAGTCAGGACGGTGGTGTTCGCCAATGGCGAATACATCCAACCCGAGCTGATCGGATAGTTCTATTTCCTCAATCAGGTTCATCATCCGCTGGCGGGGGCTGAGGAGCTTCCCGGTTGAAGGCTCAGGGGTATTTTCTACGAAAGTGGTGATTCCGATTTCCATAATCAATGTCGTTACATCTATTTTTGTATAACATCCGACTATATCCAAAACGTTCGGTAACCCATGTTTCTTCAAATCCTGCTTGTTGATTTCCCGAAAATAGTGGACTTTTAAGCAGCAATCAACTCCTACATTAGTATGCTGGATCTTGTAATCGAGGCCCGCAAAGCCTCCATCGGCCCCGGTATGGATGTGCGCCGCATCCTACCCTTTCGCCTCCGTCGTATGGTAGGGCCGTTTATTTTCATGGATCATGCTGGCGCGGTGAGTCTGCGACCACAGGTAGGTACCTCCATGGATGTCCTGCCGATCAAAGGGTTTGATCCCATCCTCATTGCCAAAGAACCCACGACTCTCATGCTGCTGGGCGGTGAGCCGCTGGGTGAACGCTTCATCTGGTGGAATTTTGTATCATCGCGTAAAGACCGTATCGAACAGGCCAAAGCCGACTGGAAAGCAGGCCGGATTCAGCTTCCGCCGACTGATAACCATGAGTTCATCCCCCTACCCGAAGATCGCTCTCGCCAGGCGGGCAGTCCGCCCCCGCAGGCGCTTTCGTGAAGCTTTTTCTGCTTATACAGGTACCTTAACTTCACATTTTTGGTTTTTCAAGCACTCTTTTACCTGGTCCAGAGTATCAGGATAGTTTACCTGGTTCTATATTGCAACAAATCCAATCACCCAATCCCATGAGCAAAATCACCCCTTTCCACGTGGCCGTACCTGTTTATGATCTGGAAGAAGCCCGGAAGTTTTACCGCGAAGTACTGGGCTGTGGCGAAGGCCGCAGCGATACCCACTGGACGGATTTCGACCTGTACGGCCATCAGTATGTAATCCATCACAAGCCTCGGCCCGCCGAGCAGGAGAAACATCATTTCAACCCGGTCGATGGTCACGATGTACCGGTACCACATTTTGGAGTAGTGCTGGAATGGGATGAATGGCACACATTGGAAGCCCGCTTGAGAAGTCATGGCGTGAAGTTCATTATTGAGCCGTACATCCGTTTTAAAGGGCAGCCGGGCGAGCAGGCCACCATGTTCTTTCTGGATCCCTCGGGCAATGCGCTCGAATTCAAATCTTTTCAGGATATAAACCAGCTATTTGCTGTATAGAAAAACCAAGGGCTGTGTGGCACAATTAAAATTTCAAAAAAACCATAAAATGAAGAAAATTCATATTCTGAGCATATTAATACTGGCATCCAGTGCCTTACTCGCTCAGAAAACCACGCCCCCGGCCCTGAATACTATCCGGACGCAGGATATCAAGAAGGATCTGTATGCCTTGGCAGATGCTCATTTTTGGGGCCGTTCGGCGGGTACCCTCGACGAGTTGAAGGCCGCCATGTGGCTGGGCGAGCAATACCGGGCCATTGGCCTGCAACCAGCTGGCGACGATGGAACCTACTTCCAGTACTTTACTTTGTGGCGTAATCATTTGGCTGATAATTCCAGTATTCAGCTCAATGGAAAGACCCTGGCACTATGGAAGGACGTGACTGTATCGCAAATGGCCAACATGACGCTGGATGCGCCGATTGTTTATCTGGGTGATGCGGTAGATATCGATATGGACGTCGTGGATGTACAGGGAAAAGTGGTAGCCATTGAGGCCAATCCCAAAGGAATCAACTCCATCATCTCATTGCCTACCTGGCGATACGGACGGTCCATTTACGCCAAATACGGTGTTCCTCTGATGAAAAAAGGCGCAGCCGCCATCATTTTCATTGCCGACGAAACCGCCGAAAAGGCCTGGACCGACGCCAATGAAAACTACAAGCTGGGTAGCTATGACATTACAGGGGGTATTAATGAAAACGTCACGACCACGGTTCCGGTAATCTGGCTGCACGCGAGTGCCAAGAAAGAGATCGCACAAAATACGGCCACGATCCGGGCTAATCTCATCGTAGCAAAGTACCCCTACCCGTCGGTGAATATCGTAGGTTTCGTAGCAGGTACCGACTCGAAATTGAAATCGGAATATCTGCTGTACAGTGGTCATACCGACGCTCACGGTATCAGAAACGAAATAGATGGCGATTCGACCTATTATGGTGCCGACGATAACGGCAGTGTGGATGTGGCGATGCTGGCCAACGCTCGGGCTTTCGTAAAGACCCCCCCCCGGCGGTCGGTTTTGTTTGTCATTCATGGTGCCGAGGAGCGGGGCCTGCTGGGGTCGAGGTACTTCACGGAGCACCCGACAATACCCCTAGGTAATGTGGTGGCGGTGTTGAACGGCGATATGATTGGTCGCAACACGCCCGACAGCGCGGCAGTGTTGGGCATAACGCCCCCGCACCGCACGTCGCAGGATCTGGTGGATATGACGCTGGCGGCAAACCGGGAAGGCCCTAATTTTAAACTGGATACTGAATGGGATAAGGCTACCCATCCCGAAGGTTGGTTTTTCAGAAGCGACCACCTTCCGTACGCCCGGCTGGGTATTCCATCGATCATGTACACAACGCTACTGCATCCTGATTACCATACTCCCTTGGACAACGCGGAGAATATCGATTACGCCAAATTGACGAAAATGGCGGAATGGATGTACCGTACGGGCTGGAAAGTAGCCAATGCCGATCAACGTCCAGCCAGGGAGCCAGGCTTTAAGCTTGAACGTTAAAATACTCGCTATCCGGTGTCGATGCTACTGTGTTCAGGTCAACAAAGGGGCCCACAAAAAATCCCGTCGAACAGGATAAGTCTTGTTCGACGGGATTTTTAAAACCTTGCCTTTTACTTTATTTCACCTCTTCGTAATCGACATATTCGCCGCCCTTGAAGCGAGAATCGGGCTTGTTGGGATCCACATCCACGCGGACACTACCTTCGCGCTGGGGCTGACGATTACCGTTTTGGTACTTCCGTTGTTCCTTCATTAGTTGTCTGCCCACCAGCAGGTGGAACAGAAAACGCCGGAAAGGAGGTACGAAGGCAATCATGAGTGTAACAATAAGGAATATATTGAAAAAGATTTTCATGGGTCAAAGGAAGTCTGGTAGTCGATACATTTTAAATACTTCTACGAATATAACGAAAAATATTCTTTTGAGTTTCACCAATCGGGGAAGAATGGTGGCCGGGAAGTACGGACGGTTACCAGGCTACCTACCCTGACCTGCTACTACTTGATCCACGATGCGGGGATAGTGCTCGTGCTCAAGGGCCTGTACCTTTCGTGCCACCTCGTCGGGCGTATCGGTAGGTGATAGCGCACAGGTAGCCTGGAAAATAATTTCGCCTTCATCGTACACTTCGTTGACGTAGTGAATCGTAACCCCCGACACCGCTTCGCCCGCCGCCACTACGGCTTCGTGTACAAAATGCCCGTACATACCCTTACCGCCATATTTGGGCAATAGAGCAGGATGTATATTTACGATCCGCCTGGGAAAAGCTTGAACCAGCTTCTCGGGAATAAGCATCATAAAGCCCGCCAAAACCACCAGGTCGATATGCTCATTAAGTAGTATTTCGACAATTCGGCTGGATTCATTAAAGGTTTTTTTATCAAAAACTACCATCGGGATATGCAGCCGCCGGGCGCGTTGGATGACGCCCGCCTCGGGATTGTTGGTCAGGATAAGGGAAACTTGCACTTCGGTATGGTCGGCAAAGTGCCGGGCAATTGCCTCAGCGTTGGACCCCGATCCCGAGGCAAAAATGGCGATGTGTTTCATTAAATACGGATACTTTCGGGGATGGTTATACAAAAAGCGACTCCGGCAAAGATAGTTTGCCGGAGTCACTTTTTGTTTTTCAACCAATCCTATTAAGGTCTTTCGTATAGATTAAGCGGCGATGTCCGACGGGCACAACCACAGGGATTAGATCCAATAAATATAGATCCAGAATCTATTCACTTACAAAATTTTACTCAATTCAGTAATTGCCACTAATTTGCCCTTCCGGTAGGTTTCAGTTTTCACGTCCCAAAGCACCTTGTCGGACCGGTAGGATACCGTATTGAAATCAAAATTAATTTTCACGATAGCTCTGGTCGCTACATTCATATCCGAAGTTACCTTGTAAGTATCGAACGTCCCTGCGGGCACGGTGATCGTTTCCTTACCTGCCACCTTGCGGTTGGTAATGGTCATGTCGGTAGTCATCATGGGGCCGTTGCTGCCTTCCCCGTGCAGGGAAGCGTCGGGAAGGGTTTGACCCACCGAAAGATTAGCAGGAAACACAATATCTTTGGAGGTAAATTTCATTTCCATGGCCTCGTATTGCTTGTTTTGATCCTGTAGAATCATCGTACTGGCATCCACGCGCACCTCATTCCCATTACAGCGCATCTGCATGGAGTTTCCCATCTGGGATTTATCTTTGGCATCAAACGACTCAACGTCAATATCGATGACTACATCCGAACCGTCCCTGCTGACCTTTTTGATTTTGTACAGTAGTCGACCGGTCTGCTTTCCACTGCCGTTGGACGTTATCATTTCAAAGCCGTTTCCCTCTTTAAGCACAACACCCATGCAGTCCTGCGCCCGCAACCCAGGCAGTGCAAACAAGACCAATACAAGCAGCAAGATGATAGATTTCCTCATGTGTTAAAATATTAGCGTGTTGGGAGAAACAAAAACTGAGTTCAATATAGCCATAGGGCAGCTACCTAGCAACTGAAATCCAGTAAACGGTCAGTTCGGCATGGTAAATCAGACCCAAAGCATGGTAGCCAGACCCAGCAGCATAATCACTTTGCAAAGACTGCTGAGCTGGGCAAACTCCCGGCGGGTATCCGAAAATACCAGGCGGTAGACGAGCCAGGCGATGGGAATCAACAAAAAAGTGAAAAGCCAGCTCAGGGCTTCGTTGGCGAGGGAGTGAGCCATCAGGTACAGGGTGGTGATGAAGCCAGCCACCAAAAAATACACAAACATTTTGGTACGACGGATTCCCCACACGATCGGCAGCGTACGGCAACCGTGGGTTTCGTCACCACGTACGTCTTCCATATCCTTAATGATTTCACGAACCATTGTAATGAAAAACGAGAAAAGTGCGTAGATCAGCACCAGATGACGGTTGTTGGGATAAACAATCGTGACCACTACCACGCTCAGGGCCGTCAGCAGCGATACGACTAGATTACCGATGAAGGGAGCACGCTTAAAGCGCTCAGAATAGAACCAGAGCAGCGTTACGCAAAAAACATTTAACAGAAAAACCCATTTGCTAACTAACAGCCCCAGAAACACACCCATCACGTTCAGGAATTGATGGGCACCCATGGCTACCCGCCGCTTGAGATACCGACCGATGATGACTCGCTTGGGCTTATTGACCACATCGATTTTGACATCAAAATAGTCGTTGATGATATAGCCCGCCGCCGCAATGAACACCGTGGAAACACTAAGTACCAACATCCGGGGATCGGCTAGGAGTTGGCGCCACTCGTCTCGCGGCCCAACCAGCAGGATGCGGGTCAGGTACTGTGTAAGTACCACAATGAGCAGATTACGGACTCGGATTAGCCGAAGAAATCCTTCGGTATAGTTGCGAAGCGTGAATTTGCGCTGAGTAGCCACAGGGTGAGGGAGGATCAAAAAACAAATTTAGCTGGTAAATCGGTTAAAAAACCACATCGGTCCAGTTAACAAAATCTTTATAGAGCAGTTTGGAATAAAAACGATGCCTTTTGGTGTTACTAATCCAAAACAAAACTAACTAGTGCGACATACGGGAGAAAATTTGACTTTCCGGGCGTGTCCTTTAACTCCTAATTATGAAAATCGGTATTGTTTGTTACCCGACCTTCGGGGGCAGTGGCGTCGTAGCCACCGAACTGGGCAAAGCGCTGGCCAAAGTGGGACATCAGGTGCATTTTATCACCTACTCTCAGCCGCAGCGGCTTGATTTTTTCAACGAAAATCTCTATTACCACGAAGTAAATATCCCGGCCTACCCCTTGTTTCAGTACGCTCCCTACGAATCGGCTCTGTCGAGCGAGATGGTGCACGTGGCCAAATACATGAAGCTGGACCTGCTGCATGTGCACTATGCCATTCCCCATGCGTCATCAGCCTACCTGGCCAAACAAATTTTGGCAGCGCAGGGTATCCATATTCCGGTGATCACCACGCTGCACGGTACCGACATTACGCTGGTGGGTAAAGACTCTTCTTACGAGCCCGTCGTGACGTTTAGCATCAACCAGTCAGACGGTGTCACAGCGGTTTCGGAATTCTTAAGAGCCGACACGTACCGGCATTTTGCTGTTACCAAAGACATTGAGGTTATTCCCAATTTCATCGACCTGGAACGCTTCAAACGGCAGAAGAAAGACCATTTCAAATTGGCGATTTGTCCGAACGACGAAAAATTAATTGTCCATACGTCCAATTTCCGCAAGGTCAAGCGAATCGACGATGTCGTTATGATTTTCCACAAGCTGCGGCAACAGGTACCTAGTAAACTGTTGCTTGTAGGTGACGGCCCCGACCGGGCCCGAATTGAAAAGCTGTGCATGGAACTGGATATGTTTTCTGACGTACGATTCCTGGGCAAACTCGATGCCATCGAGGAAGTACTTTCGGTGGCGGATTTGTTCCTAATGCCTTCCGAAAGCGAAAGTTTCGGCTTGGCCGCCCTGGAAGCCATGGCCTGTGAGGTACCCCTCATTACGACCAATGTGGGTGGCTTGCCCGAACTCAACATACCGGGCGTTACGGGTTTTCTGAGTGATCTGGGCGATGTGGAGGATATGGTCAAGAACGCCGTCATTATTCTGAAAGATGAGAACCTACCTACCTTCAAGGAGAACGCATTAGCCCGGGCCAAAGAATTCGACATAACCCGCATTTTACCCTTGTACGAAAAATACTACGAAAGCATTCTGGAAGCCAGCAAGGCAACCGTTTGATTTGGTGCGCTGGCATAAACCTTTTGGGGACAGAGGTTGTGTTCTTCATAGAATCTTATCTTTAAACTCAGAAACTCATGCTACCTAATATTCCCCTAACCGATAAGAAACGTATTGTGATCGTAGGGGCCGGATTTGCCGGTCTGGAAATCGCGCAACGGCTCTCCAAACGTTCCGACGTGCAGATTGTCCTGCTGGATAAAAACAATTACCACCAGTTTCAGCCCCTATTCTATCAGGTGGCGATGGCTGGCCTGGAACCCAGTTCCATTGCTTTTCCCCTCAGAAAGATATTTCAATCCTGCAAAAACGTCCATATCCGGGTTACGGGCGTAGAGCGTATCAATCCAGACCAGAAATCCGTCGAAACGGGATTGGGTACCATTGGTTTCGACGAGCTGATTATCGCCACCGGTGCCGATACCAACTTTTACGGCATGCAGGAGATCGAGCAGCGATCCATTCCGATGAAGTCCGTGTCGGAGGCGTTGGCGTTGCGAAACAGAGTACTGCAAAATTTTGAGGATGCCCTTTCTGCCGAAACGACTGAAGAGCGCGATGCCCTGATGAATGTAGTGGTGGTGGGCGGCGGGCCTACGGGGGTGGAGTTAGCAGGTACACTGGCCGAAATGAAAAAATTCATTTTGCCCAAGGATTATCCCGATCTGAATTTTGCCTCGATGCACATCTACCTGCTCGAAGGGAGCGACGAAGTATTGGGAGCAATGTCGGACGAGGCCTCGACCAAAGCCCGCGAGTACCTCGACCAACTTGGTGTCATAGTCCATACGGGCCAGGTCGTTACCCAATTTGACGGCGAAGAGATCGTCACCAAGCAGGGCTTGAAAATAAGAACCACCAATCTGGTATGGGCGGCGGGAATTAAAGCCAGTCCGCTCAATGGTTTCCCAGCCGAAAAACTTGGGCGCGGAGGTCGCCTCAAAGTGAACGCCTTCAGCCAGGTAGAGGGCTGTGACAATGTCTTCGCGATAGGTGATGTTTCCCTCATGAGTGGCGATCCCAAGTATGCCGAAGGTCACCCCCAACTGGCCCAGGTGGCCATTCAACAGGCCAAGCAGTTAGCCTCCAATTTGAAAAGAAAACTGGATGGCAAAGTTTTGGAACCTTTCAGATACCGCGATTTGGGGACGATGGCTACGGTGGGCCGCAATCTGGCGGTGGTGGACCTACCCTTCTGGAAGTTCCAGGGATTTTTTGCGTGGCTTACCTGGATGTTTGTCCATTTGATATCCATCGTCGGAGTCAAGAATCGGGTGATGGTTTTTATCAACTGGATCTGGAACTACATTACCTACGACCAGTCACTCCGCCTGATTATTCGTCCCAAACCCTTGCCTTCGGAAATAGAAGAAACAGACAACAAAAAGGAATTAGAAGAAATACAGTAAGTCCGCCGCAGGCCTAGGCGGAGTTTGATATTTGCCTAGGCCTGTAGAAAGGCAATACTGGTGCCCCCGATATGCCGGATTCCCCGACAGCGGGGATCATCCTGATACAAGACATTCAACGCATCGCGTACCCCCTCCCAATTGGTATAGTCGTGCCACAGGATTATACCTCCGGGAGCAATCATATCGAATGCCTTCCGGGTGTCATTCAGGACATAATCGTAAGCATGGGAGCCATCGATGAAGATCATATCCATAGTTTTATGATAAGGCGAAAAATCAAAGGTCGCTGAATCGCCAAATACCTGCTTGATGCGCGAATGCGCTGGATGATTCAGAAATCGTTCGCCCGAACGCTGCTTTTTTACGTACCGGGCCTCTCCCACGGCGATTTTCATTTGGGTGTTCTCCAATTCATCGCCCGGCAAATCCAGGGTGACGATTTCTGCCGTATCAGCATTGAGTGCCATGTTCAGCGTAGTGCGTCCCTCGAAGGTACCTATTTCAAATATTCTTTTTGGTTTGAAATGATTCGCCAGATTGCTGATCACCTTCAACTCAAATTCGGTCGTGTGCCCAAATCCGCACTCATTGACGCCTTCATAGACCGCCGGATCATTTTCAAGCAGTTCCAGGATATCCGTTTTGGGGATAATGTAGGGGTCTTCGGGCGTGAAATCTTCTTCCGATACCGGCGGGGCGTATACCTGGTAGAGGGAAAGCAGCCTGCGGTGAGAATCATCTTTTCCTAATCCCAGGGTCATGGTATAGCCCACCCGGCGAAGCACTCCCAAATACAGGGAAAGAGTATCTTTAAACTTTGTCATAAAATTAATTCAAGGGAAATTTGTGTTGCTGTAATATCAGGATTTATATTTCATATTGGCAAAAATAATGCTCTGTTTTAGAAATCGAACTATCTGACCAGGAATTTCAAGGTTTCCCCGATGCTTTACTTTTTTCTTTCCGTTGTATTTACGGTTGCCCTTTACCTGATTATGCGGGCCTATCCCCGCTACCGGGTTCATTCCTTTCACGCCATTGTATTCAACTATTACTCCTGCGTGGCTACCGGTCTGATTCTCTCTCCGGACCTCGGCCAGTATGCACACATAGAGTGGACTTCCACCGGTACGCTCCTCACGCTGGCACTAGGCACCCTGTTTGTGGTCGCTTTTGTCCTGATTGGCCAAACTACCCAAAAGGTGAGCGTAACGGCCGCATCGCTGGCGGCCAATATGTCGCTGGTGATTCCTGTTATCTTCGGATTATTTATTTTCAGGAACTCCAACAAAGACTATACTTTCTTGAACTATCTGGGCCTCGTACTGGCGCTGGTAGCGTTGGCCTTCGGGGCAATTCAGAAAAAACCCGACGTCCGCCCCGGTTTTACAGAAGTTCCGCTTAACGGCCTGGTATTGGTACTTCCTCTACTCACCTTTCTGGCTACGGGCACCAACAACACGTTGATCAATTACCTGAGTATGAGCTATTACCAAGCCACAGAAATCACTACTTTTATGGTGCTTTCCTGTGTAGGCGCAGTGATCGTGGGTACCTTCTTGCTATTGATCCGGGTGTTTTTTCAAAAGGAACGAGTTTCCAGCCGCAGCCTGGTGGGCGGACTTATTCTGGGGGTACCTAACTTTCTGTCGTTTTATTTTTTGCTAAAAGCCCTGGGCACCTTTGGGAACAGTGCGGCTTTTGTATTCCCGATTTACAATATCCTGACCATGATGGCCTCAGCGGCCGCGGCCTGGCTATTGTTCCGGGAAAAACTCGGTACCCTAAATCGTTTGGGATTAGCACTGGCAGTCATCGCTATACTGCTGATTTCGTACCAGGAATTGGGATTAGGCTAAGAACTTACCTCCGTTTTCTTTTCCAGATTGAAAAGGTCGTTCAGCACGTCGATAAGCGTTTCGGCTTCGCCGCGTTTACAGGCGGCCTTCAATTGAAGCACGGGGAGTTTTATGATTTTTTGCATCATGCTGGACGTAATACGATCCATTTTAATGGCTTCTTCTTCAGTAAGGGATTTGGTAAACCGGGCCATTTCCTCCTGCCGAATCTGCTCAAGGGCTTTTTTGAGCTTATTGATTGTAGGAGAAACAACCATTTCCTTCGACCAGTCGTTGAATTCCGCGATAGCCTCCTCAATAATCGTGCGTACAGCGGGAACAGCATCGAGCCGACGAGCCAGAGCGGCATTGGCGCGGGCGCGGATCGTATCGATGTTATACAGCATGACACCCGCTAGCTGCTCCACCTCGGGCTCCACACTACGAGGTACCGAAAGATCAATAAAATACTTGTACTTAAGACCAACCCAGGGTCTTACCATGGCTTTGGTAAAAAAGGGCTGATCGAGTTTAAGGGAGGAAATAACGATATCGGCGCGCTGTACCTCCGCTTCCATATTTTCAAAATCAGCTACCCGAAAACCGGGCTTCTGAGCCAATCTTTCGGCTTTAGCGCGGGTACGATTGATCAGGGTTATATCCGCGTCTTCCTTTTGAGTCAGGTTCTTGCATACATCACTTCCAATTTCACCCAGACCCACAACCAGAATTTTCGGATTCAGGGTCAGCGTTCCTACTAGCTCCACGGCAGCGTAGGATACCGAAGCAGCTCCATCGCGGAAGCAGGTTTCCTGAGCTACACGCTTGTTGGCATAAAAGATAGTGTGCATCAGGCGGTGCAGGAAAGGCCCCGCCATATTCAGGTCAGCCGCCCACTGGTAAGCCTGTTTGATCTGGTTAGGAATCTGCATATCACCGACCACCTGGGAGTGCAAGCCAGTGGCTACCTCGAACAAGTGCTGGACGGCCTCCTCACCGGAAGGGTAGTATTCAAAGTACGGCGTATAGTACTCTGCATCTGTCAGGCCTTTGTGAATAAGCAGGATGGAGGTAAAATCGGCGTTCAGGTTCTGGGGAGAGACGTAGTATAGCTCGGTTCGGTTGCAAGTAGATACTACCAGTACATCAGACACTTCGAAGAAATCTTTAAGGCGCAGCATCAAAGCTTTTGCTTCTTCTTCGTTTAGTGCGATTTGCTCCCTGATTTCCAGGGGAGCGGTTCGATACGAGATACTTATTGACTTGAACTGATTGTACATTAGGCTATTCTGAATTCTAAGGGCAAATTTACACCACAATCTTTACAATATGAAACGGGATGTAAAACGGATAAGTTTATTTAGAAGCTCTATAAATTGTTCTGAAATATTTCTGTTAAATTCACACCGAAAGCAGTTGGAACCATGAGCCACGGTCATCTGGTAAAATGATGAAGCGATGAAAATTGGGTTTAAAAACAGCATTTCGATCTTTTAACCGTTATAGACAGAGTAAAGCATTCTACCCGCCGTTTGTACTCAAAAGTCAGTTTCTGACTTTATCAATTTATGAATGAACCTCACGTCAAACGCGAGCGCACAGGATTTCGTATGCAGTCCGTGGCCCTGTTGAATGGTTTGAAGCTGCGCCGTTCGCTGCTCGACTCCTACGGGCAAAAAAATATTTATAAGATTGTCATCGGCTTCAATCTGTTTTTGATCAGTGTCGGTTCCCTTTTCTATACCAACAATCTGGTAGGTAAGCTCGAAGAGCGAGAACTGCGACAGGTGAAACTTTTCGCCGAATCGTTACGGTATGCCATCAACAGCGATTACGATGAGGATTTGAACGGAATTATGGAAATGATCCGGGAGGCCAATACGTTTTATGAAATTCCGGCCATCTATGTAGATGAAAACAATATGGCGGCCGCTCATAATAACCTGGCTTTCCCGGTCAACGCCAGCCCGAAAACCCAGGAGCGATTGATTGAGGAAAACCTGGCCAAGATGAGACAGGAGCACAGCCCGATTCCTGTAGAATTGGGTGAAGAGCGCACTGGATATGTCTACTACAGCAACTCATTTTTACTCACTCAACTCCGGTACTATCCCTACATCCAGCTTTCGGGAATTTTTATTATCGGTTTCCTGGCCTACCTGGCATTCAGTTCGGCGCGTAAGGCCGAGCAGAACCAAGTGTGGGTAGGTTTGGCCAAAGAAACCGCCCACCAATTGGGTACGCCGCTGTCGTCGTTGATGGCCTGGACCGAGTACTTCCGCTCCGATCCCGACATGGACCCTTCCATTGCCGAAGAAATCGAGAAGGACGTCCAACGGCTCGAAATGATTACGACGCGCTTTTCCAATATCGGTTCCGTACCCACACTGAAAGAGGAGAAGGTAGCCGACGTGGTGACGGACTTCATCAAGTACCTGCAACGACGCGTTTCCTCTAAGGTGAAATTCTTCATCGACGACCAACTCTTGGAGGGACAAACGGTACTGCTCAACCGCAACCTCTTCGAGTGGGTTATTGAAAACATTTGCAAAAATGCCGTGGACGCGATGGCAGGAATCGGCGAAATCAAGATTTCGTTTGTTCCCATGGTAGCTCAGAATGAAGTAATTATCGACATTCAGGACAATGGCAAGGGCATGAGCAAAGCCAACGTGGTCAAAATATTTCGGCCGGGATTCAGTACCAAGAAACGGGGCTGGGGATTAGGTTTGACTTTGGCCAAGCGCATCATCGAGAATTATCATGACGGTCGGCTCTACGTAAAAAGCTCCGAGCCGGGCAAGGGTACTACGTTCAGGATTGTGATGCGAATAGCCGGGAAGGCGAGCCTAAATTAGACAAGCACCCACTTGATTATATTTATTGATCGATGGGCACCGAAATCGTATCAGTTTCTATGACATTACTTGCGCGAAGGGATTTGTCGCGAATGCGTACCTTGAATTTCACCACGCTCAGTTTGGAAAACCGCGAATAAAAGTACGTTTGTGAAAGGTCAAGTTTGCCTTTGATGGGCCCCGGTTTGCCATCTCGTTTCAAAGTTGGGAAAAAGAGCTTACTGGTAACAGAAGATGGGAGTGGCTGAAAACTTCCTTTATTATCTTTTTTCAGGATAGTCAATTCATAATTACCCCAGTCTTTGTAGATTGTATTCAGGGCATTGGTGTCACGCTCCGCGGGCGAAACCCCCAGGTCACCGTCGCCATCCTCAAAATCGATGGTGATGACCACAGAATCTTTTTTGGCAGTGGGTCCCGAAAAAGGATCCGCAACCGTGAACTTGTCGATGCTATTGAATATGATACGGGGGGTGTCGTCAAAATCGGGAGTATCGATGCAGCTTGCAAGCCCCAGAATCAGGAACAGCCCGGCGAAAAACGGGTAACGCATAGTATATTTGAAGTTTTTATTCACGAAAGTAACAGGATTGGAATCAGCAAGCAACAGCCGTTTATTGGAGTACCGGCAGAGTCTCGGCCGTGAGGTCAGTGAAGTGAATCCCGCCACGTTTGAGGAGGTGGCCCTGCGGGTGTATCGGTACCAGGTTGAGCACAACCCCGTGTACCGCGCCTACCTAACCTACCTAAATTTACAGAATGACCGCCCCGAACGGCTGGCAGAGGTCCCTCATCTCCCCATTCAATTCTTCAAGCACCACACTATCAGAACCGGCCAGCCGCCCGTTTCGGCGGTCAATTTTGAAAGCAGCGGTACTACCGACTTCACATCCAGCGTCCACCCGCTCTATGATGCACCCCTCTATCAATCCCTCAGTCAACGCATTTTCGAGCAGGAATATGGGCCGCTGAAACACTTTCACATATTAGCCCTGCTACCTTCGTATCTTGAACGAAACAATTCGTCATTGGTGTATATGGTTCGGCATTTTATTGACCAAACCGCTTCGCCTTTTTCGGGCTTCTATCTGCATGATACTACTGCCCTGACCAACCGGTTACGTACGTTGGCCACTCATCCGGACGACCAACGGCGTGTTCTGGTATTTGGAGTTACCTTCGGACTGCTGGACTGGGCGGAGCGTGAAACTGATTTTTCTTTTCTACAAAATATCCCCAATCTGATCGTCATGGAAACGGGCGGCATGAAGGGTCGCCGCCGGGAAATGCTCCGCGAAGAAGTACACGATGTGTTGACGGAAAAGCTGAACCTACCTCGCATTCACTCCGAATACGGCATGACTGAACTGCTCTCACAAGCCTATTCTCAGGGAGATGGCCTCTTTAAGCCTGGTGCGACCATGCGCGTTTTGCTCCGCGATCCTAACGATCCGTTCGAGGTACATACGCATGGGGGGTTTGAGGGTACCGGGGGGATTAATGTAGTAGATCTGGCAAACCTAGACTCCTGCAGCTTCATCGAAACCCAGGATTTGGGACGTTTTGGTACGGAAAAAGATACCTTCTACGTCATAGGTCGGTTCGATAATTCCGATATCCGGGGTTGCAATCTAATGGCGTTGTGAGTCTTATGCAATTGTTTTTTTTTACTTAATCGTGTTATGAACACTCCACTTATGGCCACAATCTGCTCATTAGCAATGATTTTAGTATTGAAACAATTCAACGATCCCTCACGCTTGCCCGGCGTAGAGTTTCACATCGTCGAGGTTGATCTTGTCGCCACAGAGGATCACCAGTCGTTCCACCACGTTGCGAAGTTCACGCACATTGCCCGTCCAGGCCAACGATTTTAGATACTCCATTGCCTCGGGCGAAATCTCTTTCACCGAACTGTTGTACTCATTAGCGATATCGTACAGAAATTTATTGGCGAGAAGAACAATATCCTCACGGCGCTCGGCCAGCGGCGGTACATGAATTACGATCACACTCAGGCGGTGGAAAAGGTCTTCCCGGAAGTTGCCTTCCTGAATTTCCCGGCGCAAATCTTTGTTGGTAGCCGCGATCACCCGCACGTTCACCTTCACCTCTTTTTCTCCTCCTACACGCGTGATCTTATTTTCCTGTAACGCCCGAAGGACCTTGGCCTGGGCCGACAGACTCATATCACCGATTTCATCTAGGAAGATCGTACCCGTGTTGGCTTGTTCAAATTTTCCGATGCGTTGCTTGATGGCCGAAGTGAAGGCGCCTTTTTCGTGACCAAACAATTCGCTTTCAATGAGCTCTCCCGGAATAGCGGCACAATTCACCTCTATAAGCGGCATGTGTGCCCGCGAACTCTTCCCATGAATCTGCTTAGCTACTAGTTCCTTCCCTGAGCCGTTAGGGCCCGTGATCAGCACCCGTGCCTCGGTAGGTGCCACCCGGTCTACGGACTCCTTCACCCGTCGGATGGCTTCCGAGTCACCCACCATTTCATTGATTTTGTAGATTCGCTTTCTGAGTTCGCTTGTTTCCGACACCAGCTTATATTTCTCAATAGCGTTTCTTATACTGATCAGCAGACGGTTGAGATCGGGGGGCTTGCTCACGAAATCAAAGGCACCCCGCTTGGTAGCTTCCACTGCATTCTCAATATTACCATAGGCAGTAATCATAATGAATTGGGTACTCCGGCCGGCTTCGCCTGCTTTGCGTAATAATTCTAGTCCTCCCAGTTTTGGCATGGATAGGTCACAAAGCGCTACGTGGTAATCGTCGTTCTTTATCTTTCTGAGTCCCTCTTCCCCGTCCCGGGCTTCATCCACTTCGTAGCCTTCGTATTCAAGAATGTCCCGTAGTGCCTCGCGAATATTATCTTCATCGTCCACGATGATAATTTTGACCATAGGTATGGAGGCTTTAAAATACGTGTTGTCGTTGTCGTTTTTTCAAAAATAGGAAAGATTGGACATTATATCCCTTCATTCCGCATTTTCTTTGCAGCCAGCCCCCCCGTGAATGTTTGTAAAAAATTTGGGTATTGTGAGGTTATTTTTGGCAGAATGTACTTTTGGATTCATTAAACGCAACCTATTTCCCTCAGCAACATTCCATACAATAATATTGATGTCACCTTTTCAACCCAACCGTTTATATATAAATTTTATACCCATCCGGTCCAGTTAAGCATAAGCTAATTCTGAAAAAATCACTATTGCACCTTATTATCGGATGCCTGCTAAGTTGGGGGCTGTTTTTTACCGCCCTAGCTCAAAGTATTCCAATCCCCATCCCTGAGCAAACCAAAAATACGCAACAAAATACTACAACCCGTTGAAAACCAGATCACATTTCAGCAGTACCTGGAAGAAAATTCTGAATAACAACTCCCACAAGCCGAACCTTCGGACAAAAATAATGGAAACGATTAACCCGAACTTCGTCAAATGCACGAGAGGATCATTACAATGGATCCTGAAACCAAGCAAGTACCCTACGACCAACTCTAAAACGCCAGACAGGTGGTTGGGTAGTAATTTTT
>JBBRDE010000050.1:0-22946 GCA_038204185.1 Cytophagales bacterium
CTCCATCCGCCCGTTGCTCGATTTCCGGTTTTCCGAAACCAAGTATTCCCTCTCCACTACCCTCAATAAAAAGTGGGGGGCTACCCGGTCGCTGCGGGCGGGCATCAACCTGGATCTGACCCGTTTCAATGCGTACGACAGCGTGCGGATATTCAATGAAACCAACGCCCAATGGACGCTTTGGCGGGAGCGGTGGGCCGCCGACGGCGCTGGTTTTGCGGTGATCCAGCCCTTTGTCCAGTACAAAGAGTACCTCTCCGAAAACCTGGCGCTGACCGTCGGGCTGACCAGCCTGGTCAATACGATCAACAGTAATAGCAAGTCCTGGATCGAACCTCGGGCGGGGTTGGCGTGGGATTTGCCCAAACGGCAGAAATTCTCGCTGGCGGCAGGGTTGCACAGTCAGTCCATGCCTACCTACCTGTACTTCTACCATCCTGATTTGAAAGGCCAACCCGCCCTGCCTTATCCCGTGCGGGAAGTGGGGCTACGCAAGAGTGTTCACCTGGTGGCGGGGTACTCGCGCCTGCTCCGCGAAAACATGCGGTTTCTGGCCGAAGTCTATTACCAGTACCTCTACAAAGTACCCGTCGGTGTCCGTCCCTCTTCCTTCTCCGTCCTGAACGCGGGCGCGGGTGCCGAACGGGTGTTTCCGGAACAGCTTGAGAACACCGGATTGGGCAAAAATTACGGCCTGGAAATGACCCTGGAAAAGTTTTTTAGCAACAACTACTACTTTCTGCTCACCGCCTCGCTGTTCGACGCCAGGTACCAGGGATCGGACAAGGTCTGGCGCAATACCGACGTCAATGGCAGGTATGCGTTCAATGCGTTGTTTAGCCGGGAGTTTGTGTTCAAAAAAGGCCGAACTCTCAACCTCGGGGCGAAGTACACCACCACGGGCGGGCGCTGGTACGGTCCCGTCAATGCGCAAGCCTCGCGCCGCGAACAGTCGGTTATTTTTGAGGAATCTACCCTGAATTCCCGGCAGTTTGTACCCTACAACCGCTTCGACATCAAGACGGAATACAAGATCAACAAAAACCGCCTGACGCATACGTTCGCCGTGGATTTTGTGAATATTCTTGGCATCCAGAACCAACTCAGCGTGAGCTATTCACCCGAGCCACCCTACTACCGTCAGGAATATCAATTGGGCTTTTTGCCGATTTTTTTCTATCGGATTGATTTCTGAGGGGGGGCAAATTGATTTTTTACGCTGATTTCGGTCTGAAATCAGGTGCGTGGCGTCTAGGGTTAGCACTTGGTCTTCGGGCCGTTATAAACGGCTATCCATTTTGGGTTCTCAGTCCTCCTTCGGAAGACTAAGAACAACGGAGGTAGCGAACCATTAGTTGTTTTTTACTGCTTCAAGGACTTGATTTTTCAACATCGATCGAGTAGTCATGTTTTTAAGAACAAATGTTCTGGCTTCTACTGGTAAGCGAGCAATCTCGCTTGTTTAGACGCAGTCATGTTTTTCTTTTAGTATAACTGATATTTTTTTGAAATGGATAGATACGCTTGTTCTTGTACCAGCATCGTTTCCCTTAGTATCTCCAACAGACCCAAAATATGATCCGTGGCCTGTGTCACACAGATTTTACACAAACATCTGAATTACAGATAATTAGAATTTTGAGTGGTATTGAGTACTTCGCCTTAATACAGCCTCCCTCACTCGCTCCTGAGCGATTTTACCGGGTTCACCAGTGCGGCCTTCACGGCCTGAAAACTCACCGTCAGCAGCGCGATGCCCACGGCCAGACCACCCGCCAGGGCAAAGACCCAGGCCCCAATAGCAATGCGGGAATCAAAGTCCTGCAACCAGCTGTCCAGCGCGTACCAGGCCAGCGGTGAGGCAATAATTAGCGCCACCAGAATCAGCTTCAGGAATCCGACCGACAGCAACGCCACAATACTCCTTACGTTCGCACCCAGTACCTTGCGGATGCCGATTTCTTTGGTGCGGCGGGCCACTGCCAGCGTTGCCAGGCCGAACAGCCCCAGGCAGGCGATCAGAATCGAAAGCAGTGAACCCAGCGTAACCACGCGGCTCAGGCGCTGCTCCGACTGGTACTGCCGCTGCAGGTTATCGTCCAGGAAGGTGAAACTGAAGGGCTCCTCGGGCGCGACAGTTTTCCAGGTTTTTTCGAGCAGTACCATCTGATCGGGCAGGCTACCTGCTGCCAGCCGCACCGATACATCGGGTGAGGGCGAAGAACCGAACATGACATTTTCGGAGGCACGCAAGAGCGTATCGAGCTGCATTGCCATGGCCAGAGGCTGTACTTTTGTATGCAGGGAGGCATAGTGGAAATCTTCAGTAACGCCCACGATGGTCATGTTTTGGAAGCGGCCCGGGAGTTTTTCGCGCAGGGGATCTTTCATACCAAAGTACTTCACAAACGCCTCGTTGACGATCATACCCCCGTGGGTATCGGCACTGTTGGCCCGATCGAAATTGCGGCCTTCGCGTAGCTTGATGCCGTAGGTAGGGATAAATTCAGGGTCTATGGCATTAAACCGGAATTCGCGGTAGTTTTTCTGATTATCCGTAAAACCCAGATTTCCCCAGCTCCCTCCGTCGCCTTCGGCAAAGGGAAACGCCGATGCCGTAACCCGCTGCACTTCCTTATGGCTGGCCAAAGCGTTCCGGTAGCGGTCTACCAGTTGCTTCCCCTCCGGTCCGCCACTGTTTACCGGAACAATCACCGTTCGATTGGTTTGGTACCCAAGCGAGGTAGTTTGCAGGAAATGCAGTTGTTGATTGAGCACAAGGGTACCTACGATCAGGAAAATAGAAAGGCCGAATTGCACCACCACCAACGATTGGCGGAATAAACCCTTCTCGCCTTCAAGATTGAGTTTTCCTTTTAGTACTTCCACAGGCCTCATGCCCGACAGTACCAACGAAGGGTAGCTTCCCGCTACCACCCCAACCAGCAGCACCAATCCCATAAGAAACAGGAAGGTTAGCCCATCGAACCGAAGCGAAAGCGACTGGTCGATCAATATGCTGAACGCGGGTGTCAAAGCATAGGCCAGCCCCACGCCGGCCACTACCGCCAGGAGGGTCACCAGAAGCGCCTCTACCCCAAACTGACATGTGATTTGTCCACGCAACGCGCCCATCGCCTTCCGTACCCCTACTTCCTGCGCCCGACCCATCGAACGCCCCAGCGAGAGCGTCATGAAGTTGATGCAGGCAATCAGGAGAATAAAAAGAGCAATGCCGCTCAGAATGTAGGAATATGCCGGATTGCCCGTGGCCTCGATGCCTCCGGTCAATTCGGTGTTCAGGTGAATGTCGGTAACAGGCTGCAGGTTGATGATATAATTGTTGTCGGTATAGTCCTCGCCCAGCGCAGTCTTGAGCAGCGTTGGGAACTTGGCTTTCATTTTAGCGGCATCCGCATCCGGGCGCAGTAATACGTAAGTTTCCAGGTAGACGTTGAACCAACTCCGCTGGGCTCGGTCGGAACGGTACATCAGCGTATTATGCATCGGGATCACCAGCCCGAACCGGATGCTGGAACTGGATGGTGGATTGGCGGCTATCGCCGTGACCGTAAAAGGCTCCATGATACTGTCCAATTTTATGTACAGTAATTTACCAATCGGATCCTGGTCACCGAAATACTTGTGAGCCACCGCTTCGGTTAGCACTACGGAGAAGGGATTCTCAATAGGATTCCCCCCCGTCGAACCCACCAGCGGAAAGTCGAACATCTGGAAAAAGTCCTTGTCTACCGAATGGATGCGTTCGTTCAGCACCTCGTTCCCCTTCTTTACGTGCATCGTACCGACTTCCACCCGGCTCATGGCTTCTATTTCAGGGTAGGTAGCCTGTAAGGTTGGTCCCAGCACGTAGGGCGTAACGGTGTTCGTAAAGGTTTTATCTTCATAAATTTCCCGCGTCCAGGAGCGGTACAGTCGGTCCGATTTGGTGTGAAAGCGGTCGAAGCTCCATTCGTGCCGGATGTACATACCCAGCAGCAGACAGCAGGTGATGGCGAGGGTCAGGCCACCGATGTTGATGGTCGTATAGACCTTGTGTTTAGCCAGGGTACGGAGGGCGATTTTGACGTAGTTTCTGATCATGGCGATTGATTTTATTTCAGGGGACACACGTCTTTTTCTATTTTGACACACCCTTCCCCAGGGGGTCAAGAATAATTGTACCAGTATCGTATCAAAGGCAATAACTTATTATATATCAGTTTCTTACCGCTATGATAAAATAAAAAAATCGTCCGATTTCGGACACTTTTGTTCGGTATTGGAATCCAACCTGGGTAGTGCCTCACTCGCTCCGCAACGCCTTCACCGGATTCATTAAGGCAGCTTTGATACTCTGAAAACTTACGGTGAGTAGCGCAATCGCAATGGCAAGTACCCCCGCCAGCACCAACATCCACCATTGTATTTCGATCTTGTAGGCAAAGTCAGCCAGCCATTGATTCATCCCGTACCAGGCTATCGGTGAGGCAATTAGTATAGCAATCAGGACTAATTTGAGAAAATCTTTGGAAAGCATGGCAACGATATTTCCCACCGAAGCTCCCAACACCTTGCGCACGCCGATTTCCTTGGTACGACGCTCAGCGGTGAAGGCCGCTAGTCCGAACAATCCCAGGCACCCAATAAGAATAGAAAGCAGCGCAAACGTGATAAAAATGCTTCCCACCCGTGCTTCGGTCCGGTAGGTAGCGTCAAAGTCCTCGTTCATGAAGCGGTACTCAAACGGCTGACCCGGTGCCATACCCTTCCAGATCGCTTCGGCCTTTTTCACACTCGTGAGCACATCGTCCGTTTTGAGCTGAAACGCAAACATGCCCGGACTGTTCCCCAAGACCAGGCTAAGGGCCCCAATGTTTTTGCGCAGGGATTCGTAATGAAAGTTTTTCACCACACCGATCACAGTATAAATGATCTCACTATCGGCCTGTGGGCCCTCCAGCGTGACGATACGCTTTCCGATGGGATCCGTAAAGCCCAGCATTCGCACCGCCTCTTCGTTGAGCACCATGGCCAGCGAATCGGAGGGAAACGCTTTGCTAAAAAAACGCCCCTGAGTTACTTTCAGGCCCAGCGTTCGGGCATAGTCTTCGTCTACATCCCAATTTTGCATAGTAAGTCCCTTTTCCTTCAGGGATTGTCCTTCCGGAAAAAACGTGTCATCACTTCGGGAAGAGGGGGTAGGCATATAGTGAGAAACCGTGCCGCTTTCGACATTGGGCAGGGTTAGCATCTGCTGTTTAAAAGCCTTCGTTTGGGTACCCAGCGCGTAGGCATTGTCAATGATCAGCACTTGCTCCTTATCGTACCCCAGGGCTTTGGATTGGACAAAACCAAGCTGTCGGTAAATAACCAGCGTACCGATGATGAGCATGACCGATATGACAAACTGAAACACCACGAGGGAATTACGAAGGTACCCCCCCTTGCCTTCTACGGCCATACGTCCTTTCAGTACTTTGATGGCCTGAAAGCCCGACAGAAAAAAAGCGGGGTAGCTTCCTGCCAGCAGGCCCACAACTCCCCCCGTACCTAGTAGGATAGCCCAGAACAAACCATTCGATATCGGAAAGGTGATTTCCTTCCCGGCCAGCTGGTTAAACAAGGGGAGTGACAGGAACGCCAGGAGCAGCGACAGCCCAAGCGATATATAACTCAGCAGCATGGATTCGGTCAGGAATTGTGCCACCAGCGCCGACCGCTCCGAACCCAGTGCCTTGCGCACCCCTACCTCGCGGGCGCGGTTGGCCGAGCGGGCCGTAGCCAGGTTCATGAAGTTGACACAGGCAATCAGCAGCAGAAACAACGCCACCACCGCAAAGATGTACACATACTGAATGTTCCCGTTCACGCCCAACTCGGCCACGCGGTCGGAGTGCAGGTGGATGTCGGTAAGTGGCATCAGCGAATAGCGCAGGTAGCTGCCGGATTTTTCAAGATCATCCATAGTAGCTCCCATCACCCCTTTCACCCAGGGCCCCACGTACTTGTCCAGAATGGTATCAAAAATTTTCTCAAACTGCCGGATATCCACCCCTTCTTTAAATACCACATAGGTATTGAAGTTGTGACTACCCCAGCTATTTCGGCGGCTTTCTTCACGCGAAGCCATGGCTAGCAACATGTTCAGTTCGCTCAGGTGGGAGTTGGCCGGAATGCTCTGCATCACCGCCGTTACGCGGTAGGTATGTTCATTATTAAGCAGCAGGGTTTTGCCGATGGGGTCTTCACTACCAAAGTACTTCCGGGCATCCCGCTCCGAAAGTACCAGGGTATTGGGTTCGGTAAGCGCCGTTTTGGTATCTCCCGCCAGCAAGGGTATCGAAAACACCTGGAAGAAGGTAGAGTCCGCAAAAGCCACGTTGGCTTCGGTGAGGTTTTCGGCATTTTCATTTCTCCTGACCAGGTAGTTGCCATTATCGCGCAGGCGCGTCACGGCCTGTATTTGGGGGTAATCTTTTTTGAGGGTAAAAGCCATTGGGTCCGAAGACACGGCCAGTTTCATTTCGGGGCCGCCAAATTTTATATCGGCGTCAATCCGGTAAATCCGGTCGGCGTTTTCGAAAAACCGGTCGTAGCTCAGCTCCTCCATTACATAGAGCGTGATCAGCAGGCAGCTTGCCAGCCCAAGCGACAGTCCGAAGATGTTCAGGAAAGAGTAGAACGAATGCTTTCGCAGGTTCCGCCAGGCGATTTTGAGGTAGTTTTTGATCATGGCAAATGAGTCGAAGTAGATACTCCCTCTAACAAAAGGTATGCCCCGACATTTAGAGTACTGAAAATCAGTGGATTGGATAATATTCTATTCTAGAAATTGTTCATTTCCGAACAGGTACGTTCATCTGTGAACACAGACTACTGGGCGGCTAGAATTGCTTAGCTCTTTCGATTAAGTAATTGGGGTAGCCTGCTATGTTCCATTTTGGAACTACTGCTTGCTTGAATTCAGGATGTTTTATTACCGTTAGATAAAAAGGCATAAAATCAGTTGCGAGTATGTATACAATTCAATATCCTTGTGTAGCAATCACTAAACCCCCAAAGTGTTAATAATTCAGGAATACTACCTGTAAATCAATCCGTTGTAGTGAAGTGGTATTTCGTCCAATAACACGTTGGGGGCGGGTTCAAAATGAGCGTGTAAGGCGGGTTACGGGCAACAGGTTGCAGAGGTCAGTTTTTGTTCGTTCGGCGGGTTTTGGCTGACAAGGCGAACAACCCGGTTTGGCAGGTTGAGCAAAGCGGACGGTATAGTGTGCATTGTTGGGCTTCGCGCAATGGTGTGTAAAATCATTAAACCAGCTTAGCATACTTTTAATTTTTTTTAATCCGTGGATTTCTATGACAAAACCAAAGAAAAATTCGCGGAATTTTCATATTTCTGTTTTCGTTTGACCACTGACAAGACTCGATGGATGAGCGGCGTCGGCCGTCCGATTGGCCTTCACGGCGTTGAGAACGGACATCTTGCTTTTCCCTTCCGCAACCTTGCGCTGGTAGTACGCCCTGAGCTGTGCGTCGAGCTTGACGGCCGTCAGCGAGGCCATGTGCAGGGCGGTCTTCAGGTCCATGTTGGCCATCTTCGAGACGCGGGTTCTGCCCTTGACGCTGGTGCCGGAGGCATAGACGAAGGGGGCCACTCCGGCATAGCAAGCCAGCTTGCGGGCGTCGTCGAAGAGCGTGAAGCCGTCGGTGTAAATCAAAAGGGCCAGGGCGGTCTGCGTACCGATACGCACCACCGAGGTGGCCAACGCGAAGAGTTCTTTGAGGTTTTCATCGGTATCGATCATGGTTTTGATCTGCTTGTCGATGGCGGCGATGTCAGCTTCCAGGGAGCGAATCGTGGATTTCATGGCCTTGCTCAGCATGGCCGCCGTGCGCGTGTCGCCCATCTGGTTGAACTCCTCGACGGGAACGGTAAGCTGGTTTTGGCTCTTGATTAGCCTGCCGCGCAGGCTGGCCAGGTTTCTGACCGCAGTGAGTGTGGTTCAGCGGGTTTCCACAGGCGGGCGTTTTCTTGGTTCTTGGCCGCGTAGACTGCGATTCGTAAGGCATCGGCCTTGTCGTTCTTGCCGCGTTGCAGGCCGATGGACTTCTTGATTCGAACGGCCGATTCGAGCCAGAGGTGGGCGCCATGCTGCGCGGCGAAGGTCAGCAGGGGATGGGCGTAAACGCCCGTGGCCTCGACGCAGACCAGGCACTCATCAAGTGAGAAGCCGGGGCTTTTGCCCAACTCGGAGAAGAGCTGGGCGATCTGCTCGACGGTGTTGCCCAGGTGGTGGTGGGTAGCCGACTGCAGCTGACCGCCGACGATCAGCGCCGCGTCGAGTGTGAGCTTGGATATGTCGATACCGATGACGAATTTGTACATGATGGAAAGGGGAATAGGGTTGGAGATTGAGCCAGTTTGCCGAGTTTCGTTAAAACCTTGATAACGGTGCTTTCCACCAAATTTCTATGTGACGCTTGCTCAGAAAAATCAGGACAAGTCTACATCCACGGGTAAGCCTCGATGCTTCGTCTGTGTCCTTGTTCACTTGTCCTGACTGGCTCTTGAAAAAACAAAAAAAGCTATTAGGGGAATGAAATTACCCCATAAACAGAATCATCGTTGACAACCTTTGATCTTGAAATATTCACTACTCCCAAAGGTAAAGGTCTGTGTCTCACATACCTTTCACAAGTACCTGATTTTCAGAAATATAATGTTTATATAGTCTCAGGCATTTCCACCTACACCCTCATAACACACTCCCCCTCTCCCCTAAAATAAAACATCACTCACTCCGCAGCGACTTCACCGGATTCATTAACGCGGCCTTCACTGACTGAAAACTCACCGTCAATATGGCGATGCCCAGCACCAACGTACCCGACATCACGAACACCCACCACGGCAGGTCGGTCCGGTAGGTGAAGTCGCGAAGCCACTCGGTCATGGTGTACCACGCGATGGGCGACGCAATCAGAATAGCCAGGAGGGATAGTTTCAGGAAATCAGCCGATAAAAGCGCCACGATACTCGCCACCGAGGCACCCAGTACTTTGCGAATGCCGATTTCTTTGTTACGTTGCTCGGCACTGAATATGGCCAGGCCAAACAGCCCCATACAGGCCACCAGCAGCGCTAGCCCCGTGAACAGACTGAACAACCCGCTAAACCGCCGCTCGGCACGATACTGCTCGTCGAATTTCTGATCCAGGAAAAAGTACTCAAACGGGCTTTCGGGAAAGAGTTCTTTCCAAAGGCGAGTGAGTTGGTCCAGGCTACTTTGGTACTGTCGGGCATCCAGTTTCAGGGAATAGTACGACATTCGGTCGGAAGGCGCGCACATATAGAGCGTGGGGCGGGTGGGCTGTTTGAGCGACTCGATGTGGAAGTCCTCTACGACTCCCACGATTTTCATGGCATCGCCCCGGCTGGTGGCGCCCGCACCGAATTGAATATCCTCGCCCACGGCCGCTTCGGGCGACGGGAATCCCATCGCTTTCATAGCAGCCCGATTAATCATGTAGCGGTTGCGCCACTGCGGATCTTCGCCCCCAAAAGGCTGTCCCGCCAGGCGTTTCACTCCGTAAGTATCCAGGAAATTTTTGTCTACGTACACAAAATAGAATGTCTGCTTGTCGTCCGTTACGTTTTTCTTCCAGTACACTCCATTGCTGGTTCCGCCAATTTCGTTGATGCCCTCACCGGGCACCACCGACGAAGCCGTCAGGCTTTGGATACCCGCCAACTGCTGCACGCGGGTGCTGAACACCTCAAACCGGGTGCGGTAGAGGGAGTCCTGCCCGTTGGCGTGCAGGGGTGATTTGAGGATCAGCATCTGATCTATGGACAGACCCAGATCGTGCCGTTGCAGGAAGGTAAGCTGCCGGTAGATGGTGATCGTAGCCACCAGCAGCACGAGGGTACATACCAGCTGCACCACCACCAGCGCCTGACGCAACGAAGCCTCCTGTCCCGTACGTGTAAAGCCACCTTGGAGCATAGAAAGCGGCTTGTGCCCCGATAACACCAGGGCCGGATAAGCACCTGAACCCAATACGCTCAGCGCAAACAGCCCCAATACCATCCACCCGAACGTACTACTTTGCACAAACCCGCTCGTGGAAAGCGGGCGTCCTGTCAACTGGTCGAAGGTGGAGCCGAATCCCTGCATGAGCACAACCGCTACTCCTATGGCCAGCACGTTGGCCAGCATAGCTTCGGACAAAAACTGCCCCACCAGCTGGCCACGCTTCGCACCAACAGTTTTGCGAAGCCCTACTTCCCGCGCACGGGTCAGCGCGCGAGCGGTGGTGAGGTTGCTGTAATTGATCCAGGCGATGAGCAGAATCACGAGGGCAATCACCAGCAGAAAATACACGATTCGGGCGCTGCCGTTGGGCTCGTGTTCGTAGGTAAGGTCGGAGCGTAGGTGGATATCCGTCAGCGGTTGCATCCGGAGCTTGAGGTTGGTCTTGCTCAGGTACTTTTTGTTCAATTCGGCTAGCTTCAATTCTACCTTCGCGGGGTCGGCGTCGGGCCGGAGTTGGAAATAGTTGTAATCCCAATAGTTTTCCCAGTTGTCTTCGTGCCCGCCCTGGTACAGGGTCGGGTACGAGAGCAGCATCTCAAACTTGAAGTGTGTATTGGAAGGTACGTCTTCAATCACGGCCGTAACGGTATGCAGGCCGTTGAACCACCCGCCCGTAAGCCGGAGCGTGCGCCCCACGGGATTCACATCACCAAAGTAGCGCCGCGCCGTAGCGGCCGTAAGTACCACCGTGTGGGGTTGGATTAGAGCACCCTTAGTTTGTCCGTATAAGGCCCGGTAGGGAAACATGCGCAGGAAGCCTTCGTCCACAGCGTATGCCTTTTGTTGCAATTGGGGAGCCTGTTCCAGCTGCACCGCCAGATCCCGGGCGTTGTACACGCGAGCGTAGTCCACTACCTCGGGTACCTCGGCTTTTAGGGTAGGTCCAATGGCGCTGTGCGAATTGGCATCCCGCGACTCTACCGACCCGTTGGTGTAGTTTTCGATATAGGCTCGCCAGATGTACGGGGCATGGGGGCTCTGCTGATCGTAGCTCTTTTCAAACCAAACATACTCGACAATCAGCATACAGGCCGCCAGCCCGATCGCCAGCCCCGCCACTGTCAGTAGCGAAAGGCCCTTGTGCCTCCACAGGCTGCGAAGCGCTATTTTGAGGTAGTTGGCAAGCATGGCTGATTTTGTTTATATTTGAAAAAAGAAAAACTACTATGGAAACTGCTTTTCATGACCTTATCGAGGAATACCAAACCGAAGACATCATCGCACCGGCGCACCGGTCTGTAAACCACTCGCGTACCATTCAGCGGATCAGCTCCTACCTGGAACGCTACGACGACAAGTATGACATTTTTCCTGAATTGGAAATGAAACTTGACGGTAAACCTGTGAAGCCCGACGTTTCGGTTTACCCCAACCTGCCTGAAGACTGGGATACCGACATTATTTTCATTACTCAGCCTCCCATTACGGCCATCGAAGTGTTGTCACCCAAGCAAGCCATGTCCGACATCACCAACAAGACCAATGATGTCTATTTTCCGGCAGGGGTACAATCGGTTTGGATCGTGGTTCCTCTCCTGCAAACTATCACGATTCGTACCCCGGACGGCGAAAAATTGACCTTTTCAGAAGGGATTGTCAGGGACCCCGTTACTCATCTGGAAATTCCACTCGATCATATTTTCAAAAAACGCCGTCCGTAATTACTCATTTCGTAAACTCTGCACCGGATTCATCAATGCGGCTTTCACACTCTGAAAACTCACCGTCAGCAGCGCGATGCGCTGGTTGCTATCGACAGGCACCCAACGTCAATCAGACCGTACAGCTTTTGTTGAAGCAGGTTCAGCCAGGCGATTTTGAAGTAGTTGGCGAGCATGTTTGGGATGTTGGGTTAATAGGCGGCGAGGTACCCCACCGCGGCCTATTTTCTTTTCTCTTTCTTAAATATGCACCTTCTCCGTTACGACTTTCCCGTCAAATAAGTTGACAGTCCGGTGCGCAAAACCCGCATCGTAAGGCGAGTGGGTCACCATGATGATGGTGGTACCGGCTTCGTTGAGTTGCTTCAATAGGTTCATTACTTCTTCACCATTCTTAGAGTCGAGGTTACCGGTAGGCTCATCCGCCAGAATAATTTTTGGGGTAGCTACCACGGCGCGGGCAATGGCCGTGCGCTGCTGCTGACCACCGGAAAGTTGCTGCGGAAAGTGGTTGCGGCGGTGCATCATGCTCATGCGTTCGAGGGCAGCTTCTACGCGCTGCTTGCGCTCGTCGTTGGGGGTTTTGAGGTACAGCAGGGGTAGCTCTACGTTTTCATACACCGTCAGTTCGTCGATCAGGTTGAAGCTCTGGAACACGAAGCCAATGTTGCCTTTGCGGATTTGCGCCCGCTGCCGCTCCGACATATTGGCCACCTCGGTCTCGTAGAACTGGTAGGAGCCTTCACTCGGATTATCCAGCAGTCCCAGGATGTTGAGTAGTGTGGACTTGCCGCAGCCCGAAGGCCCCATGATGGCTACAAACTCGCCGTCTTTTATTTCTATATCGATGCCGTTCAGAGCAGTGGTTTCTACCTCTTCGGTAGAGAAAATCTTTTGGAGGTTAGATATTTTGAGCATTGGTGTATTGGTATAAAAATGGAAGATGGTTTATATTTTTAAAACGCAAGGCCACGAGGAATCCAGGAACTCATTGCGGCGTCATCTCGGATGCGCCGACCTTTGCGGAGGATATTTTCAAAACTCCAACACTTCATTGTCCCCGAAGTTCTCATACGAACTGGTAATCACTTTCTCGCCCGGCTTTAAGCCTTCAAGTACCTCATAGTACTCAGGATTCTTGCGCCCCAGGGTAATATTTCGTTTGGTGGCTCGGTTGCCGCTGGCGTCCACGACGTACACCCAGTTGCCCCCCGTATCGGAGAAGAAGCCGCCGACGGGAAGTAGTGTTGCCTTGGAGGGCTGGCCGAGCTGCAGGCGGATGGGTGCCGACTGACCGCGTTTGATGCGCTCGGGGGCACCCTTAGTGAAGCGCATATCGACCTCAAAGCGGCCACTACGTACCTCGGGGTATATTTTTACGATTTCCAGCCCGTAGGGCTGTCCGTCGAAATCCATGCTACCCGCCAAGCCCACGAAAATCCGGGAAATGTAGTGTTCGTCAACGTCCACACGCATCTTAAAACCGTCGAGATCATCGATTTGGCCGATGTTCTGCCCTTGATTGATATTGGAACCTACCTCCACGTTCATTGAGGACAGCAGACCGCGCACGGGGGCTTTCACTACCAGATTGTCCAGCGTTTGGCGCCAGAGGGCCACGTTTTTCTGCGTGTTGGCGAGGGTACCTTCCAATTGTGAAATCTGCATTTTGGCGTTTTCCTCTTGGTACTTTTGTGATTCTATTTCGATGTCGCGTTGTTGCGAAAGGCGTTCGTAGTCGCGCTTGGTTTTGAAGTAGTCAGCTTCGGGAATCACCTTGTCGCGATACAATTGCTCGTTACGCATGTGGGCGTCCTTAGCCTGAGCGATATTGAAATCCAGTTCACTTAGTGCCTTTTGCAGATTAAAGCGCTCGACGCGCAGCCGTTGCCGGGTATTTTGCAGGTCGTTCACCAGGCGGCTGGCTTCGGTTTCCGATTGCAGGAAGTTGAGTTTCAGGCTCTGGTTTTCGAGCTTTAAAAGTACCTCACCCTCCTTTACCATATTGCCGCCTTCCACCATTTTCTGCGTGACATAGCCGCCCACAATGGCATCCAGTTGAATGGTTTTGAGCGGTTGCACCACGCCCGTCACCACGATGAACTCATCGAATTCGCCCTGGCTCACCGTCGAGATTGTTACCTTATCCTCCTCCACGTTTAGTTTAGAGCGTTTGTCAGCCCAAATCAGTTGGTAGAGAATAAAGCCAAGCAGCAAGGTACCCCCTACGAGGTACCCTATGCGGCGGGGATTCCAGAATTTCTTTTTCTTGGTGCGGTCCATGCCCGTTTGTCCGAGGCTGGAGTCGGGTTTGGTAAGGGGTGTTCCTAATGGAGACGATTTCAGATCAGTAGCCATTTAGTATAGCGGATAATTGATAGTTCATAGTTGAGAATGTTTCTGCCGGTCAAATCTTCGATGGATTGTCAAGGTATATCCAATCCCTATGCCAGACAACAGAAGATTAGGTAAATTGCTGATTTTCAATCAAGAATACAATCCTTTATAGTTTGCTATTGTCCATTATCGAACACTTTTGTTCGGCAATGGACAGTGTTTTTTCTGGCATCCTTTTCTAACTGTTTCTTTGTTAATACCTTAGCAAATGCGCTCTTTGTCGGCATATTTATTGAGCTTGCTCCTCCTCAACCACAAAGGGCGCGGAGTTTTCTGACAGAGTTCAAAGAGTTTCTTTGTGCTCCCTGCCTAAAACTTTGTTAACTCCGCGTTTAACTTTATTGAAGAATTACACCCCATAAGATGCAACTCTCCCAAGCCAAATTACTCATTGTCGACGACGACGTAGATGTTCTGAGCGCCGCCAAATTGCTGCTCAAACGCCATCTCAAACACGTCGACATCGAAAAGAACCCCGAAAAAATACCATTTCTCATCAATAATGGAAGTTACGACATTGTCCTCCTCGACATGAACTTTACCCGCGACGTGAGCAGTGGCCGCGAAGGGTTTCAGTGGCTCGACCGCATCTTGGATCTTGCTCCTAAAATGATTGTCGTGATGGTAACTGCCTACGGCGACGTGGAAATGGCCGTGCGGGCCATCAAAGCGGGAGCCACGGACTTTGTGCTGAAACCCTGGGAAAACGATAAACTGCTGGCCACCCTGGAAAAGGCGATGGAAGGTCGTAAATCCAATGCCGATTCCGAGGAGAAAGCCATTTCCAAAACCCCTCAGACCAACCTCATCGCGCAGAGTAGCTCCATGCAGATGGTACTGGAAACTGCCGAACGTGTGGCTCCCACGGATGCCAATATTTTGATTTTGGGAGAAAATGGTACGGGTAAAACGCAGTTGGCCCGGCACGTTCACGAACGATCGCACCGTGCCCAAAAACCCTTCGTAGGCGTAGATTTGGGCGCTCTGAGCGAAAATTTGTTTGAAAGCGAGTTGTTCGGTCATGTCAAGGGTGCCTTCACTGACGCCCGCGACGACCGTGCCGGACGTTTCGAAGAAGCCCAGGGGGGTACCATCTTTCTGGACGAAATCGGGAACCTACCCCTGGCTTTGCAAGCCAAGTTGCTCACGGTGATTCAGGAAAGAAAAATAACGCGGGTAGGCTCTAATCGCTCGGTGTCGGTGGATGTCCGGTTGATCTGCGCCACCAACCGCGACATCGATGCCATGGTAGCCAGTCGGGATTTCCGGCAAGATCTACTCTACCGCATCAATACCATCGAGCTGGAACTCCCGCCCCTGCGCGAACGCCCCGATGACATTGCACCACTGGCGGAGTTTTACCTGAAACAGTTCCGAAAAAAGTACAATCGTCCGGTTACCTCCGTAAGCAGTGCGCTTATCAAAAAAATGCAACAGTACAACTGGCCCGGTAATATTCGCGAATTGCAGCATGCCATTGAGCGGGCCGTTATTCTGGCCCAGGAAAAAGTGCTGCAACCCGACGACCTCTTCCTGAAAAATGCGGGCCCCGAACCCGCCGCCGCGACGGCGTTCGATCTGGAAGACATGGAAAAAAACATGATCGTCAAAGCCCTCAAACGCTACAACGGCAACATCACCGATGCCGCCCGCGAGCTGGGCCTAAGCCGCGCAGCTCTGTACCGGCGACTTGAAAAATACGGATTGTAGGAGGAGTATATTAAAAGGGTTAACGGTTAAGGGTCAAAAGGTTAAACGGCACTACTTCGCTTTCTTTGAAAACAGAAATCCGCGAACCATTGACCTTTTGACCTTTAACCGTTAACCCAAAAACAAACGTTACCAGAAAATTGAAACATTTTTCCATCGGTATTCTTTGGCGGGTTCTGCTGCTGGTTTTGGCCGGACTGGGGCTGGGGTACCTCTTGTCCCAGCCTGCGCCCAACGGCATGCTGGTCATGATGATGATGATCATTGTTTTCTTTTTGGGAAACAGCTTGTACCGGTATGTGACGTCCTTTAACCGCAAATTTGTGCGCTTTCTGGAATCGGTGCGGTATTCTGATTTTACCATCAAGTTTCGTTCCGACAATGCGATGGGCGGTACTTTTCAGGAACTCAATCAGCAGTTCAACGAAGTGCTGATGGCCTTCCGGCAGGCCCGGGCCGAAAAGGAAGCCAACCTACATTACCTCAACACCATCGTGCAGCACATCGGCACGGGCCTGATTACCTTCGATGCCAATGGCAAGGTGAATCTCGTCAACAGTGCTGCCCTGCGAATGCTTGAAATATACCGCCTTCGGCAGCTGAGCGATCTGCAAGATACCCACCCCCGGCTTTACGATCTGCTCGCCCGGCTTGAAACGGGCGTTCGAGAACTTTACCAAACGCCCAACGATCAGCCGCTGGCGATTCAGGCTACGGCCATTCAGATGCGCGGCGCGTGGGTACGCATCGTAGCGTTGCAGAATATCGGCACCGAACTGCAACAAAAGGAAGTGGAAGCCTGGCAGAATCTGACCAGGGTGCTGCGGCACGAAATCATGAATTCCATGACGCCCATCGTGTCGCTGGTAGGTACCATGCGGCTGATCGTCGATGAGGATATCGAAAAAACCACGACCAATCAGGAGGCCGTGGACGACTTGAAAGAAGCGCTGCAAACGTTGGAGAAACGCAGCCAGGGCATGATGAAATTCGTGAATGCCTACCGCGATTTCACCACGCTGCCCAAACCCAGTATGCGGACAATCCCGGTACAGGAACTCATCCACGAGGTGCTTCAACTCCTGCAGACCGATCTGACCGGCGCGGGTATTCTGTGGAAGTCAAAGGTATCTCCCGATGATCTTACGCTCATCGGGGATTTCGATCAGCTGCAGCAAGTACTCATCAATCTAATTAAAAATGCCCTGGAAGCCGTGCGCGACCAATCCCACGCCCTGATAGAAATACAATCCTACATGACCGACAATCAAAAGGTGTCCATCAGTATCCGGGACAATGGCTACGGAATCGAACCCGAAGCCCTGGAAAAAATCTTCATTCCCTTCTACACCACCAAGAAAACCGGCTCGGGCATTGGGCTGAGCCTGTCGCGGCAAATTCTCCAGCAACATAACGGCAATCTGGTAGTCAGTTCGGAGGTAGGTACGGGAACGGTTTTTTCGATTATATTGTGATAGTACAGGAATACCGGGAAAGGTATTTTTAGCTTGAAATTCTGATAACCATGGGCGTGTAGTGCGTTTCGGATGCTCAGGGTAATACTACTTCTGTTTTTTGATTCCGATCGAAGATTGGAACAAAATTTAAGATAGCTACGAGCAGGCGGAAAATCCGAAGAAATACCTTCGGATTTTGAGGGTTGTATTTCAAAAGAAACGGCTGCCGAATTGAACGCTAACATCGAGAAGGGCAGCAGTGAGTTGGAGAGGGGCATTCGATAAAATCCTCTTTTCGTTACCATTCCAACTTTTTTCCCGTCCAGTGGGTCATCAAATAAAACATTTGAAAATCATGAAATACACCACCTTACTACTAGGAGCCAGTTTACTCCTGATATCCTGCAAATCCGATTCCATTACTGCCCAGGCCGTCGATAAAACAATCCGCTATCAGGAAACGGTGAGTATTATGGAAGGCAACTCCGCTACCCTGACTTTTGCGGAAATAGCGGATAGCCGCTGTCCTGAGGGAGCCAACTGCGTGTGGGCCGGCAATGCGCTCGTCGATCTGGATATTAAGTCCGGCGCCACCACAGAACCCAAGCGCGTTCAGATGTGCCTGGGCGATTGCAGTTCGCTGTATCCCAAAACCGGATTTCGGGAAACTGACACCGCTACCGTAAGTTTGGATGGCACACAGTACACGCTGATCCTGACCGGATTAAAACCTTATCCGAATACGACAAAACCCACAAAAAAGGAAGACTACACCATCAAGCTGAAAATGCAGTAGATTTTTTTTTGCAAAGGTACCTACCGCATACCCGGCTTCGGAATCACAGGCAGACCTTCATTACCATCCTCGCTCACAGCCTGCACCGCGAAGAAATAGTTGTCTTTGGAATAGGGTAGCTCAGCCCCCAGCTTGTCGGTAAAAATCTTCTTCTGCCAGATAGGCCAGTGGGTTTCGCGCATCAGGATGTAATACCCCTTTATTTTGCCCGTTTTGGGTGCCTGCCAGTAGAGCTTGGTCGTGTTCGACAGACTGCGCACGTCCATCGTGACATTCTGCGGTTGCATGGGCGATTTGGCCAGGTTGCCCAGATTCGCCAGGTTCATGGCCGTGTTTTTGCGCAGGTACTCAAAGTCCATATACTCCACTTTGTCGCCATATACCACCCCGTTTTCGCTGCGCAAATCCTGGTGCTGGTGCTGAAAATTCTCGTTCATTTCGGTGATTCTGACGGCGGCAAAGCTCCTGTTCACAAAAGGCGTATGATCGCCGCCGCGCAGGTAGCGGTCATTACGGTAAATCATCCGTACTTCCAGGTGATCCACGTACCGCTCACCTACCTCCTTCACGTAGCGGGCGAGCGTACGGGCCTTGCCATCATTTTCGAGCCCGTACTGCCGCACTGACGCGGCGGTTTTGTCCGTTTCAAAACCCGACAGGCCCTCGCTGAACACCCGCACGATGGTGTTGTTAATGAGGTGGGTATCGTGACTATTGTTCGAGCCCATGATGTCGTTGTTGAGCAGCGCTTCCAGGTTCCACTTTTCTTCCACCGCCCGCTGCGCCAGATGATCCGCCCCCAGCAGCCCCTGCTCTTCGCCAGCTACCGTTACAAAAATAATCGTGGCCGGGAAAGAATGCTTACTCATGATGCGCACCAGTTCGATCACCGCCGCCGTACCGGAGCCGTCGTCATTCGCGCCGGGCGCGTCGTCGGTGCTGTTCATGACATTGCTCACGCGGCTATCCATGTGGCCGCTGACCAGAAATATCCGGTCGTCTGCCGGATCGGTACCTTTGAGCGTCGCCATGACGTTGCCCATTTCCACTGCCTTATCTACCCGACGTCCATCGGGTTGCAACGTCCAGGTGTCAATGGTAGCCGTTAAGCGCCCACCCGCCTGCTTGCCGTATTCCTTAAATTTACTGAGAATCCACTCCCGCGCGGGTACGATACCGCGCTTGCCCTGGGTGCCGCTCAGCGTTTGGCGCGTCCCGAAGCTCACCAGTTTTTCGACATGGGCTTTGAGACTATCAGCCGATACCTGCTCGACCATTTGGGTAATAGCCGGATCACGCTGGAGGATGGTTTGAGCCTGCGAAGGGAGGAAGTTAGAAACAAGTAGACAGGAGAGAACCGTATAAAGAATCTTTTTCATGAAAAAGTGATTGCTGATTTTTGGGTTAAAAGGCTAAGATAGGGCAAAAACTGACAGTATCCCCAAAGGTACCCTGAGCGGTGGCTGGCGAATTGAGTAAGTGCCCTCACACCCGTCTTGGTGATATTACCTACCTTTGTGACGTATGTATTCTGAACTAAACTTGGTCAGCAAGTGAAACTAAGAAGAAGAAGAAAGTTAGTAACCTACTTAAACATACTAGATCAGCCCGTCCGTTTTAACCCCTTTGTATTCAGCCGAAACTTCGTTTTGTGGGCAATTCTTGGATTAATGGGAGGGCTGATTGCCGGGATCTACTGGATCGTTCTCGAATTTTTAACGCACCACCTAGCCGTCTTTGATGGGTGGCTGGTCATCCCGGTCATGGCCGTATGTGGCTTGCTAGCGGGGCTGGTCATTCATTTTATTGGTGATCCCGGAGAAATTCACCTGATTGTGAACAACATCCGGTTTAACCACGGCAAACTCGACCCCAAGAACAATCCCTCCATGATTCTCTCGTCGCTGCTCTGTGTGGCGTCGGGGGGTAGCCTGGGCCCAGAAGCACCCCTCGTGCAGGTAACCGGCTCGACGGGTAGCTGGATGGGTAAACTCCTGCGCCTGCGGGGCGAAGATCTCCGCTCGCTGAGTATCGCGGGCATGGCATCGGGTTTCACGGCCCTTTTCGGTGCCCCGCTGGGGGGCAGCTTGTTTTCGCTGGAAATCCTCCACCACAAGCACGCGGTGGAATACTACCGGGCCATCATTCCGGCGCTGGTGGCGAGTAGTTTCAGCTACGTCGTTTTTGCGCTCATCATTCATCTGGGCCTCGGCCCTACCTGGAATCTGTCGGCTTACGAATATTCGGGAGTCTTCGATTTCGGTTACGCCGTACTCTTTGGCATAGCGGCCACGGGGGTAGGCTGGCTATTTATCTACTGCACCCGGTTTTTCAAAATGCTCTTCAACAAACGCCCCTGGCCCATCTATCTCAAGACTTTGACGGGCGGTATCATTTTGGGTGTACTGGCCTACTATTCCCCACTCACCCGCTACTTCGGTCATCACGAAATAAGCCAATTGTTGACGCAAAATATTCCCATTCAACTGCTGCTTATCATCCTTTTGGTCAAAATTATCGCCATCGCCGTGACGGTTACCTCGGGTTGGCGGGGCGGCTTCATCATTCCGCTCTTTTTCGTGGGGGCTACCCTGGGATTGATCATTCATAAGCTACTCCCCTCGATCAGTCTCACGCTGACCGTCATCAGCTGTATGGCGGCCATCAATGCCTGCGTCACCCGCACGCCCATGAGCACCACGATTCTGCTGGCTACCCTCACCGGATTCGGGCATTTTACGCCCATCCTATTTGCAAGTCTGACGGGGTACTTTTTAGCGCCTAGAATTCCGTTTATCAGCTCACAAATGGAAAAGGAGCATTGATGCGTTTCAGTACTAAACCATCTAAATTCCCTGATGGCATGAACACGAGTCGTGTCAAATCTCTCCTCATTTTACTGATTCTGCTTCAACCCATTTTCGGAATATGCCAGGATCGGCCCGGTACCTTACTCAGGGAAGTAAGCAAGCCGGGGGTACCCCACACCTCCTACCTGTTTGGTACCTTCCACGAAATCAACGCTACTTTTTTCTCATCCTTGCCCAATGCCGTGGCGAAACTGGATCAGTCGCAGGTGCTATTCGTGGAAGAAAAAAAGAGTGCCGCCCAAGACCTCGCCGGAGCCAGTCAACTGGCTTTCTGGTCGCGTGAGCAATGGGAAAGTATCCTGAATGCCGAACAGGAAAAGTTCTTTGCCTCCCTTTGGAAAAAGCCGAAGATCAGACCTACTATATCTACCCTCCCTTGCTACTGACCAGCGCGCTGGCGCGTATTTATATTCAAAACTTCTGCGACACACTCAATTTGGGAATCGGGCGAACTGATGGATCAATACATCGAAAAAATGGCGCATTCCCGCCAGAAAAAGGTACTTTCCCTCGTCCGACCTCAGCTCGATATTCTAGCCGAAGGCGCAACTAGTCGGGATTCCACTCAGAACACGGGCTGCGTAAAAACCGTGATCAACCTGATGGACAAGATGCTGAAAGACGATGCCACCGACTGCGAGATCATCCAGAACTATATGAGTTTTCTGATTGACTACCAGCTTAATACCCCTATCAAAACCGCTTCCGATACCTATCAGCTCCACCAGCGGAATGACGACTGGATGGTAATATTGGATAAAGCCCTTCGGGAGAAATCGTGTTTTGTGGCCGTAGGGTACGGGCATTTGCGTTTTAATGAAGGACTCGTCGGACAATTACGGGGTTTGGGGTACCTTGTAAAGCCGATTCCGGTTCGGCAAAAATGAGGCGTTACGCACCAATTTTTCATGAAAGACCTACTTTCCGACATACGGGCCTGCACGCTCTGCCAGCCCTACCTGCTGCACGGGGTGCGTCCCATTATGACGGCCCACCCGCACAGCCGAATCGCCATCATCGGGCAGGCGCCCGGACGCATCGTCCACCAAACGGGTATCCCGTGGGACGACAAAAGCGGCGAACGGCTGCGGGAATGGCTGGGCGTCGACAGCGCCACTTTTTACGATCCCGAAATCTTCGCTCTCATTCCTATGGGATTTTGCTACCCCGGCACGGGAGGTTCCGGCGACCTACCTCCGCGCAAAGAGTGCGCCCCCCACTGGCACAGCCGTCTTTTTGAGCCCATGAAAAACCTGGAACTGATTGTGCTCATAGGTACCTACGCGCAGGCTTACTATCTGAAGGGAGCACAGAAAGAGGCCCTAACCGAAACAGTCCGGCATTTTGACGAGTACCTACCCGCCTATTTCGTCCTGCCACACCCCTCGCCCCGGAATAACATCTGGCTGAAAAAAAATTCCTGGTTCGGGCAGGAGGTACTCCCTTTTCTGCGTGAAAAAGTGGACAGTATCCTCCTATCCTGACGACACAGGGAAAAGGAAATCCGAATCCCGCCTTTCCCTCCTAATTCTTTCCGGAAGGTATGATTCTTTGGACAAGAAACTTCATATTTGCCAGAGAAGGTCCGATCGGCCCTCCCTTACACTTCAAACCCTGAAAATTATGTCAGATCATCTGGAAGAAGGAAAAAAATTCCTCGACACCGTTATGCACTACTACGACAAGGCCGCACAGCACACGGGCCTGTCGAGCGGTTTACTCGAGCGCATCCGCCATTGCAATAGTACCTATAAAGTCATCTTTCCCGTAGAGGTTGATGGCGAAATTCACAACATCGAGGGTATCCGGGTACAGCACAGCAACCACAAACTACCCACCAAGGGCGGTATCCGGTACAGCATGGAAGTATCAGAAGACGAGGTAAAAGCCCTGGCTACGCTGATGACGTTTAAATGTGCCGTCGTGAATGTACCCTTTGGCGGAGCCAAGGG
>JBBRDE010000051.1:0-22898 GCA_038204185.1 Cytophagales bacterium
TCACCTCTTCCCATCCCGAACAGAGAAGTTAAGCCCCGCACCGCCGATGATACTGGTCTCAAAGCCGGTAAAGTAGGTAGCCGCCACAATACCACCACCAGCCTCCCCCTGCTTTTGCAAGGGGAGGCTTTTTTTTGTCCCCCTGGGACCCAGCACCGAACAGGCGTCCCTATAACAGAAACAAGGAAAAGTGTTCCTCCCTAATAGCGGAGGAACACTTTTTTGCGTTCTTAATCTTATAGGCGTAAGAAATTGTGACACAGATCTGGGCCCTCGTACACACCCATAGTGAATATGAGCAGGGTTCCTCACCCAAAGGGGCTACTTAGTTCATTTACATCATGCTTTTTTCGGTAAAAAAGTATGATGTAATTTGGTACTCTCATTTTCATTCTTCTATATTTGCAACGTTGAAATGGAAAACTGTTTTCCTATAATTGACTTTTTCATGAATCATTCCTTAAATACTGCATGGTGGTGGCGTTCCTCTCTTCGAGATGAATGGGAAAGCCTTTATGCGTAATCAAATATAAAACGTAAAAGCGGCTCGCTGTTCATCGGAACGGCGAGCCGCTTTTTTTTTTTTCTTTTTAAAAAAATCAGAAAAGCAGAATAATTCAACAATTTGTAATATATGACTACTATCTACCCCATAAAAACCCGCTCCAAAAAGCTATTGGCGGATACTTTGACTCCGGTTTCCATTTATCTCAAGCTCCGCGACCGCTTCGTAAATACATTATTGCTGGAAAGTTCTGATTACCATGGCAATGAGGATTCGTTTTCCTATATCTGCTGTGATCCGGTGGCTTCCTTTGTATTGAATGAAGGCCAGGTAGAGCAACAACTTCCGAATGGAGATACAGAGTCTGTAACACTTTCCTATCCCAAGGAAGCCATTTTGGTTTTACAGCGTTTTGCGCGGCGCTTTACTACGGAGAAGAATTCACCTTCGTTCCCTTTCATTACCAATGGCTTGTTTGGGCATATAACTTACGATTCGGTAGCGTACTTTGAAGATATTACTATACAACCTTCCTCGCCGGAAACAGCCATTGACCAAATCATGTATCAGGTCTATCGGTATGTGATAGCGATCAATCATTTCAAGGATGAGCTCTACATTTTTGAGCACAGCTATGGCAAAGAAAGCAGTGAAGATGGGCTGGAACAAATTGAAATCATCATCAAAAATCGGAATTTCCCGACCTATACTTTTCAGGCAACGACCACGGAAACTTCAAACGTGACCGATGATGAGATGCGGGGAGTGATCCAAACTTGCATAGATCATTGCCATAGGGGCGATGTGTTTCAGATTGTGCCTTCGCGGCGATTCAGCCGTAATTTCCAGGGCGATGAATTCAACGTTTACCGGGCTTTGCGTTCCATCAATCCCTCACCTTACCTTTTTTACTTCGATTACGGTAACTACAAGATTTTCGGTTCTTCACCGGAGAAACAGATCTTCATCAAAGGTGGCCAGGCCGAAATTCATCCCATCGCGGGTACTTTCAAGCGTACCGGTGACGATAGCGCCGATGCTGAGGCGGCTCAGCAGCTTCTCAACGATCCAAAGGAGACCGCCGAACACGTAATGCTGGTCGATTTGGCCCGTAACGATCTTAGCCGAAGCTGTGATGCGGTGAAAGTAGTAACGTATAAGGAAGTACAGTTCTTTTCCCACGTGATTCATCTAGTATCCAAGGTGGTAGGCACTATGAAGGAGGGTACTAATCCGCTCCAGCTGGTAGCCGATACCTTTCCGGCAGGTACCCTGTCGGGCGCACCAAAGCATAATGCTATGACGATTATAGACGGACTGGAAACCAGCAACCGTAGCATTTATGGGGGGGCCATTGGCTTTATGGATTTTAACGGAGATTTTAACCATGCCATTGCCATCCGTACTTTCCTGAGTAAGGATAATACTCTCTTTTATCGCGCTGGTATGGGGGTAGTGGCAAAATCGAATGTGGAAAGTGAACTGAATGAGATCAACAGTAAACTGGCGGCACTCCGTAATGCCATTGCCATGGCTGAAACAATTTGATAAACCTTTTTTACTACGACGAGCCTTCGAGTTACTCGTTACTGCCTTATTATGAAAATTTTAGTTCTTGACAATTACGATTCCTTCACCTATAATCTGGTCTATATTCTTCGCGAATTGCACGATCAGGTAGATGTATTTAGAAATGATAAGATTTCGCTGGAAGCTATAGCCGATTACGATAAAATTCTTCTTTCACCGGGTCCCGGTATTCCATCCGAAGCGGGTATTATGCAGGATCTTGTGCGCGAGTATGCACCTAACAAAAGTATACTGGGAATATGCCTTGGCCATCAGGGAATTGGCGAAGTTTTTGGCGGACAGTTGGAAAATATGTCCGATGTATTGCACGGCATTAGCGATCAAAATATTGTGACCGATTCCAGTGAACGCCTTTTTAAAGGAATTCCGAGCGAATTCAAGGTAGGGCGGTACCATTCCTGGACAGTGATTCCTGAGACAGTTCCTGATACAATGACCATCACCGCCGTTGATGAGCAGGGTAGGGTGATGGGCTTGGCACACAAGCAATTCGATGTGCGAGGCTTACAATTTCATCCGGAATCCGTACTGACCGAATATGGCAAGGAAATGATGCAAAACTGGCTGAGTGTATAGGTACCTTCATTGATTCAGTCCGCTTACTCATCATACATTTTTTGATTTTATGAAAAAGATACTCAATCACCTTTTTGAATATAAAGCACTCAGCAAAGAGCAATCCAAAGAAGTGCTAATAGGGATTGCCAAAGGCGACTACAACACGTCACAAATCGCTGCTTTCTTAACCATATACGCGATGCGGAGTATCACCGTAGCTGAATTGGAAGGCTTCCGGGATGCCATGCTGGAACTATGCCTGGCCGTTGATTTATCGGCCTATGATCCGATGGATGTTTGCGGTACGGGTGGTGACGGTAAGGACACGTTCAATATTTCTACCTTATCATGTTTTGTGGTAGCCGGGGCGGGGCAGCGCGTGGCCAAGCACGGCAATCATGGTGTTTCCTCTACCTGTGGTTCCTCTACGGTACTGGAATATCTGGGCGTGAAATTCAGCAACGATTCTGGTGAGCTTGAGCGCGCCATCGACCAGGCGGGCGTCTGCTTTTTACATGCCCCTTTGTTTCACCCCGCCATGAAGAATGTAGCCCCGGTGCGTCGTGAGTTGGGCGTCAAGACTTTTTTCAATATGCTGGGGCCTATGACCAATCCGGCTTTCCCCAGAAAGCAGCTTGCCGGCGTATTCAGCCTTGAATTAGCAAGACTTTATGCTTATCTTTACCAGCAAACCGACAAACAATTCATGGTGGTTCACGCCCTGGACGGTTACGATGAAGTGTCGCTGACTGGCCCTTTTAAAATAATTACTGCTCACGCCGAGCAAATTCTAACTCCTGCTCAGCTGGGACTCGATACCGTTCGCCCCGAAGCCCTTTCCGGCGGTGAAAATGTTGCTGAATCTGCCCAAATTTTCATGAATGTATTGAACGACGAAGCTACTTCCGCTCAAAAACAGGCTGTCGTAGCGAATGCCGCGCTGGCGCTCCACGCGGCTGATCCTGGTTTGAGTCTTATCGAGGCGGTAGCTAAGGCCAGGGAGTCTATCGAGCGTAAAAACGCTTTGGAATGTTTTACTAAGCTAGCGGCGCTATGATTGGTAGGTAGATGAGCTAACAGCCCATATCTGAAGACTAAAAATTGATCCTATGAACGGAAAGTATATCTCGTGAACATTCTAGAAAAAATAGTTACCAATAAGCGCACCGAGGTAGCCAATGCCAAAGCAATTAAGCACCAGAGGGACTTCGAAAAAGACACCTTGTTTTCTCGACTGCCCCTTTCTTTAGCGGAGTCGTTACGCCATGCCGGTGCGCCTGGCATTGTTGCCGAATTCAAGCGGCAGTCTCCTTCCAGGGGAATTATTAATGCTCAGGTAGAACCCGAGGTTGTGACGGCTGGCTACGCGGCGGCTGGCGCAAAAGGTCTGTCTGTCCTGACCGACACGGCATTTTTTGGGGGTACCTTCGATGATTTTAGCAAAGCCCGGTCTGCCAATCCACTTACCCCTATGCTACGCAAAGATTTCATGGTGGATGAATACCAGCTTTTCGAGGCCAAAGCTCTGGGAGCCGATGTAATTTTATTAATCGCCGCTTGCCTTTCGCCCCAGGAAGTACAAACGCTGGCCCGGAAAGCCCATGAGTTACAGCTGGAAGTGCTGTTGGAAGTACATGACGCTGAAGAACTTGATAAAACTTTGTGCGATGATGTCGATATGGTAGGGGTCAATAACAGGAATCTGAAAACCTTCGCTACTTCGATCGATACCTCTCTCGAATTGGCCGGGCTAATTCCAGACTCCTTCGTGAAAATTTCGGAAAGTGGCCTACAAGACGCTGAAACAATCCTTGCCCTCTTCCGACATGGCTATCAGGGTTTTCTGATTGGAGAAACCTTCATGAAAACAACGGACCCTGCTGCTGCGTTAGAACTAATACAAAAAACCCTTTCTCATAGTACCAACCATTCTCATAGTACCAACCATAAATCCTCAATTGTATGAAATTGAAAGTATGCGGAATGCGTGACCGTACCAATATACAATCATTACTTCCCCTGAAACCTGATTTTGTTGGTTTTATTTTTTATGATAAATCACCGCGCTACGTAGGGGAGGAACTGAATGAAGAAATCATTCGACAGATACCCTCATCCATAAAAAAGGTGGGGGTCTTTGTCAATTCCAGCCCCGACCACATTATGAGTATGGCCAAGCAATACGACTTGCAGTACGTACAACTTCATGGAAACGAAATGCCGGATTTCTGCCGGATTCTGCGTCAAAAGGGGCTCAATATTATCAAAGCGTTCTCTGTGAACAATGATTTTAATTTTGCTATGCTCAACAATTACAAACCTTTTTGTGACTTGTTTTTGTTTGATACCAAAGGTACCCAGCCCGGAGGCAATGGGGTACCCTTCGATTGGAACATCCTCAGCAAGTACGATCAGGAGAAACCCTTCTTTCTGAGTGGGGGGATCAGCATCGAAAATATCGACAAAGTAATTGAACTCTCTCAGTCGGTTCAGGTCTATGGCATCGACATCAATAGTTGCTTTGAGGTAGAACCGGGCCTGAAGGATATAGACCAAATTCAAAAAGTGATTGGTAAGATTCGTGTTAAAGAAGTGGAAGAAATAGAAGTCTGAGATGGAATTACTAGAACAAAAAATAGCTTATCAGGTAGATGAAAACGGCTATTATGGAGTATTTGGCGGTGCCTTTGTTCCTGAAATGCTGCACCCCAATGTGGAGGAGCTGCGTACCCGTTACCTCGATATTATGGCAGAGCCTGGCTTTCAGGCCGAGTTCGACGACCTGTTGCGTCATTATGTAGGTCGTCCGACGCCCCTGTATTTGGCCAAGCGGCTATCCGAAAAATACGGTACCACGATCTACCTCAAGCGGGAAGACCTTTGCCACACCGGTGCGCACAAGGTCAATAACACAATCGGGCAAATTCTGCTGGCTCAACGGCTGGGCAAAGAACGCATCGTGGCCGAAACCGGAGCCGGGCAACATGGCGTAGCTACGGCTACGGTATGCGCATTGATGGGTGTCGAGTGTATCGTATATATGGGAGCACTCGATATTGAACGGCAGGCCCCTAATGTAGCCCGTATGAAAATGCTCGGTGCCGAAGTCCGTGCGGCTACCTGTGGATCACAGACGCTTAAAGATGCCACTAACGAAGCCATGCGCCATTGGATCAATAATCCTACCGATACCCATTACATTATTGGGTCGGTTGTGGGACCGCATCCTTATCCCGATATGGTGGCCCGTTTTCAGTCGGTAATATCGTCGGAGATGAAAACGCAGCTACAGGAACAAACAGGTACCCCGAATCCTGATTATGTGGTAGCCTGTGTGGGTGGGGGAAGCAATGCCGCTGGTGCTTTTTATCACTATCTTGATGAACCTTCGGTGCAACTTATAGCCGTAGAAGCTGCCGGACACGGAATCGACTCGGGACACTCGGCGGCCACTACTGCCCTGGGTAAGCCGGGAGTACTGCACGGTAGCCGTACAATACTGATGCAAACCGAGGATGGGCAGGTGGTCGAGCCGTATTCACTTTCGGCCGGGCTAGACTATCCCGGTATCGGGCCAGTTCATGCACACCTTTTCCAAACTGGACGAGCCCGGTTCCTTTCTGCTACCGATGATGAGGCCATTCAGGCTTCCTTCGAACTAGCGCGCATTGAAGGCATTATACCTGCTTTGGAAACTGCGCACGCGCTGGCAATTCTGGATCGCATCGGCGCGAAAAAGGATGATGTAGTCGTAGTTAATCTTTCAGGACGTGGCGACAAAGACCTCAGTACCTATATGAAGTATTTATAATATCTCTTACTCCTAAAAGAACTTCGTTTATAACTTATTTTCATAACATGGCTACACTCGCACTACCCGAAGTTTTCGACCTACGCCTGAAATTGCAGGAGCTGGAAACCAAAAAGGATTCGCCCGACATCTCGTTGTTTGAACGATGCGATTTGGAGGATGAAATTTTGGAAATCAAAGAAAAACTTGGCCAGTTTGATCGCCAGAAGTTCGATCAGGGCGAAGAATGCATCAACTGCTCGGGCTAAAATTAAGCAGGGCGGTCCAGTACGCACGAAATGGCCAAGTTCCTATACGCGATCTGGAAGGAATATCATCTTATTTTTTGAAAATAACCTCAACCTGAATTTTTTAAACTTATCCTTTTCCTTCTAATTCAATGAAAAAAACCTTCCTCTCATTCTCTACGGGGATTCTGTTATTAGGCGCAGTTGCTTTCAGCTCTTGCCAAAATTCTGATTCAAAAGCCGAAAACACCGAATCTGAAAAAGAAACTACTGAGTTAACCACAGAATCAACCGAATCTAAAAAAATGCTGCGTCACGTTGTCCTGTTTAAATTTAAAGACTCCTCTACTCCCGCTCAGGTAAAAGAAGTGGAGAATGCTTTCCTCGCGCTACCTTCTAAGATCAAGGAAATAAAATCGCTGGAATGGGGTACTAACAATAGCCCCGAAAACCTAGCCCAGGGTTTCACGCACTGCTTTTTTGTTACGTTTAATAGCGAAGAAGATCGCGCCGCGTACCTACCTCACCCCGATCATAAAGCGTTTGGAGCTACGCTAGGACCGCATTTGGATAAAGTACTGGTTATTGATTACTGGACCCAGGAATGAACCGAATCACCAAACTTTTCGAAAAGCAGCCCTCCGCGAACCTTAACGTATATTTCACAGCGGGGTACCCGCAGTTGAACGATACGCGGCGGGTACTATCTGCTCTACAGGAGGCAGGGGTAGACTTAGTGGAGCTTGGAATGCCTTATTCTGACCCTGTAGCTGATGGTGAAACTATTCAGCAAAGCAATCAGCAGGCACTGGAAAACGGCATGACTGTTCGGTTGCTTTTTGAGCAATTGGAAGGGATGCGTGCGGATGGGATTAATGTCCCAGTGCTTTTGATGGGGTACGTGAATCCGGTGATTCAGTTTGGAATAGAGCGGTTTTGTGAACGCTGCGCCGAGGTAGGGGTAGATGGTCTGATTTTGCCGGATATGCCTATGGATGTTTATCTGCGCGAGTACAAAGCCATATTTGAAAAATACGGCCTGCTTAACATCTTTTTGGTAACGCCCCAAACTTCCGAAGCCCGTATTCGACAGATCGATTTGGTGAGTGAAGGGTTTATCTATACTGTATCTTCGGCGAGTGTGACAGGTTCAAAAACCGGGGTAAGCGATAACATGGAAGCCTACTTCGATCGCATCAATGCCATGAACCTACGAAATCCCCGTTTGATAGGTTTTGGCATCAAAGACCAGGCTACTTTTGAGAAAGCCTGTCGTTACGCACAAGGGGCTATCATTGGTTCTGCATTTATTCGTATATTACAAGACAGTAAGGAATTAGAACGTGAAATAAAGGATTTTATCAGCTCCATTAAAGCCAATAAACCCAGCGAAATAGACGTTTAAGAAACGAAAGGCTTTCTATATTGAATGAGTTCGAAGGCTGGGAATATGTAGTATTCCTTTTCTTCACTCATTTTTTTCGTTTACGGGACGAAAAAAAGAGTTGCCAAACGCCTGCTTTAAACCTAAGTAGTACTTCGTCTGTACCTGAATCGATTATTGATATTTACATTTCATAGATCAATGGCAACATCAACTACCTCCGTGAATACCCTGTTGTTACGAATTCAGGAGTATCGGCAGAAATATTATCAGAATCGCTTGTTGAAAGGAATCATTTTTTCGGCGGCCTTACTGTTGAGTGTTTTTCTTGCTTTTAATGCACTCGAATATTTCGGACGATTCAGCTCGGGTGTACGTGGAATGCTATTTTTCGGTTTTATGGCGGTGCTGCTATTTTCTTTATACCAGTGGATCGTTCAGCCGATCATTAATCTTTACGGTCTGCGACGGCCCTTGACCAATGAAAAAGCAGCCTTACAGATTGGACAGTACTTCCCCGAGATCGGTGATAAGTTGCTCAATACCTTGCAACTCCAATCTCTTTCCGGCCGGCAAACAGACTTGATCGAAGCCAGCATTAAGCAAAAGTCCAATCAGATGTTGGTTGTGCGCTTTGCCGATGCTATCCGCTTCCAAGAAAATAAGCAATACATTAAGTATGCGGTTTATCCCTTGGCTGCTATTGCTGTCATTCTCTTATTCAATCCCACGTTTTTCACATCCAGTTCCGATCGGATCATTCATTTTCAAAAAAACTACACCTATGCTCCTTTTACATTCCAACTCAATAACAAGCAACTAAAAGCATTTCGTAACGATGACTATGTACTCAACCTGACTTTGCAAGGCGAAGCGTTGCCGCAAGCAGTATATCTGGTGCAAAACGGTACACGCTTTAAACTGGATCAGGAAGGTGCCCGCAACTTTACCTATACTTTTAAAAATGTGCAGCGGGATGTGCGTTTCTCATTTGATGCCGCCGGCTTTGTATCTGACGACTACATGCTGAAAGTTATTGAAAGGCCTAGCTTATTATCATTTGACGTAAACCTGCGCTATCCCGCCTACCTCAACAAGCCAGCCGAGGCTCTTTCTAATGTAGGAAATCTCACAGTGCCGGAAGGCACCGTGGTCGAATGGAACTTTAATACGTCCTCCACCAAAGCACTCGCTCTGAAATTTGACAATGATTCGCTGCTGTATAAGGCCGAAAATCGTGATGATAAGCGCTTTCAATATCGCAAATCTGTCCGTCGTTCTTCGCAGTACCAGGTGATGCTTCAGAATAATGAAACCCCTAATGCGGAGAAAATTGGGTATTATCTCAATGTTATTCCTGACAAGATGCCGGTACTTTCGTTAGAAAATTTCCAGGACACCACCCTTTACAACTTCCTGGTAGTTGGGGGCTCGATCAGCGATGATTACGGATTTTCACAACTTAAGCTATTCTACTCAGTCCATCGTGAAGATCAGCCTGAAGATAAAAGACCTGCACTTAAAAGCATCGCCATTCCTTTTAACAAAACTGTCAATACCCAGAGTTTCTATTTCCAGTGGTATGTAGATAGTCTCCAGCTCGCACCCGGTGATAAGATCGAATATTATGCCCAGGTATGGGACAATGACGGCGTGAATGGGCCCAAGAGTGCCCGCTCTCGCATAATTAATTTTGCCGTTCCTGAAAAAGCTAAGTTGCAGGAAGAAGTGGATAAGTCGGCCCAGCAAACCGAGGACCAAATGGAGAAAGCTTTGAAGAAAGCGCAAAGTCTGGAGCGAGATCTTGAAAACCTGGAAAAGCGCCTGAAGACCAATAAGGAACTCGACTTTCAGGAACGCAAACAGGTAGAGGACATCCTGAATAAGCGGGAAGATTTGATGCAGCAGGTCCGCTCAATCCAGGATCAGAACAAAGCGACTAACGAGAAGTCAAAGCAATTTAGCCCGCAAAGCCCCGAAACCCAGGAGAAACTCAATCAGCTTCAAAAGTTGATGGACGATCTTATGGATGATGAAACCAGCAAGCTGTACCAGGAATTGCAAAAATTGCTCGATCAGAAACAGAGTGAGCGTATGACTAAAATGCTCGAGAAACTTCGCAACAAGGAAAACAATTTGGAAAAAGAATTAGAGCGTACACTGAATCTGTTTAAGAAAATGCAGATGGAGCAAAAAATGGAAAAAGCGGTTGAGAAACTGGAAGACCTGGCGGATAAAGAAGAAAAACTAGCTGAGATGACCCAGAAGAATGCTGACGAGAAGAAGCCAGGTGATGATAAGAAAGATGCTGAGAACAAGAAAAAAGACGGCGATAAGCCGAATGCTGAAGACAAGAAAAATACGGATGACAAAAAAGCAGATGATAAAGATAGGGGGGCCGATAAGAAAGGAACCGATGATAAGAAAGCCAAAAACGAGCAACTGAAAAAAGAACAGGAGAAGATTCAGGAAGAATTCAACAAGGCTAAGGAAGACCTTGATGAAATAAAAAAGATGGGAGAGGAGAGTGACGAGAAACCTGATACTCAGGAGCAAGAAGAAGAAAATGCTGATCAACAAATGGAGCAGAGCAAGGAGCAACTTGATCAGCAGCAGAATTCGGATGCCGCCAAGTCACAGCAGAAAGCGGCAAAGTCCATGCGTAAAATGTCTGAGTCAATGTCACAATCGATGATGGACTCACAGATGCAGGAGATGCAGGAGGACATGGATGCCCTCCGGGATATTCTTGAAAACTTGATCACTCTCTCGTTCGACCAGGAGCAGCTTATGAAGGATTTCAAGGGCGTCAATTTACAGGATCCCCGCTTCGTGACCCTAGGACAGGAGCAGTTGAAATTACAGGATGATGCCAAAGTCATCGAGGATAGTCTATATGCACTAGCTAATCGGGTAATTCAGATTCAATCTTTTATTACCCGCGAACTCAATGACATGAAGTCCTATATGAATGAAAGTGTGGGAAGTATCAAAGATCGTCGGATTAATGTAGCAACTTCCAAGCAACAGTTTGCCATGACTTCCATGAATAACCTGGCGCTCATGCTCAGCGATGTTTTCAGGCAGATGCAACAGCAAATGGCCATGGCCATGGCTATGCCCGGAAAGGGAAAAGGAAAAGGTCAGGGGAAGGGAAAAGGGAAGGAAAATGGAAAATCGGCGGGTGAAATGCAACAGGAGCTTAGTGAACAGCTACAGAAAATGGGAGAGGGGAAAAGCGGGCAAGGGCAAAGGGGAAACTCTGAGCAGCTGGCGCGTATGGCAGCTCAACAAGCAATGATCCGGAAAATGATCCAGGAACTTATGGACTCGCAGAAAGGGACCGAAATAGGTCAGAAATTTGGTAATGAATTGAAAGAGTTAATAGAAAAAATGGATCAATCGGAAACTGACCTGGTCAATAAACGGGTAGATCCGGATTTGAAAAAGCGTAACAAGGAAATTACGACCCGGCTTTTGGAATCTGAAAAGGCTATGCGGGAACAGGATGAAGATGATAAACGTAAAGGTGAAACCGCGAATCAGATAATCCGTCGTCCACCACCCGCTTTCGAACAATATATCAAAGAGAAGGAACGTCAGACAGAATTGCTCCGCTCCATTCCACCTGAATTTTCCCCTTTTTATAAGCGAGAAGTAGATTCTTATTTTCGAAAATATCAGTCAGAAAAACTACCCTAGTTACACAACTGACCCATTTACAGGTCTCAAACTCTTGTTTTGCAGAATAAGCTTAAAAAATACAGGGAAATTATGCTACTTTCGTTTTAATTAGTAACCACGTGCTTTTAGCTTACTAATTAATGTTTCTATATCTACTATTTACACACTAAAACAGCCTTTATTTTGAAAACAATGATCCAATTCTTTGCGGAGGATGTAGAATACGATCTCCCCAATCCGACAAAAGCCAAGCGATGGCTTAAATTTGTTATCGAATCCGAAGGGTTTTCTTTAAATCAATTGAATTACATTTTCTGTTCTGACGAATATCTACTCAATATGAATCGTGAACATCTTCAACACGATTACTACACCGATATTATCACATTTGATACCAGCGACGATGAAAAAGAGGTAGAAGGCGAGATCTATATCAGTACCGATCGCGTCGTTGAAAATGCCGAAGCAGCCAAAGTTAAATTTGATGAGGAGTTACGACGTGTCATTGTTCATGGGGTGCTTCATTTGGTTGGTTATGGTGACGGTGATGAACCTTCCACTACCAAAATGCGTAATAAGGAAGATTTTTATCTCAAAAATTACAAGTATCAATAAAATTCCACGTGGAACATTTTGTTGTTTTTTACAAAACCAGAAAGTCTTGACGTTTTGTTGAGACTTTTTTTTATAACTAAGGTATATGTTTCCAGAATATGATGTAATCGTAGTAGGGGCAGGCCATGCGGGCTGTGAAGCCGCAGCGGCAGCTGCAAACATGGGATCAAAAGTATTATTGATAACCATGAACATGCAGACCATAGCCCAAATGTCGTGTAACCCAGCGATGGGGGGTGTAGCGAAAGGTCAGATTGTCCGGGAGGTCGATGCGCTGGGAGGTCAATCTGGCAAAGTGAGCGATCGGACCATGATTCAGTTTAGGATGCTGAACCGATCCAAGGGCCCTGCCATGTGGAGCCCAAGGTGTCAAAGCGATCGGACGCTATTTGCAATGGAATGGCGGCAGATATTGGAGTCAACACCAAACATAGATTTTTGGCAGGATACTGTAGTTGGGATTCTTGAAAAAGATGGTAGGGTGAGGGGGGTAAAAACAAGCCTCGGTTTAGAAATTATTTCAAAAGCCATTGTTCTGACGAACGGCACTTTTCTAAATGGGTTGATCCATATTGGTGAAAAAAACTTTGGTGGAGGAAGAAGTGGGGAACGAGCGGCAACAGGTATCACCGAACAACTCTTGACGCTTGGTTTCGAATCGGGCCGGATGAAAACCGGTACACCTCCTCGGGTAGATGGTCGGTCGCTGGACTATTCACGGATGGAAGAACAACCAGGCGATGAAGTACCCGGTAAATTCTCTTATACAGATACTCCTCGACTGACTAAGCAACGGAGCTGTTGGATCACTTATACTAACGAAAAAGTACATGAGGTGCTTAAAACAGGCTTTGATAAATCGCCCATGTTTTCGGGCCGTATTAAAGGACTGGGTCCTCGCTATTGCCCATCGGTGGAGGATAAAATCAATCGGTTCGCAGATAAGGACCGCCATCAGATTTTTGTGGAACCCGAAGGCTGGAATACAGTAGAAGTCTATGTAAATGGATTTTCAACCTCGTTACCAGAAGACATTCAGTACAAAGCTTTGAAAGAAATTCCAGGATTTGAGAATGTACGTATGTTTAGGCCAGGTTATGCCATTGAGTATGACTATTTTCCCCCTACCCAATTGAAGCTTACACTGGAAACCCATTTGATAGAAAACCTTTATTTTGCCGGACAGATTAACGGAACAACGGGGTACGAAGAAGCAGCCTGTCAGGGATTAATGGCCGGGATAAATGCACATCGAAAAATCAAGGAAGAGAATGCCTTTGTGCTAAAAAGGTCAGAAGCCTACATAGGGGTGTTAATAGATGACCTAATCAACAAAGGTACCGAAGAGCCATATCGTATGTTTACATCACGAGCCGAGTACCGTACCTTGCTGCGGCAGGATAACGCTGATATCCGCCTCACAGAAAAAAGCCACGCCATAGGGCTTGCAGATGAAGTGCGCCTGCAAAATGTACAGCAGAAAATCGCACAGACAGACGCATTGATACAAGAATTAATGCAAATTAAAGTAGCCCCCGAAGACGTAAATGACCAGCTAGAAACTTATCACACGTCATTAATTCGCGACAAGACTACCCTATGGCAGTTATTAAAACGACCTCAACTGAGTATGCGGGAGATCAGAGAAATGAACCCGGCGCTATCGGACCGAATGAATGGGCTGACTGACGAAGCCATAGAACAAACGGAAGTTCATGTGAAGTACGATAGCTACATTGAAAAGGAGCGCTTGATGGTTGAAAAAATGAACCGCATGGAAGATCTTGCAATTATAGGTAGCTTTAATTACGATAAGGTACCCGCCTTATCCTTTGAGGGACGGGAGAAACTCAAGAAAGCCAGGCCTCAAACAATCGGTCAGGCTTCCCGAATCAGTGGGGTGAGCCCATCGGATGTTTCGGTACTTATGATACATTTGGGCAGATGATGACAGCATTGGAAACATTGAATGAATGCCCGGTTTGCCAGGGTAGAAAACACGAACCGTACTTGAAAGCAAAAGACCATACCGTTTCTAAGGAAAGCTTTCAAATAGTCCGCTGTGGAAACTGTGAGTTTTTGTTTACAAATCCCCGCCCATCTGCCGAGGCCATCGGGAGCTATTACGAATCCACGGATTACATCTCGCACCATGATGATGGAAAAGATGTAATGAGCCGATTGTACAACAGCGTAAGGAAGTTTACTACCCAGCAGAAGATAAAGCTTATGGAAATTTCAATTGGGCACAAAGGGTCTCTTTTGGATATTGGAAGTGGAACTGGCTTTTTTATGTCACAGGCTAAAACTGTTGGCTGGCAGGTAACCGGTACAGAACCCGATGCACAAGCTCGGGCAATCGGGCAGGGTAGGGTAGGGGTAAACCTATTTGAAAGTATTTGGGAACCTTATTTTAATACCAGGAAGTATGACGCCATCACCATGTGGCATGTATTAGAACACGTTCACCTACTCAACGAAACATTGGACTGGTTGAACGAACACCTTAGTCCGAATGGAAGACTAATCATTGCGGTACCGAATCCAGAATCGGAAGATGCCAAAGAGTTCAAAGAGTCTTGGGCGGCCTACGATGTACCCCGTCATTTGTATCATTTCACCAAAGAGTCGATGACACAACTTGCCAGGGCACATCAGTTTACTGTGGAGCGCATCGTACCCATGTGGTTCGATTCCTACTATGTTTCACTATTGAGCAGTCGCTATCAGCAGGGAAAAACCAATGTACCTCTGAGCCTGTGGGAAGGATCAATGTCCAATTGGAAAGGTCGGCCGAGCGGAAAGACCCAACCCAACACATCAAGCTTAATTTACATACTTGCCAAGGCCTGACCAGCATACAGCATACAGAACCCCCAGTACCTAACGTTGGTATTGGGGGTTTTTAATTGATCCATTGCCCTATTCTTAATTATCTTCAAGGATATTTTCAAACCTATTAACTACATGAAAAAATACATACAGTATTTCCTTTTCGGTTTGCTTGCCATGCTTGGGTTGATGCGCTGTGCACAGCAAGTGGCTCCAACGGGAGGAAAAAAGGATACACTGGCCCCCAATTTAGTTAGCACTAACCCACCCAACAAAACCCGCAACTTTAAGGGGAAGGAAATTGAGTTGTACTTCGACGAATACGTTATTGTAGATAATATCCAGCAAAAACTCATTATTACCCCGGAAACCGAGAACCCTTATAATTTCAAACAAAAGGGAAACTCGATTGCACTTACTTTCAAGAAGGAGTTTGCGGACAGCACCACCTACACTTTCAACTTTGGCGACGGGATCAAGGACTTTGCCGAGCGCAATCCCGCCCAAAACTTAAAACTAGTATTCAGCACAGGACCTACGATCGATTCGGCACGGGTGTACGGAACTGTAACTGACCTACGTAGTAACAAGCCTGTATTTGATGCCTTGGTAGGGCTATATCAATTAAAAGACACGATTAATCCCGAAAAACAGAAACCCTACTATTTCTCCCGGACGGATAGTAGCGGGTACTTCGCTATCGAGAATGTTCAGGCGGCCCGCTATCGGCTCATTGCTACGGATGATAAGAATCGCAATCAATTATACAATACCAAAGAGGAGCGGATCGCTTTTCTGGATTCTGCCATACGGGTGGGGGCCGACTCATTAGCCTATGATCTGAAATTGTATTTGTCCGATGCTACCTTACCCCGCATCCAGCGTACCTCTCCCAAAGTGAACGACTATACGGTAGTTTTCAACAAGGGAGTAGACAGTGTGAATGTGCAGTTCCTGCGTGACGATTCGCTGGCATACCTGATGGAAAATCAAACCCAACTGAAATTCTTCAAAGGAGCTAGTACGGCTGACACCACTCTGGTTACGATCACAGCTTATGATACTCTGGGACAGGTATTGGAACAAAAGCAAAAAATTGCTTTCCTGACCCAAAGAGGAAAGGAAAAGCAACTGGATCCAATCTCCGCTCGCACAACACCCGACCGGGGACAACCGCTACCACGTGACTTTACCTACACCTTCACTTTCAACAAACCGATTGCCAAGCTAGAACCCGAACGGATCCAGTTACAGAATGATAGTCTCAACAAACAGCCGCTCTCGGATCTGAAATGGCAGTGGAATCGTTACCACAATCAATTAACCGTGGTAGGCCGGGTTTCGGCAAGAGATTCTATCAAATGGATTATTCCCCCGGGATCCATTGTTAGCATCGAAGGGGATTCCCTCCCTGCTGCCACCTATAGGCATCCCGTATTGAAAGACGAAGACTATGGGATTCTGCGGGGAAAGATCACCGCTGATACGGCAACCCATTTTATTCTAGAATTGATCAATGAGGAATTTAGAGTCGTGCGTACGGCGTATACTTCCCCTTACACATTCACTCGCGTTCCCCCAGGCAAGTACCAACTTCGCGTCATTATCGATCGTAACAACAATCGCCGCTGGGATACCGGTAACTATAATAAGGAGCAACAACCTGAACCCATTTACTATTTTCCCGATCCGATCCAAGTCAAAAGCAACTTCGAGTTCGACGACAACAATTTCACTATACCTTCAAAAACAGCAGATTAGTTTTGGTCCAAACCGCGTTAATTGTGCATAAGCGTGTGGAAAACCAAAAACAACTGTGGAAAGTATCTGTTTTAGTGTGGGAAACACTGTGGAAAAAAGCAAAGATCTGTGGAAAAGAAACGGTTGATAAACCTGAAGTTGAAAACCCATCCGCTAATCTGTACTTAACAGGCTGTTAATACACTTCAGACTATGTGTACAAGGAAGAAAAAGTTATCCCTCCACAATTCACTCTAGTTTGTGGAAAGAAAATGAGATACTTGATAGAGAGTAAATTAGTTGTTTACAAATTCCAAAACTCCGTGGATAAATACTTAACTTGTAAACAGTGGGCCTTTCGACTTAAGTGGAACTAGAGTGGATAACAAAGTTGTGCACAAATCCACAGCCCTAATTTAATTTTAATAGATAAAAATTATTCTTTTTTATTATTTATGAAGAGGTACTTGAAGTGGATAACTCTCCTGGGGTTGCTGTTTGGAACCTACACGCTGCGGGCGCAGACGGATGAGCAGATGGCGGAGGAGTATTTTAAAAATGAGGATTGCGAAAAAGCGGTCAGCTATTATCAAAAGGTTTTGAAGAAAGCCTTTGATAAGCGTTCATTAAAAAACTATACCAGCTGCTTGGTCAAAACTAAAGACTGGGATGAGGCAGATAAGTTTTTTAAGAAGCAGGTAAAGAGCGAAGGCTTAAACGCACCCTGGTACTATTTGAATTGGGGAATGGTGATTGAAGCTCAGGGCAAAACCGATGAGGCCGAAAAAAAATATGCGGAAGCAATTGAGGCCTTTGGTGCTCGGGTCGATCTTTACAAAGATTTGGCGGAAGAGTTTCGCGAGATGCAGAAGGCAGAGTGGGCCCAACGCACGCTGCAGCGGGCTCGGGAGGTAGCTAAGAACGAGAATCTATACCGCCTCGAAATGGCGAGCGTATACCGCGAAATTAACGAGCCCGAAAATATGATTGCCGAGTTGCTTTCTTACGGCATCCTTTTCCGCAATACCGAGATCGTCCAGAATATGCTTCAGGATTTTATCAAAGCTGAAAAAGAGCAGGCGCTCCTGGAAAAGGTACTGTACGAGAAAATTCAGAAAAATCCGAATGAGGCTTTTTACAACGAACTGCTGGTTTGGTACCAGGTACAGCGTAAGGATTTTTACAAAGCTTTCATACAGGAGCGTGCCCTCGACAAGCGATTTAAGTACAGTGGTACCCGTATCTTCGACCTGGCCAATCTGGCTCTTCAGAACAAAGATTACGAAAACGCCACCTCCATGTTTGAGTACATTGTGAAGGAGTATCCCCAGGGACAACTTTATCCCTTTGCCCGGCGAATGGCCATTAGCTCGCGCGAGGAGCAAGTAAAAAATACATATCCGGTCAATATTGTGGAAGTAAAAAAATTGATCGGGGAGTATCAAAAGCTACTCACAGAACTAGGTACTAACGCCCGCACCCTCGAAGCACTGCGCAACATGGCCATCCTCCACGCCTTCTATCTAGACGAGAAAGACAAAGCCATCCAAATTTTGACCAAAGCTATCGAGGCGGGAAAACCGGAAAAAGAATTTGTGGATAAGTGTAAACTGGATCTAGGCGATATCTACCTTTTGCAGGGTGAACCCTGGGAAGCTACCCTACTCTATTCGCAGGTTGAGAAATCCCAAAAGGATGATGTACTGGCGTATGAAGCCAAACTTCGGAATGCTAAGCTACATTATTATAAAGGAGATTTTGAACTTTCCAAAGAGGTACTCGATATTTTGAAAAAAGCTACGACTCGCGAAATCGCCAACGATGCCAACGACCTGAGCCTACTCATCATGGACAACACCGGGCTTGATTCGTCCGAAAATGCTATGCGCGAATACTCCAACGTCGAACTCATGCTGTTTCAAAATAAAACCCGCGAGGCCATCGATTCATTGAAGCGACTCTACGAGAAATACCAGAATCATAGTATAGCGGATGAGATTCTCTGGCTCACCGCCAAAACGTACATGAAACTCGATAGCAATCGGCAGGCACTGGAGGACTTGAAAATTATCCACGAAAAGTTTGGCTATGATATTTTGGGCGACGACGCGCTGTTTACAATGGCGAAGCTGTATCAAGAAAAAATCAACGACAAAGATGAAGCCATGAAGTTATATCAGGAATTGCTTGAAAAGTATCCCGGTAGTATTTTCATTGCTGAATCGCGGAAGAGGTTCCGAGTGCTGCGGGGAGATCCTATCAACTGAAATTTAGAATGACTACATAAAGAAAACGGGACTGATAAGATAGAATCAGTCCCGTTTTCTTTGTAATAGACAAGCCCTGGGTTGGTAAAAAATATTCTACGCAATTCTCAGGCCGACCAGAATCGGCATTTACCCTAATAAATAGGCCTTGAAGTCCTCAAAACGTGGTTTTATTGGAATTGACTTTTTATCGAGTGAAAGTAAATTTTTGAGCCTTTCGGGAATATGAATGCGACTCCCGAGCGTATTTTCTACTAAATCCAAAAATTTAGCTGGATGAGCTGTCGCCAGAAAGATTCCTGTAAAATCCTCATTGTTTTCTTGCCGGTAATTTTGTAACCCATCATAAGCTACTGCTGTATGTGGACACATGACATACTTGGTCTGCTCGAATACCTTACGCATACTGGCTTTGGTTTCATGGTCATCAAAGTGGTAGCCCGAAACTAGGTTGCGGGTTGCTTCCCAATCTTCTTCAAAAAATCGGGTCAGGCGAACAAAGTTGCTGGGATTACCTACGTCCATGGCATTGGAAATTGTTTCGATAGAAGGAAGCGGATCGTAGGTGCTACTTTCAAGGTACCTGGGCACTACATTGTTGCGGTTAGTAGCCGCTACGAAATGCTGCACGGGCAATCCCATCCGGTAGGCTAGTAGTCCGGCGCTGAGGTTACCAAAATTTCCGCTCGGCACCGAAAAAACTACGGGCTTTCCGACATGCTTCGTTTGGGCGTAGGCCGAAAAATAGTAAAAAGATTGTGGAATAAGCCGGGCAATATTGATCGAGTTCGCCGAAGCCAGATTATATTGTTCTGTAAGCTCCCGATCGAGAAATGCTTCCTTAACCAGTCGCTGGCAATCATCGAAGGTACCTTCTACTTCAAGAGCGGTAATATTATGTCCAAGCGTAGTAAGCTGCTTTTCCTGAATATCGCTCACCTTACCACTCGGATATAGAATTGTGACCGAAATGCCGGGTACCTTGTAAAATCCCTGCGCCACGGCCCCACCCGTATCGCCAGAGGTAGCCACCAGAATTTTAATTTCCTTCTGGGAACGCAGCAAAAAATGAGACATCAGGGAAGCCATGAAACGCGCGCCGAAATCCTTAAAAGCCATAGACGGACCATGAAACAATTCCAGTACATGGGTATCAGGTGTGATTTCGACCGCGGGCGCTTCGAAAGAAAACGAGTGTGCCACAATCTCCTCCATATCCCTCCGCGAAATATCATCGCCTAGCAGAGCATGACCTACCTCTACTGCAATTTCATTGAAAGAGCGTTTCTCGATCGTATCAAGAAAACCAGCTGATAAGGTTGGTATGGATTCAGGCATGTAAAGTCCGTTGTCGGCAGGTAGACTTCTGAAAACTGCTTCCTCCAGGGAGGCCTGAATAGTGCGCGTTTTGGTACTATAATACAGCATAGGAAAGGCATCAGGGATTGAAATAAAGTTTCAAATCTACGCAAAACTGCCAGTCGGCAGGAGATGGGCTGAAAGTAAATTTCAGGAAAGTGGCTAACTTGCCCGGAAAGGAACCAACAACTGAGAGGTAGTCGTTACAATATGGCCAACAATCAGTTGGCTTTTAGAATAGTATTACTGTCCAGGTAAGGAGCCACTTCATTTTTAAGCTTCAACGATCAATTTTACACTCATCCGACTATGCCAAAAGGAGTTTTTAAGGTACCCCAACCCGTCAATGAACCCGTAAAAAATTACGCACCGGGCAGTCCTGAGCGGGCCGAATTGAAGGAAAATCTCAACAAAGCCCGCTCCGGAGAAGTAAATATTCCGCAGTATATTGGTAGTGAAACTATTTTTACCGGTAAAAAACATACGATATCTCCGCCCCATGATCATCAGCACATTCTGGGCTATTTTCACGAGGGTGATGCGTCACATGTAACGATGGCTATTGAAGCCGCGCTAAGTGCGAGGGAGAAATGGGCGGCCCTTGATTGGGAACAAAGGGCTGCTATTTTCCTCAAAGCAGCCGACTTGATTGCCGGGCCCTACCGGGCCCGACTCAATGCCGCCACCATGCTTGGGCAGTCGAAAAACGCTTATCAGGCCGAAATTGACTCTGCCTGCGAATTCATCGATTTCCTGCGGTTTAACGTCAAGTACATGACGGATTTATACGCACAGCAACCTGATTCGTCACCGGGTGTATGGAACCGGCTTGAATACCGGCCCTTAGAGGGATTCATCTTTGCGTTGACGCCCTTCAATTTTACAGCTATTGCTGGTAACCTTCCCGCTGCACCTGCACTGATGGGCAATGTAGTGGTGTGGAAACCCGCTTATACGCAGGTGTACTCGGCCAATATCCTCATGGAGATATTCAAAGAAGCGGGCGTACCGGATGGGGTGATTAACATGATTCTGGTCGACGGTCCCGTAGCGGGTAATATCATTTTCAAACACCGCGATTTTGCAGGTATTCACTTTACAGGGAGTACCAAAGTTTTCAACATGATCTGGAAAACAATTGGGGAAAACATCGCTAACTACCGCTCCTTTCCCCGTATTGTGGGCGAAACGGGGGGAAAGGATTTCGTAATCGCCCATTCGTCAGCTGATCCTAAAATACTGGCCACCGCACTGGTAAGAGGAGCATTTGAGTACCAGGGACAGAAATGTTCCGCAGCTTCCCGCGCCTACGTCCCGTCGAATCTTTGGGAGGAGGTAAAAGAACGAATGATAAATGATCTGGGAGAAATCAAAATGGGAGGCGTGGAAGATTTTTCCAACTTCATCAATGCCGTGATTGACGAAAAATCGTTCGATAAAATTGCGGGGTACCTTGATCAGGCCCGAAACGACAGCAAGGAAGTAGAGATAATTGCTGGAGGCAATTATGATAAAAGCAAGGGCTACTTCATTGAACCAACGGTACTGTTGGCAAAGTCTCCCACCTACGTAACACTGTGTGAAGAGATTTTTGGCCCGGTATTAACCATATATATATATGATCCGGAATCCTTTGAGGAAACGTTGGACCTGGTGGACAACACATCGCCCTATGCCCTTACTGGATCTATCTTTGCACACGATCGCTACGCCATCGAACAAGCCACCGCGCGGCTGGTCAATGCCGCCGGAAATTTCTACATTAATGATAAGCCTACAGGAGCCGTGGTGGGGCAGCAACCCTTTGGCGGTGCACGGGCATCGGGTACCAATGACAAGGCTGGATCAGTCCTGAACCTGATCCGGTGGGTATCGCCCCGTACCATAAAAGAGACATTGGTTGCTCCTAAAAGCTATAAATATCCATTTCTAGCGGAAGCCTAATTGGACATTATTTGTAAATAATTTTGCGCTGGCAAGAAAAAGCAAAAAGTTGGTTTTTTTTTAAGTGCAATTTGTAAAAGTGAATAAGATCGTCTTACCTTTGCAATCCCAATCGCAAACGAAGGAAGAGGAGAAAGTAGGAATTGGGATTTTGTTCTTTGAAATGATGAAGTAAACCAAAGTGTAGGAAACACTTGTGATAGACAGATTCGGTCCTTCGGGATCGGGTCAATTTACAATTATTTACCATGGAGAGTTTGATCCTGGCTCAGGATGAACGCTAGCGGCAGGCCTAATACATGCAAGGCGAGGGGGCAGCAATGCCACCGTCGTACGGGTGCGTAACGCGTATGCAACCTACCTTCAACTGGGGGACAGCCCG
>JBBRDE010000052.1:0-22858 GCA_038204185.1 Cytophagales bacterium
CGATGATTTTCACCATAACGGCGTCTTCACGCAGGGCTACTACCTAACCTACCCGGTCTTTGGCATTCAGCACCCCAAGCCGATGAGCGATTCATGGTTTAACGACGAATTTATCAGTGCCAAGCCCGATGGCTATACTTTCAACCTGAACATGGGGCCGTTGAAGAATTTTTACAAATACTACAAGGACAATTTCTTCTGGCAGGAAACGATGAACCACCCCAACTACGACGAGTTCTGGCAGAAGCGCGATATCCTACCACACCTGAAAGGCGTCACTTCGGCCTATATGACCGTCGGCGGCTGGTTCGACGCGGAGGACTTGTATGGCCCCTTGAATACCTACAAAACCATCGAAAAGAACAATCCCAATGCCTACAACACGCTGGTGATGGGGCCGTTCGGGCACGGACGCTGGGGGCGCGAAACGGGTCAGACGCTGCACAACGACATTTACTTTGGTGACAGCGTCGCTACCTTTTACCAGAAAAATATTGAAACCGAGTTCTTCCACCACTTCCTGAAAGGCGCTGGCGACGGCAAGACGGGCCTACCCGAAGCCTATTTTTTCAATACGGGCCGTAATGAGTGGCGCAAATTTGACCAGTGGCCCACGCCGCAGGCCAAAAAGCAAACGCTGTACTTTCACAAGGACGGCAAGCTAAGCTTCACTAAACCCACCGCCGCCAGTGCCTACACTGAGTACGTCAGCGACCCGCTGAGGCCGGTACCTTACACCGAGGATTTTAACCAGATGACGGGCTTTACGCCTTTCAACTACATGTCCGAAGACCAGCGCTTTGCCTCCACCCGGCCCGACGTGCTGGTGTTTGAAACCGACGCGCTTACCGAAGACATGACGCTGGGCGGGGAAATTATGGCAAAACTCAATTTCAGTACCACGGGTACCGATGCCGATTTCTTTGTAAAACTCATCGATGTCTATCCCGACGATGAGAAAAACCACGACTACCTGGTAGATAAAGAAGTAGTGCTGGCAGGGTACCAACAAATGGTACGTAGCGAGGTAATGCGGGCGCGTTTCCGCAACAGTTTTTCCAAGCCCGAGCCGCTGAAAGCCAACACGCTCACGCCGCTGAATTTTCGTTTGCAGGATGTGCTGCATACCTTCAAAAAAGGCCACAAAATCATGGTACAGGTGCAAAGCACGGTCTTCCCGCTCTTCGACCGCAACCCACAGAAGTACGTCGAGAACATCTACAAAGCCAATCCCGAGGATTTTATCAAAGCTACACAGCGAATTTACACGCAAGCTAATGCGGCGAGTGGGTTGGAAGTGGAGGTTTTGAAATAGAGGAAAAGAGGTTGGAGATAAAGGATTGGGATAGGATTAGTGTATAGGAGCGAACTTATATATTTGCCCAGTTAATACTGTTCATTTCATCAGGATTCATAATCTGTTAATGTGCATTGATAACCCAAGTCTGGTATTTGCCCGTATTTGCATTTTCTAAAACGCTCCTTTACCCTTGAAAAAAAAATCCGAACTCTATACCACCGCCCTCGGTGCTATCGCGGCCTTCTGTACCTACACCTGCGCGTATTGTTTCCGCAAAGGGATCACGGCGACGCAGTTCGAAGGCATCTCTTTTGGCGGCATCGACTACAAAATATGGCTGATCACGGCGCAGGTACTGGGCTACGCAGTCTCTAAGGGAATCGGCGTTAAGGTAGTGTCCGAGATGAAACCACACCAACGACCCTGGTACATCCTGGGATTGATTCTATTTGCAGAGTTGGCACTGCTGGGTTTTGGGCTGGTACCCGCGCCTTACAACATTGTGTTTCTTTTCCTGAATGGTTTGCCGCTGGGCATGGTGTATGGTACTGTGCTTGGGATGTTGGAAGGCCGGAAGCAAACCGAAGTCTTGGTGGCGGCGCTGACGGCCTCGTTTATTTTTGCCTCGGGATTGGTCAAAACGGTGGCGTTGCTTTTGATGCAGCAGGGCGGCGTGAGCGAACTGTGGGCACCTTTTGTCACGGGTTTGATTTTCGTGGTACCCTTACTGCTGTCGGTCTGGGGGTTGAGCCGCTTGCCGGCGCCGAGCGAGGAGGACAAGATGCTGCGTACCGAAAGGCTACCGATGAACCGCACCGACCGCAAAAACTTTCTGAATACCTTCCCCACGGGCCTCACGTTGCTGATTATTTCCTACGTCCTGCTCTCAGCCTTCCGCGACTTCCGCGACAACTTTGCCCCCGAAATCCTGAAAGGTACCGTCAGCGGAAACCCAACCATTTTTGCCCAAACCGAAACCCTTATCGCCTTGCTCATCTTAGGCATGATGGCGGGGCTACGCTGGGTAGAGGATCACTTCCGGGCGTTTACGCTGATCAATATTCTGATGATATCCGGAGCGGTGCTGGTGGGGTTCAGTACCTGGCTGTACCAGCTCGGCAGCGTGTCGGCGAGTGCGTGGTTCATGCTCACAGGACTGGGCATGTACATGGCCTATGTACCTTGCAACGGCCTGTACTTCGAGCGGCTGGTCGCTACCTTCCGCTACGTCAGTACAGTCGGCTTCATCGTTACCCTGGCTGACTGGTATGGGTACCTGGGCAGTGTGGCGGTATTGCTCTACAAAAACTTCGGGCAGTCAAACCTCAGCTTTCAGGAGTTTTTTGTGTACGGCTGCTACGGGCTGAGCGGCCTTTATATCGTGCTGACGGTGCTTTCGTATGGATCGTTTCGGGCCAAGTACAAAAAAGGGCTAGCGACTTTTAAAGTCGCCAGCCCGGTTTAAAAGAGTGTGGATAGTGTTTCTTTCAATCTTTTGACTGTTTCTCGATATAGCCTATTTGCGGTCCCGCGAGCGAGCTTTCAAAGAGGGCATTGTACTCCATTCCTTTCGTCTCTCCGTACATTTTCTTCAACAGGCTTGGAATTTCATAATCCCCGCCTTCCACTACCGGATCCATAATAAAAAAGTAGGAGTAGGTACCGTCTGCTTCCTGTTTTGTTGGATGCAGAATCCGCGTTTGTCTGAACACCTTCTGATCGGCGTTGCTCAATTTTTTTGCTCCGGGCCAGAAAATCTCGTGCAGGAATTTCTCGAACTGTTCGCGTTTATCCGCTTTGACCGGATTGAGAAAAATCCAGACCGATTCGCCCGATTTAGCCATTGCACGACTTTGGGCATTAGATTTTCCATAAACCAGCGTGGTTAAAAGGATAAAAATCACAATAGCGTTTTTCATAAATATCTACGGGTGAGGTGAAATAAACTTAAAAGTACCAGCTTTTTTCTATACATAATAGACTATGAATCATTTTCTTAGTAAACGGTAAGTGTTTGATTATAAGCGCATTATTCTATACTTTTTCTTTCTGCTCCATTGATATGGTTTTTCAAAACCCCCTGCCGTCGTCGCGAGGAGAAAATCTGCGTACCATCGGTCAACTGCACGGCACCATCATTCCAGACTTTTTCGATAAAACTACGGTTGACAACATCGCTGCGCGTCACTCTGACAAACCCGTAGGGTCGCAAACGTTCCTCGATGATTTTTAGCGTAATCGATACCAGCAGCTTGCCTCCGCTGGCTTCGTAGATCAGTGTGTAGTTTCGGTCGGCCACCAAGCGAACAATCTGTTCTGGAGCCAGACGGCGGTAGCCACCGACATTAATGAACGGGCTGAGTAATGCTGTCTGCATGGTTCGGGGCGTTGAGGGTGAGGGAAAAAATGGTGTGGATATATGCTTTCCCAAAATTCCGAAACTACCGCCAATGCATCAGGGGTGATTTGCCCGTATTTGGCCGGGTATTTTCCCCGTGAAAAAAGGGTGTTTTTCCCGTATGAAGGTGAAGTGGGGTTTGTTATATTTATGCAAAATTCAACAGGTTCTTGTATGCTTTGGTTTGTTATAAGATATTGTGCGCTACCCGAGTAAGGACATAGTCCTTGTTGTCATCTTAGGTACATTCCTACTACTGTTGCTGGCGGGCTTCATCCTGACATCCCTTTCCCTTTCCGAAAAACCCCGACGAACACACCAACGACCAATCATTGAGATGGAGCAAACCTACCAGCAGGAACTTCTACAAGCCCAAATCGAAGTACAGGAACAAACGCTTAGGCATATTTCACAGGAGCTGCACGACAACATCGGGCAGATACTTTCTTTGGTAAAAATCAATTTGAACAATGTCGATATCCAGCAAGAAGAAGCTGCGTTACATAAACTGGGAAATACCAAAACCCTCGTATCCAAGGCATTGAGTGATTTGCGGAGCCTGGCCAAAACTTTGGACTCCAACTACGTGCTGCGCTCCAAACTGTCGGAAGCCCTGCGGTTCGAGCTCGACTACATTGAACAGGCCAGCGGATGCGCTACCACGCTGGTGGTAGTTGGTGAAGAGCGCCTATTGTCCTCTCAGCAGCAGATAATCATTTTTCGGATAGCCCAGGAAGTGCTCAATAACGCCGTGAAGCACGCCGCTCCTACCTGTATCAGTGTAAAATTAGCTTTCACACCTACCCATTTCAAGCTGCAAATCGCAGACGATGGCGTGGGCTTCGATCTCGATGAAATGCAACGTGCGGAAGCGTACGAACGGGGCGCGGGCCTGACCAATATGCATACCCGTTCGGCGCTGATTGGGGCGCGGTTTAGCCTGCAAAGTGCCCCAGGCCTGGGAACGATGACATTTCTCGAAATTTGACCACGATTTTTGATAAAAAAATGTTGTATATTTCTCCCTTAATTTCCCCTCCACCACTACATACTCACCATTATGAAGCCCATCACCCTCGCGCTCGTGGACGACCACATCTTGCTCCGGCAGGCCCTTGTGGAAATGCTCAATAAGAACCCTGCTTTTCAGGTAATACTTGAGGCCAATAACGGCCGCGATTTTATCAGCCAATTGGGTACCCTACCTACCCCGCCCGATCTGGTGCTGCTCGACATTAGTATGCCGATTATGAACGGCTTCGAAACTGCTTTGTGGCTGAAACAAAATTGCCCCAAAACAAAAGTGGTAGCGCTTTCCATGTCTAATCAGGAATCGGCCGTCATCCGTATGATCCAAAATGGAGCGAAGGGCTTCGTGTTGAAGGATACCGAGAAAGAGGAACTCTACGAAGCCATCGAGCGCGTCATGACGCAGGGGTTCTACTATTCCGACCTGGTGGTGAGTGCCTTGGCCAACACCCTACACTCGCCCAACGGTACCCCGCAGCACTCTTCTGCGCTCATTAATTCACGGGAGTTGGAATTCTTGAAGCTGACCTGCTCGGGGGACTTGACTTATAAGGCAATTGCCGATAAAATGAATCTCAGTGAGCGAACAATTGATGGGTATCGGGAGGCTCTATTTGAGAAGTTAGGCGTCAAAAGCAAGGTTGGACTGGTGATGTACGCTATGCGGAACGGCTTGTTAGACACCTAGTTTGCAAACCATTTTCCTACATTCTCCTCTGCGAACCCCAGGCTCGACGTCATTCCTTTGCCACCTACCCCGGTGATGATTTGCAGCTGGGGTGCCACTTGGTATTCAAAAACTTCGTCGGGGTGCTGGGCGTAGTACCCTGCCCAGCTACGGGCCAGGGGACGTACTGGAAAGTTCACGATTCGCTCGGCTTCGGCCAGCATCAGTTCGTTGATATGATCTATCAGATCAAATCCCAGCCCATTCACGTCCGTAGCTGAGGCGTATTCGTGCGAGTCGCCAATGATGATGGAGCCGTCGTTGGCTTGTTTGAATAGAATATGAATCCCCCATTTCTTCAATTCAGCGTAGTGATCGGGAACGGTAAGTAACGCAAACGAAGGACACTCTTCGAAGGCTTCGTAGCGGCGCAACGTCAGTCCGGTCAGTACATTGGCGGCCATTTTTACCTGGGGTAGGGTAGGCGTTTGCAACATTTGCAGTTTGCTCACGATCAGGCCGCTTTTCGCAAAAATTTCGGGAAAAAGTAATTTGAATTCGCTGCCACTGCAAATCACCACTCGCTCGGTTTGCAGCGTTTCGCCGCGTGCCGTGCGTACTTCGATAAAATCGCCTTTGGGTTCACATGCTAACACTGCCGTATCGGGTCGGTACACGATGCCATATTTTTGGGTGCCGTACTCGATCAGCCGATGTACCATTTTGTCGGGTTCTACGCTCAGGTCGTCGGGAAAAAAGATACTACCCTGCGCGTAGCTATCGCGCAGATATGGAAAGCGTTCCAAAGTTTGGCGGGCGGAAAGTAGCTCATTTGGGAAATCCTTTTCCCTAAAAAGTATCCCTGCTTCCTGCGCAATCTGCCATTCCTCAGCGTCGGAAGCCACGTACACCGAACCCCGCGCGCGCACCGTCAGGTCGAATCCTTGCTGAATCTCTTTGTACACTTCCACACTGCGCCGCCCGTAGGTATGCCAGCGGCCCGATAATCCGGAGGGTACCACCTGCCCGAAGTTGCGCACGGTGGCGCTGACCGGACGGTTGTCTTTCTCCAGCAAAGCCACCCGCTTGCCCAAACGTGCGGCCATCAGGGCGTGGGAGGTACCTAAGATACCCGCGCCTACCACAATCAGATCAAAGGGTTTCATCTAGCTGTTTTCTTCTTCGATGATCGAAATAATTTCTAGTACAGAGCCTATTAATTTTGTAGGGTTGTGCGGCGCGAGCTGCTCGGCAGTATGCGTACCGTTAGTCACAGCCAGACTCATGTGGCAATTGGCCGCGAAGCCGGATTGAATATCCGAAGGCGTATCACCCACATTGATGATAGCATGGGGATCATTAACACCGAGCAGCCGCATGGCTTTCTGGATCATGAACGGGGCGGGGCGACCTTTTTCCACTTCATCGCTCGTGATAGATGCCTGAATGAGCGTAGAAGGGGTACCTACCCGCTGCTCGTCGAGGCCTTCCAGCCAGCCAAGTTTTTTCAGGATAATATCGCACACTTTGCGGTAAAAACCCGTCGTGAGCGCGATCTGGATGTTATTTTTATGTAAAAAATCAAACAGTTCCAGGCAGCCTTCGGTGGGCGTAAGGTCGTGGGTGAGGTAGTGATTTTCTAATACTTCCGTGAAAGCCTGATAGGACTGGTCCACGCGCTTCTGCCATTCGGGATGTGTCCGGCTACCCAGGATTTCCTCCCAGAGCGTTTGGAACACAAAGTATTTGTGCAGCCCTTGCATGGCCAAAATGCGCTCATCGCTGACAGTCAGGCCGGTTTGGCGGGCGGCTTCGGCGAAGCAGGCCTCCACTTCGTGGTGATCGGTGACGGTGGTACCCGCCATATCGAGGGTGACTAGCTGAATCATAGTTTTGGGTAAGGGTATGGCGTTCTAGGTTTTAATTTTGAAGTGAAACTTAGCCAAAGTTCAGGAAATAGCTTCATAGAAAACAGGCGGCTGATGAGCGACAAATGCGTGATTTGAACTACAACGGGCTTTTAGACGCCATTTCAAAAACTACTATCCCAAATATAGGTGAGTTTGGCAGGAAAATCAGAAGCCGCTCGTGAAATTACCGTTGCGTTTAGGTTCTATTGAAGCGAATAATGCCCGATGAGTGGGTAATGGTCCGAGTACGGGACTTCCTGTAGCGTCTTGAAACTGTTAAGTTTTAGGTGTTTTTTATCATAAAACTGATTGTCGATTCTGATGAAGGAAGGCAGACGATTGTAGCTGAATCCAAAGCCCTGTCCCCCCTCCTCAAAGGCGTTAGCCAGGCGTTTTTGCAGGTGCCCATACACGTAACTGTAAGGCGTTTCGTTGAAATCGCCGCAGACGATCAGCGGATAGGGCGAGTCGGCGATCCACTTTTCCAGAGGTTTTATTTCCTGAGCCCTGGTTTCGAAGCCGCGCCGTAGTTGTCGGAAGGCATACTTGGCTTCGTGTTTCTTTTTCTTATAATCTTCGCCATCAACTACCTGCGAGAGTTGCAGCGTCATTGAGTACAGGTGAGTATTGATGATCCTTATAGTATCTTTTTTCCAAAGAATATCCGCCTGCAATAATCCATTCTGGCCGCTAAAAAGTGTATCACGAGTAGCCAGAATGGGGTACTTTGAGAATACCGCCAGCCCGAACTCACCGGACGATCCGCTTTTCCTCTCCAGCAGAAAGGCTTGGTGCCTATACCCGTTCCGGCGCAGAAGTTTGGTAAATTCAAAGTCCTTCATGTCGCCATTGCTGAAATATTCCTGAAGGCAAAGCACGTCGGCATCCTGTTGATTCATCCAGGTTTTGAATTTCTTTACACTGTCTTTGTTTTGTCCATACCTATAATCGTAGAGCCCAAAGCTGAAAACATTGTAATTCAATACCGAAAGGCTCGGGTTTTCAGCACGATTCGAAGTTTCGTCCAAGGAGGCGCCCAACTGGAAAGTCCGTTCCAGAAACGGGAATCCGGCCAGTAGCACTAGCAAGGGTACCATGGCCCTCTTGGGCATCACCAGCAGCCACAGTACTAGAAAGGCCAGGTGGACGATAACCAGTATGGGCAAAGACAACATCATAAAGCCCGCGATCCAGTGCGAACTGAGCGTCCAAAAGGTAAGCGCGTAAACGATGAGGGTATATAAAACGACGATTTTGTACAAAAACCAGAGGAAGCCTGTAAGCAGACGCATAAATGAAAGGCGGATGAAACGCCAAAATTAAGACATCGGAACGAATAAAACCGGGAACAAGTTGTGTTTGTGGAAATTGTAAAATAGTATTATCTTTGCGGCATAATTTCGGTTCAATAGTTATGAGCGAGGGGATATGAAATCCCCTTTTTTGTTGTAGTATGGCGTCCAAAGAGCAGATCGAATCCTTATTGTCACCCTACCTTGAAGAAGGAAAGTACTTCATCGTAGATATTCAGATCAAAGCGACCCGAACCAGCCAGAAAATCATGATCCTGCTGGATAGCGACGAAGGGATCACAATTCAGGAATGTGCTGATATCAGCCGCAGTCTGGACGCAGACCTGGAAGCCGATGAATCCATGGAGATGGCCTATACGCTGGAAGTGTCGTCCCCCGGACTCGATCAACCGTTGCGCCTGCCGCGACAGTATCAGAAAAACGTGGGTAGGGACTTGAAAGTGACCTTAACCACAGGGCAGGTTTTGACGGGAACCTTGGCAGAAGTGAAGGAGAGTAGCATTGTTCTGCAATTACCTATTCCCCGCAAAAAGCCAAAAAATCCGGAGGAAGAATCTGCCCTGCGGCCCGAGTTAGAATTCGAATCCATCGTGAAATCGGTGGTGCAGGTGTCGTTTAAATAACTGACGTTCAGCTTCATAGCGAGGCTTTCGCAGAATGTGTATATTTGTAATTTAGAATTAGGTAAGTATCCTAACAAGACCATGGATAGCTCAGTATTAATAGATTCATTTGCCGACTTTGCCAGTTCCAAAAGCATTGACCGTCCCACGATGATCAGTGTGTTAGAAGAAGTATTCCGTACCATGATCCGCAAAAAGTACGGTACCGATGATAACTTCGACGTTATCATCAATCCCGAAAATGGGGATCTTGAGATGTGGCGCACCCGCGAAATCGTCGACGACGATTCGGAGGACATTTGGGATCATGATAAAATTCCCCTGTCCGAAGCCCATAAGATTCAAACCGACTTCGAGGTAGGTGAAGAAGTGGCTGAGGAAGTGAAACTTATCGATTTTGGTCGACGCCTGGTACAGACGGCCCGGCAGACGCTTATCCAGAAAATTAAGGATCTGGAAAAAGAAATGCTGTACGAAAAGTACAAGGATCAGGTCGGTGAGCTCATTACGGGTGAGGTGTACCAAACCTTGCGCAACGAACTCATTGTGCTCGACAACGATGGCAATGAGCTATCTCTACCCCGCACGGAGCAGATTTCCAAGGATCGTTTTCGGAAGGGGGATAGCTTGAAAGCGGTTATCCATAAAGTTGAAATGAACAATGGTACTCCGCGGATTACACTATCGCGGACTTCCTCGGTGTTTTTGGAAAGACTGTTTGAAATTGAAATTCCCGAAATTTATGATGGTCTTATCTCTGTCCGCCGGATTGTCCGTGAACCGGGCGACCGCGCTAAGGTAGCCGTCGAATCCTACGACGACCGGATCGATCCCGTGGGCGCCTGCGTTGGTATGAAAGGTTCCCGGATTCATTCGATCGTGCGTGAACTGGGCAACGAGAATATCGATGTGATCAACTATACTGAGAATCTCGAACTACTCATAAGCCGGTCGTTGAGCCCGGCCAAGATAAGTTCGGTACAGATTGATCGTGATGCCAAGCGCGTGTCGGTTTATTTGAAGCCTGATCAGGTATCACTGGCTATCGGTAAAGGCGGCCAGAATATCAAGTTGGCGGGGCGGCTCGTAGGTATGGAGATCGACGTGTTTCGGGACGTGGAAGAATTGGCCGAGGAAGACGTTGATTTGTCAGAATTCGATGACGAAATCGAAGCCTGGATGATTGAGGAATTCCGCAAAATCGGGCTGGATACGGCTAAGAGCGTACTGGCTTTGAGTAAAGAGGAACTACTGCGCCGGACCGACCTTGAGGAAAATTCCATCGAGGATGTGCTGGATGTATTGCGTAAGGAATTTGAATAGTACCTTACCGTGCCTTTGAAACTATTTTTTTAGCAGACTATGGGCTATTCCCCAGCTGTGAACACCTTAAGAACACTATTTCCGTTAATTGCTTCCTATGGCAGAAGATAAAATGATGCGCCTGAGCCAAGTGGCACGGATCCTGAACGTGGGTATTTCTACGATCGTGGATCATCTGTCTGCCAGTGGGCATAAGGTGGAAACTAATCCGAATACCAAGATTAATGCCGCCCAAATTGATTTTTTGGCAAAAGATTTCAATTCTGAGAAACTGCGGACTTCGGGCAATCCCCCCAAACCAGACGGTGAACCGCAAAGCGAGCCGAGGAATGATTCGCGTACGAGCGGCAATGACGAGATTTTGTATTTTCGTACTGCATCTCCCGCGAAACCCGTTGAAAAAGTGGAGCAGCCCGCAGAGGTTAAGCCTACTGAGAGTACTTCTGTTTCAGCAGAGACACGCTTGCCCGGTATAAAAGTAGTGGGTAAAATTGACCTCAATGCCAGAAACCCGGTCGCTCCTCCGGCCATTGTGCCTCCCAAAACGGAAGCAACCGAGCCAACCATCGCACCACAACCTCCGGTTGCGCCCCCTGTAACGGAGCCGGTTGAAGTAGTGACTCCTGCTCCTCAAGTAGCGACTTCTTCTCCTAAGGAAGATGTTTCAGCTCCTACAGAAGCGGAGGTAGTACCTGCGCCATTGGCTAAGCAGGAAACTCCGGTTGAGCCGGCTAAGGAAACTACCCCCCTGCCTCAGGAGGTGGAGTCCCCGAAGACGCCTGAACCAGAAGCAAAGCCCGAAGCCAAAAAACAGGGCGAACCTCGGGAGTCTATCCGCGATAAACCCAAACCCGAAGCGAAAGTGTCTGCTCCGGCGACTCCGACCGTAGAAGCCGAAGGTGAAAATTCTGCCATCATTGAAGCCAAAGGGCAGCAATTGCGTGGCTTGAAAGTGGTCGGAAAAATAGAACTGCCTTCCGAGCGTTCACGGAAAAAAGATCCCGTCGCTTCCAGTGATGCCGCCGGAGATAAGAAACGGAGGCGGAAGCGGAAGCGCATCCGGGAGAATACCGGTGATGTGAAACCAACCACCACCACCACCGCTACGGGTAGTGCGGGCACTGCTGCTGCTCCCAAAGCCAAAGAAGGAACCGCTGCGGCAAAAAGTACCGCTGGAGCCGCGAAGCCGGTCCGGGGTCGCCGGGGCGGTCGTCGTGAGGAAGTGTCGGATAAAGAGGTTGCGGATAATATCAAGGCTACAATGGCTCGCATGGGTGGAGGTACCACCAGCCGTACGGGGCGGGGTGGTAGTGGAAGCAAACGCCGCCGCGATCGTTCCGACCAGGATGATAGTGGCTTCGACCAGAGTGAAACTAAAATACTGCGCGTCACGGAGTTCATTTCGGCCAACGAGCTGGCTTCGCTGATGGACGTTACCGTACAGGAAGTGATCTCGGTCTGTTTGAACATGGGTATGTTTATTTCCATCAACCAGCGTATCGATGCCGAGGCAATTACCTTCATTGCCGATGAATTTGGCTATGAAGTAGAATTCATCTCAGCCGAAGAAGAAATTCAGAATGAGGTGGTGGAGGAAGTGGATACTCCCGAAGACTTGATCGAAAGAGCTCCTATCGTAACCATCATGGGTCACGTCGACCACGGTAAAACATCCCTACTGGACTACATTCGCTCAGCGAACGTCGCCAGCGGTGAGGCGGGGGGGATTACCCAGCACATCGGGGCGTACAGCGTCAAGACCAAAACCGGTAAACAGGTTACCTTCCTGGATACGCCCGGCCACGAAGCCTTTACAGCCATGCGGGCACGGGGCGCCAAGGTGACGGATGTAGTTATCGTGGTGATTGCGGCAGATGACAGCATCATGCCCCAGACGCGCGAGGCTATCAACCATGCCCAAGTAGCGGGAGTACCCATTGTATTTGCATTCAGTAAAGTTGATAAAGCGGGCGCTAACACTGAGAAAATCCGGGAGGAACTCGCCAACATGAATTATCTGGTGGAAGATTGGGGAGGTAAGTACCAGTCTCAGGAAATTTCTTCCAAATCGGGGTTGGGTATCGATGATCTGCTCGAAAAAGTACTGCTCGAAGCAGAATTGCTCGAACTCAAGGCTAATCCCGAACGTCGGGCTATGGGTACCGTAGTGGAAGCATCGCTGGATAAGGGCCGTGGCTATGTGACTACCATTCTGGTTCAGGCCGGGACGCTCAAGGTAGGGGATATAATCCTTGCTGGTGCGCATCATGGCCGTGTGAAGGCCATGACTGATTACATGGGTAAACGTCTTAAAACTGCTGGACCTTCCAAGCCGGTACAAGTGTTGGGCCTCAACGGCGCCCCGCAGGCAGGCGATAAGTTTAACGTGATGGAACTGGAACGCGATGCGCGTGAACTGGCTAACAAACGCGAACAAATTCTGCGTGAGCAAACCATTCGTTCGCGGAAACATATTACGCTGGAAGAGATTGGCCGCCGTAAAGCGATCGGTTCGTTCAAGGAACTGAATCTGATTGTGAAAGGCGACGTGGATGGATCGGTGGAAGCCCTCTCGGATTCGCTGCTGCAACTCTCGACTTCTGAAATTCAGGTAAATATCATCCATAAAGCCGTTGGACAGATATCTGAGTCGGATGTGAACCTGGCCATTGCTTCGGATGCGATTATCGTCGGTTTCCAGGTAAGGCCTTCGTCTAATGCCAAGAAAATGGCTGAACAGGAGCAAATCGAAATTCGCCATTATTCGGTTATCTACAACGCTATCGAGGAAATTAAGGATGCCATGACGGGCATGTTGGCCCCAACGGTCGAAGAGATCGTAACGGGTAATATCGAAATTCGCGAAGTATTCAGAATCAGCCGCATCGGTACGATTGCTGGTTGCTACGTAACGGACGGCTTCGTAAAGCGAAACAACAAAATTCGGATTATCCGGGATGGAATCGTGATTCATACTGGAGAGATCGACTCGCTCAAACGTTTTAAAGACGATGTGAACGAAGTACGATCGGGCTACGAATGTGGATTGAATATCAAGAATTTCAACGACATTGATACCGGAGACATCATCGAGAGCTTTGAATTGCGTGAAGTGAAGCGTACGCTCTAAGTTTGATTCGTTGTTATTCTATTATTGTTGAAAGGCAGACCTCAGAAAGGTCTGCCTTTTTTTGCGCCTGTTCATATTGCTTTTACGAACACCCGGGGGTTGGGTACCCCGTGGTGGTGCTGGGTTGGCTCAGATTGAGGCGGCACAGTTTTTTAGGAGAAGTGAGGTATCAACTACACTTCAACCCAGTCACGATGGAAACGGATCAAAAAGTAGAGAAAGAACAGGACAATACCCTGGCGCATGTGACCAAAGAGAAAAATGAGGAGAAATCGGGTAGTTACGATCCTGATCGTTACCTGCCTTCAGCTACCAATGGAAAAGAATATGAAGAGGGGGTACCCTTGGAGGATGCCGAACCAAACAAGGGGTACAGCACCGATCCCGCCCAGGGAAAATGGAGCGCATCTTTACATTTGGCCGATGAGGACATGGATCGTCGATTGGATGATCCCCAGGAGGAAGCTAAAAATTTGAAGGAAAGCTATGATAAATCGAAAGCGAACGCTCAGGAAGAAAAAGAGCAGTAACTTTACCAGACTCCTATTTTAACAATCTTTAACAGCGAACTAATTATGGAAGATCAGAACAACAAATCCAGCCAGGAAATAGATGAGGAAAGAGTAGTGCAAACGCACTCCAATTTGGGATTAGTCGATGCCAGACCCGGCGAAAGCACTTTTCCTACGGGTACAAAAAACCACAGCACAGAATTGGACCACGCCTTCGACGAAATACCTGAATCACTTATGGATGAAGTAGCCTTAGAAGATGACCTGTCGGCTATTGAAGATATTAGTCCAGATAAGGAATTGACTAACTAACGGAGCCTAATCAGTACGACCATTCATAGGAGTCCAGAATGTATTCAGCTGCTTTATCAGCGGAAAGCTCGTGTGTTTCGCCTGGAAGAACATTGAATTTACAAGGAACATGCATCATGCTCAGTTTTCGAGCCAGTAATTCCCCCTGCTGGCTTGATACCAACACATCTTTCTGCCCATAGATGAGCATGGTTTTAGGAGAACGAAAGTTAGCTAGATGAAACGGACTGGCATTTTTGAAAACCTCGATGGAATCGCCGTATTTTTTTCCGAGTAATTTTTCCACATTAGGCCATAAACTTTTATCCAGCAATTCTTTTACCGAGAGCTCGGTTGGAGCCGAAATAGCCACCACTGTTTTGACGGCTGTTTCGGTGGTACGGTAGGCATAGGTGAGGGCTATATGCCCGCCTGCGCTAAATCCTACAAGCCGGTAGTTGTCCGTACGGAGGTTGTATTTAGCCGCATTTTTGTTTAGAAATCGTATCACATTTTGGAGATCTGCGAGTTGAAGAGACAGCAAGTCACCAGCCTTGCTGTCAACCCGGTAATTTATATTGACGATAGCCAGGTTTTTCCCTTCCCTGAGCAAAGTGTTGACGGTAGGGGTCAGAAAAGATTTGTCTCCACTCGTCCACCCACCCCCATGCAGAAGAATAACTACCTCGGCCGTATGTCCATTCAGTGAAATGGGCTGATATAGATCGAGTTTTACTTTGTCGTTGCTCCCATAGACCAGATCCTTGTGGTAATCATAATCAAGGACTGCATCATTGAGGTAAGTTTCTGCGGGCTTGATTTGATCCCATAGCTGGCATCCGGATAGTAACGAAATTGTTAATAGCCAGCCCATCAGGTTATAACACCTGTTTTTTTGAGTATACTTTCTCCACATATCATTTTCCCGGTAAATACAGTCCGCCTGAATTGAGTTCAAATGATGTCTTTATGAATCATGTAAGTTACTTCATTAGGCAATGATAGGTAAAAAGATTCAATTTTTATTTGCAAGTTTCCTTTTTTTAATTCAACTATGGCCCTTGGAGCGACTCAGGATGGTATCACTAAGCAGATAACGGACACTTTTTGATTCCCTAAGAGAGTCATGCAATCCCCGCCAGACGCAATGACTAACCAAAACGATTTGCACAGGTACCACTACTTCTTTTTTTAATATTTGATTTCAAGTGGTTACTTTTTTTGTGTGGCAGCCCTCCTTCGCAGGAATATCACCCCGTACCCAGATCATTAAGTAAATTATCGAATTCAACCCTAACTCCAAGCTGTCCCAGGCTCTGCTCCCAACTACCTATGACGATTGGGGTGCTGCGTTGCAGTGGCGTTTCTTCGGTTTTTCTATTATGCTTCAAAGGCACTGATAGGTACTTAGAGTTATGATAAATTCACGGTTGGTTTAGATTCGTATAAATAGCTTTTTACGGTACATCCAGTACAGTATAATCCATTGCACCGCCAAAATGACAAAACCGCTGATAAGGGTTTTGTAAGGATTGCCAAGGAGCAAGTCATAATGCTGACTGATATTGGTGCGGAACGAACTGTCAATAAAACCCACCACCGTATGGGCCAGCACGTAAGCCGCGATGGAATTCATACCTACGACGATGAGTGGGAAAAATATTTTCTTCCCCTGTAGCATATCTACCAGGTAATAGAAAAGCGCAAGCAGCACAAAGCACCACCCGCCGCTAAGTAATGTCCACGAAGGCGTCCAGATGCGCTTGACGATGGGTACAATATCGGTGAAATGTAGGAGTAGGGAAATGGCAAATAATCCCACGGCTGTGATCATAAAGCGCCGCACCAGTCCAGTAGCGGACTGACTGTTTTTTAGCCAGCGTCCGGCCTGTAAACCCAGAATCATGGTACCCAGGGTAGGTATAAAACTGAGGGTAGCGTACCCGCCGCCGTTGAATAGAAAGGGCTTCTCGCGGGGAAACAGATTCAAAAACCAGCGGTCGAACGCCCAGGCTGCGTTGGTGTTCTTGTTCCAATGCGCGGCAAAACCCGTGCGAAGGTGTTCCCAATCGGGGTTGACGCCTGTTTGTGACCAGTCGAAATCAGGGCCCGGCAGGGGATACAATGCAAATACCGCCCAATAGCCTACCAAAAGTACCCCCAGTGCAATCCAACTGATCCGTTCGGATCGAAAGCCCAGTGCAAATAGGAGGGGGTACCCCAGGCCAATTTGTGTGAGAGTGTCTTCAAAGGTAAAATTGGTCTGGTTGCGGTACATGGAGCGCAGAAATATCCCCAGTAAAATCAAAATAAAGGCCCGGCGTAGCGTATGTAGCCACAGCGATGTGTGACTTTGGGTGCGTGCCGAACGGCTGGCGATGGAGTAGGGGAGCGCTACACCCACCAGAAAGGTAAACGAAGGTTGGATCAGGTCGTGCAACGAACAACCCACCCAGGGTACGTGGCTTTGGTGGAAGGACAGAAATGCCCAAAAGGGACTCAGGGGAATTGCTTCAGCCACATGGCTGAACTCCAGTACTTCGGCCATCATCAGAATCATGACCAGGCCCCGGTAGGCATCGACCGATGAAACACGCTGGGCTACGGGATTATTGATTACGGCCATGCAGAATTTCGGGGAAATTATGACTATATGAATTTATGTACCTAAGTCTACCCCCCCCCTATTCTACCAGGTTTTTGAACAGGTTTGTTTCCATTTCCTGCATTTTATACAACGGGGTGCCCGGCACTGGCCTCCCAAAGCGCAAACCACTCCTGTGCCTCCAGAGTAATCTCCGTGGCTTTGATCAACGTGCCGATTCGTTCGGGGTTAGAGGTACCCACTACGGGCAAAAGTCCCGCCGGATGTTTCAGAATCCAGGCCAGCAGGATGATGTCGATCGCCACATCATATTTCTCTGCCAGTTCTCCGGCCGTTTTTTTGAGGCGCTTGGTCTGCTCGTTTTCATTCTTGAATACGCTACCCATCGGTGAATACGCCATGGGAATGATGTCCTGAACACGCATATAATCGAGGCTACCGTCGAGCATGGGATCAAAATGCGTTATAGAGAAATCGATCTGATTGTACTCAATGTTGGTTTTGGTCTGAATCAAATCGGTTTGGGAAATTGTAAAGTTAGAAACGCCAAAGCTCAGGATCTTACCCGCGTCTCTGAGTCGATCAATGGCTTCGACCACCGCATCGGCCTGCATGAGTGGACTTGGCCGGTGAAGCAGCAGCAGGTCCAGATAGTCGGTTTTAAGCTTCTGCAGCGACCGCTCTACCGACCAGACGATGTAGTCGGTGCTATAGTCGTAATGCTTGACGGCATTGTCGCGCCCGGTCGTCATCTGAATGCCGCATTTGGAGATAAGCTGGATGCGTTGGCGGTCGATCTTACTAGCCAGCAAGGCTACCCCAAAGGCTTCTTCGGTGGTGTAGTCACCATAAATATCCGCGTGATCGAATGAAGTGATACCCCCATCGAGGCAGGCGTGCATCAGCTCGATAATTTGGGGGGTGGTGCAATTTCTACCCCAAATACCCCACGACATAACGCCTGCAATAATGCTGGAAAAAGTTGTTTTGTTCATCCTCGGGGTGAATAATGTAAGTACTTGGGACTTGCAATGCTACGGGTTGGACTTGACACGACGGTATTTTTCAATAATGATCCGGTCTATGCCCAACTCCTCTACTTTCTCTACGCCTTTCTGAAGAAGGGTATCTTTGTCAATTTTGACTGTAAACGTAAAGGTGTGTTGCTCCCAGGCTGGGTCCACGAAGTAATCCAAATGTTCCGTGTAAGTACTGTCCACCAGCGTGTAGGTACCCCCTCCGGCCGAGAACGGAGCCACCGTGGAATCTTTTTTCGCATCCTTCCCATGATTCAGAAAAGCGAAATGGGTCGGGTTCAGTATTTTGATCATGCTGCGCGTGGCATCGAATGTCGAAAAGGTGGTATCGCCTTCAATGGTCGTGGCAGACACCAGTTCCCAGGTCCCCTCGATGGGAAGTTGATTTGTTTTTTGTTCGCACGAAAAAAATAGGCAGGAGCTTAGGAGAGAAAGGTAAATAGCGAAGCGCTTCATGGTAGATGTTATTAGTGGGGTTACTAGTGTAGTCTGATAATTCAATGTCAACCGCAGCAATTTATGCCAACCTCTATCGGATTACATTTCACTGTTCCATAGCTACAATACACGCGACAGTCCCCTTGGTGTGGCTTCAATACTTTTTTGCAGTTTTCATACTTATAAAACTACGATATGCTCGCCCGGCGCAAGATACCCTGGGGTACCTTCCTGCACCACCCGGCCCCACATATTGTACACCTGTACCTTCACGACGGCGGCGCGTTCCAGCCGGAAGGCTGACTGCACCCGCTGATCCCCTCGATCCCTGAAGTATCGCGCAGCTCGAAGCCGTATGGTTTTTTGGAAAAATAGTCGGTAGGTATACCCGCGCTGCTTGATCCCGATTTTCCCGGGGCGGGTAGGTTTATCCGTGATCGCGTTCGTTTTACCCGCTCCATTGTGTATGATCTTAATCGTCGTGTTGATTTTGAGTTCGTTCGGAATTGCCTTTCCGAAGCCATTCGTAAAAGCGGCGAAAAGTATAAACAGCAATTCGGTTTTACTTAGAAAAGATACCATTGGAAGGTCTCTGTAAAATGAAATGCCCCCGCTTTATCGAGAAGACGGAGGCATTTCGCAGTAGTTCATTTCAAAAAAAGAACTGTCAACTGTTAATTTTCAATCGCACCGGCGACCCGGTATCCACTAATTAAACGTTCTGCTTCTTTAATTCACTCACAGCGTGGTCGGCAGCACGGGCCGTCAGGGCCATGTAGGTAAGCGAAGGGTTGACGCAGGAAGCGGAGGTCATGCAGGCGCCGTCGGTCACGTACACGTTCTCGGCACCCCACACCTGGTTGTGCTTGTTGAGTACCGAATTCTTGGGATCGGTACCCATGCGGGCGGTACCCATTTCGTGTATACCGATGCCGGGCGCTTTTGATTCGTCATTGTAGGGATTGACATTCTTCACACCAGCGGCTTCCAACATTTCGGCGGCGTCGTTCATCATGTCCACGCGCATCTTTTTCTCGTTATCGCCGTAGGCAGCATCGAAAATCACGATCGGCATATTCCACTTGTCCTTCTCGGTGCTGAGCGTGAAGCGGTTGTCGGGATTCGGAATCATCTCGCCAAAGCCACCCATGCCCATGTTCCATTCACCGGGACGGGTGAGTTGCTCTTTAAAGGCCGCTCCGAATCCAGCCATCCCGCCGCCCCGGCTCCAACTTTGGCGACTGCCGCCGCCCTGGTAGCCAAATCCCCGCACGTAGTCGCGCTTGTCGCTACCCCAGTTGCGGTAGCGGGGTACGTAGATGCCGTTGGCACGGCGACCGAAATAGTACTTATCATCAAAACCTTCGACGGTGCCCGAAGCACCCACGGCCAGGTGGTGGTCCATGATGTTGCGGCCCAGCTGATCGCTTTCATTACCGAGGCCATTAGGGTGACGGTCTGACTTGGACGTCATCAAAATGGTCGTGGATGGAATGGACGAGGCATTCAGGAAAATAACCTTCGCAAAGTACTCCTTCACATCGCCGGGGTTGTTCTGATTAATCACCCGGACGCCTGTGGCTTTCCCAGCTTTATCGTCAAAAATTACTTCTGAAACGATAGAGTCGGGAAGTAAAGTGAGGTTGCCCGTTTTAGTAGCCGCAGGTAGCGTGGCCGACTGGGTACTAAAATAAGCCCCGTAAGGACAACCGCGCATACACATATTCCTGAACTGGCAGGCGGCTCGGCCCAGTTCGGTGTGGAAGGCCTGCGGCTGCGTGAGGTGAGCTACCCGACCGATGATAATTTTGCGGCCCGCGAACTTTGACTCTACCTCCCCCTTGATTTTGGTTTCTACGCAGTTCATCTGCATGGGGGGCAGAAACTGGCCGTCAGGCAGCACGTCGAGCCCATCGCGGGCGCCGCTAATACCGGCGAATTTTTCCGCATAGTCGTACCAGGGTGCTATGTCGCTATAACGAATAGGCCAGTCGGTACCCAACCCTTCCTTGGCGTTTGCCTCGAAATCGGCCTCATTCCAGCGGTAGCTCTGGCGTCCCCACAGCAACGAGCGCCCGCCCACGTGGTAGCCACGAATCCAGTCGAAACGCCGGGTTTCCTTGTAAGGATTTTCCTTATCGTTCTCGAACAGGTATCGGTGTTCCTCATTGGCGGTATATCCCGTGCGGAAGCCCGCCCAGTACTCTTCTCGAGCCATCGTGGATGGGCGTCCGCGGTGTTCGAATTCCCAGGGGGGGGTGGTGGCCGTCTTATAGTCTACCACGTGTTTGATATCCCGGCCCCGTTCCAGCATGAGAACTTTCAGGCCTTTTTCGGTCAGCTCCTTAGCCGCCCAGCCACCACTAATGCCCGAACCTACCACAATGGCATCGTACGTAGCCTGCTGCTTTGCTTTTATGTTTAAGTTCATTGGTTATTTTTAGCTTATGGCTACCAGGTTGTGGCTAGTAGCCTTCATAAATAATTAGATTAAGTTACCTGGATTACCCGGCCGGCCTTACAAAGCTATCAGCTAATAGCTTGGCACTTAAAAACTACATGGCCCAGGCTTTTTGACCGGGTTTTAAGTCGATGCAGCCGTCGTAACGGCCAGGTACCTGTATATATTCAAGGGCTTGCTGCGCCCCCTGCTCGGAGGTGAAGTACCCCAGCAGGGTGAGTTCTTTCATGAGTCGGAAGAAAGGTACCCCCGGTTCTTCAAAGGTTTTTCCGCCCTCCTTAGTTTTTTTGCGCTCGTCGCCAATGCGGGCCAGCTCATCCATGGATTCTTTTTCGGCGGCCGTCAGCAGGGCAGTTTGTTCTTCGGGCGAGGCTTTCATGAAGTTTTTGTCTTCCAGTTTGGCCAGGCCATCCATAAAGCTCTTCTGGTCTTTTTCGTAGTAGCAGTCTTTGAGCATTTTCTGCACGAACTCGCCCACTTTGGCATCCTTGGCGCCGGGCGTATCGGTTTTTGGAATAATGACCTCGGCTACTTCAGACACCAGGTTGAGCTGATCCGTATCGAAGGCGAAGTTGGCTCCAGTCGCGGCATCTTTGGTCTTGCAGCCGTCCAAAAAGGCAATCATGGTGGGGGCCGTAACGGCGCTTCCCATCAATAATGCCACGCGGCCAAGAGCATCACGTCTATTCATCATAATGATACAGGTAAGGTTAACAATGTAGAATGTAAAAATACATTTGATAAGTACAATAGCTACTAATTTAGCCTGTTTTCCAAAAAAAAGACCAAAACAAGATCAGTAAGTACCCCCATAAGGTATTTGGTGCATCAGAAGACAGGGGAGTTATGCAAGGTATCCAGGCAACAGGCGCAATGAATCAATTGGTGCAAAAGTCCGTTCTTATTAAAACGATTTGGACTAAAAATTTACTCTATGAATACCCCGATTAAAGACAAAATAACCATTGATATTGTTTCGGACGTCGTGTGTCCCTGGTGCTATGTAGGGAAAAAAAGACTAGAAATGGCCTTAGATGAGTTGGGTAACCCGGACGATGTCGAAGTCAATTGGCATCCCTTCCAGCTGGATCCGACGATTCCGGCCGAGGGGCTTGACCGTAAGAAGTACTTCATCAAGAAATTTGGCGATGAAGGCCGTATCCAACAGATGTCGGATCATCTGACACAGGTAGGTAAAGAAATAGGGATTGATTTCAATTTAGACACGATCCTCCATGCAATAAATACCCTACCCCTGCATGCGCTGCTACACGTGGCGGGACAGGAAGGCTTCCAACCCGAAGCAGAAGAGATGCTATTCATAGCCTATTTTACCGATGGCAAAGATCTGCGGGACACGCGTGTACTGACCGACCTTTTCTCAAGGTTCGGTTGGAACAGCGAAAAGATCACTCAAATACTGGCCGACGATACTATCGCCTACGAGGTAAGGCAGGAGATCAATCACTACCAGAGCATGGGCGTGAGTGGGGTACCTTTCTTTATCGTGAATAACAAATACGGTATTTCGGGGGCTCAGCCTGCGGAGGTATTTGTGCAAGCGCTTGCGACGGTACGCGATGAAATGCTGCAAACCATCGAAGGGGAAGTATGCGGCCCGGAAGGCTGTTGATTCTCACTAGCAATCCAGCCCTTTCTAATGGCTGGATCATAAATTTAAAAAATTACTACCCAACCACCTGTCTGGCGTTTTAGAGTTGGTCGTAGGGTACTTGCTTGGTTTCAGGATCCATTGTAATGATCCTCTCGTGCATTTGACGAAGTTCGGGTTAATCGTTTCCATTATTTTTGTCCGAAGGT
>JBBRDE010000053.1:0-22662 GCA_038204185.1 Cytophagales bacterium
GCTACCTGGTCCATTTCCGGGATAATGTTCCACAATGTTGGCAGCGGCTTTTAACGTATTGTCTCCCAAAGAAAAAAATCAGGGCAGAGCGGAGGGCAAAACGCGCTAAAAAAAGAAAATTATCTGCCTACATCACCTACAATTATTTTTTTGTATCCATAAAATTTTTAAAACCAGCCGTATTTATAGGCTTGCCAAGAGCCTCGCTGTTCTATATACCCTTCTTTTCTATTCAAGGTTTTTTGTGTTTCTTCCTGATCGCCTTAAAATTCTCTGGGGAAGGGAATGATACCGTCTTGACCCCTGGGGGTATGGTTACGAGTGCTGCTTGGATTTTGTCGATAAATTACGGGCTAAGAGCGACGGTGAGTATACTCAATTTAACCAATACAGGCTAAAATCCGGCTTTTTTGGAGAAAAAAATTCTGATGATAGCCCAGCTTATTTCATTCAACAAGCAAAGTCCATGAAAAGAAGCAACCGTTTTTTCCTTAGGAGCTGCCTTAATCTTCGTCACCTTGTATGCCTTTACTGGGCATCCGTCAAGCCTTACTCAACGCGAAGGTTGCTACTACCGCGAAGACTGCGGTGGGCGGGCGCACAAAAAATGCAATAATTCTACGGAACAACCTGCCCGTAAACAAACGCCTCCCTATCCTTTACCGTCCGAAAACCAGTGAGCTGATTCTTTATTGATATCTTCACTTGTCTTATAGACAGACGAAAGCCACGCCAATAACACTGGCGCGGCTTTTTCCTAAAAAATCATTCATCACGGGTTCGTCCCGCGGTCAATATTCATCGTTCCCTACACCCTTTCTAGTTTGACCGGATACGTTTTCTTAGCGTTCCACTGGCAGATGTAAATATTCTTATCGTTGTCAATGCACACATCATGGCAATGCATGAGTTGCGGATAGTCCTGTACCATCATTTGCAGCTTCCCGTCGCGGTACTCGGGCTTGGTACCCCCAGGATTTGAAATCACCTTATCATTTTTGTCCAGAATCGTCACAAAACCCGAATTGGGTGTCTGATTCATATATTTCAGCCGCGACCAGCACACCCCCGCGTACAGGTTGTCGCCATCTATGACAGGACGGCACACAAAAGCGCCAGGCAGAAATATCGTGGACAAATACTTGCCATCCAGCGTGAAACGCTTGAACGAATTGTGAACCCTCGAAGTCACCAATAGTGTTGGATTGGCCTTATTACGGTAGTCGACGGCTATCCCGTGGGCGGTGGCAAACTGATGATCCTCGTCGCCAGGCCCGCCAAATTTATCCATGTACTCGCCTTTCATGGTGTAGCGAAGTACCCACTGCGAGCCATAGCCATCGGCTACGTAAATGGTGCCATCCGGCCCAATAGCGGTTTCGGTAGGCTTGAAAGGCATTTTTTCTTCATAGGCACCTACCTTTGAGGGGTGTTCGATGGTCAGTAGCACCTTGCCCTGCATGTCAGTTTTTACGACTTTACCCAAATTAGGATCGCTGATAAACAGGAATTCCTCGCCATTGGCGTTCCAGAGCGTAAGGCCGTGGCCGCCAGGGTACTCGTGGCCCCAGCTATCCAGCAATTTGCCGGAGCGGTCGTACACCAGGATGTTATTTTTTATCTCATCGCCCACCATGAGTAGTCTTCCCTTGCTGTCCTGCACCATTTCGTGGCAGTTGTTGATGGGAAATTTGGAAGAATCCAGATTCCCCCAACCTAGCTGTACCTTATACTTGTGGGTACCATGGCCGATGATCTCGCCGTTGGTTTTGGGTTTTGCATTTAGGATGTAGAAGGGTTTGAACGTCATAGCGGTAGCAGTAAGGGCCGTGGCTTTAAGAAACGAACGGCGGGAGGGAGGTGTATTTTTCATGTTTTTGTTTTTTGTCAGAAGGTAAAGGCGCTGAACATTGGGTTATACTAAACACCGACACAAATTCTCTTGCTGGTGGTATGTGGATAGTAGTCAAAATTCATCGCTACCTTACGTTCAGAATTCCCAGGTTAGACAAATCTATCCTTTTCTTGTATGGGAATGCCTAGCAGATAAATACTCATTAGCTTCCTAATCGTGGCTCTTGGCACCACCCTAGCCTATCCCACCGCTGGGCAGGAGCTACCTTTGATCACCAATTTTGCCAGCTCGACCTACCGGGCGCACAACCAGAATTGGGACATCAGTCAAAGTACGGATCCTATTTCTGGCATATCCTCAAAGCGGGGAACGGGATCTATTTCCAATATTTTCCTACATCTACCATTACGACGAGAGCCACGTGGCTGAGATCCAGGCATCAGGCAACTTCATGTACCTGCGCAGCGTCGGCAATCGTCAGATTATTCAAATAATTGATAAAGGACTTTACGTACTGGAAGTGAAAAACTTTCAACCACTGGCGGATACCAGGGGTTACCGTGCATCGATCAGGGCCCCATTATCGTCATGATCGAGAACCATCGGACGGGTCTTCTGTGGAATTTGTTCATGAGTGTACCCGAAGCACAGGCGGGATTGAAAAAACTTGATATCAAGATTTCTACCACAAAGTAACGCGGATTACGAAAGCAGTACAATGCATTTTTCACTACTTTTGGTTTTCAGGCTCTTTACTACTCAATTCTGATTCAACCCTCATGGCTATCAAGAAACCCATCGTTACGCTCACCGTGAATCCGGCGGTCGACAAAAGTACTACTGTGGAGCGGTTGGTACCCGATAACAAACTTCGCTGTGAAAAACCTCAATTCGAAGCCGGTGGTGGTGGCATTAATGTAGCCAAGGCTCTCCATCGGCTAGGCGGTGATCCTATTGCCGTATTTACGTCCGGCGGCCCCACAGGGCAACGACTGCAAAAACTAGTCAAAGCCGAGCAGGTTGATATCCGCGTTGTCGAAACCAAAGAATGGACACGGGAAAACCTCAATATCGTAGAAACTACCACGGGTTTGCAGTATCGCTTCGGAATGCCCGGCACTGAGTTGATGCCCACCGAAGTGGAGGCTATCATGGATACCCTGGAAGAAATTGATCCCACCCCCTCCTTCATCATCGCTAGTGGTAGCTTACCGCCCGGTGTTCCGACTGATTTTTACCAGCAAATCGCCAATCTTGCCAAACGCCAGGGGGCCAAATTCATCGCCGATACCTCAGGAGAATCCCTGAGGCTGGCCTCCCAGGCGGGGGTGTACCTCCTGAAACCTAATGTCACCGAACTAAAAGAGTTGATTGGCGCAGACCGCCTGGAAATGGACGAGCTCGACGAAGCTGCGCGCGCCCTCATTATCCGTGACAACTGCGAAATCGTGGTGATCTCGATGGGCCCGATGGGCGCGATGCTCGTTACGTCAGACTATGTGGAACACATTCCGGCCCCGCCCGTTTCCAAGAAAAGCACGGTAGGTGCAGGCGATAGCATGGTTGCGGGTATGGTCTGGACGCTCTCACAGGGAAAATCCATTCGTGAAGCGGTGCGGATGGGGGTAGCTTGTGGTACAGCGGCCACTATGAATCCTGGTAGTGAATTATTCCACATGCCCGATGTTAACCGTTTGCTCGACTGGCTCAACCGCTACGAGGTACGGTATGCTTCGAGTATTCGCTGAGTTTATGAGTTCTAAGGAAGCCTGTATCTCAAGGTATATACTCCAAGTCCTTAAACTCTCCATTTAGACCACGTACTCCATAACCCGCTCCGGTTCGTGAGCGGGTTTCTTCTTTATATCTAGTAATGTAAAGCCAATGGTCACGAGAGTAGCAATCACAAAGTAGCTGCCGACGACGTAACTGACCCAGTTTCCCGCTGAACTAATGCCAAACCAGGTATCCATGTATATCAAAACACTCAGTCCTAGCACATTTTTCGCGGTTTCCCACAGCCAGGCATTGGGGTTGCGGTCCATGAGTTCAGTGTAGGCGTAGATGCCCATAAAAATAAATCCGCCGTACAGAATGGCATTGGGAATCCCAACTTGCATCAAGTTGCTGAACAGCATGAAAATCAGGAAGAATGCAAATGCAAACTGCGTCCAGGCCCAGGCAATGAGCCAGGGTGAGGCGGCAGGGGCGTATTTTTCAAAGTTATAGACATCCTCTATTTTCTTGACCGGGTACTTTTCTCCTACGTCGGCAGGTCGCCAGCCCGTGGGCATGAACCAAATACGTGCCTTGTCGTACCAGCTGCGGGTACGCCACGCATCCTGCGTCAACAGCCAAAAATGCCCCCAATTAATCTTGATGGGATTCCAGGTACTGACCGGGCGGGTAATGCCGTACGCGGGGGGTACCTGGGGTAGTTCTTCCTGAAAAGTACCGAACAATTTGTCCCAAATGATCAGGATTTGACCGTGGTTTTTGTCAATATAAACGGGGTTGATAGCATGGTGGACGCGATGATGGGAAGGAGTCACGAGGAATTTTTCCCAAAAACCCATCCGGCCTATGTACACGGTATGGTACCAGAATTGCGCAAACAAATGAATCGGAGCCAGTACTGCAATAACCACCGCAGGTACCCCCACGATGGCGGCAGGAATCAGGAAAATGGTAAAGATATTGACGATACTCGAAATGCTCTGCCGCAAGGCACAGGCCAGGTTAAACTCCTCGCTACTGTGGTGAATCAGGTGCCGGTTCCAGAGGATATTGATTTTATGGCTGAGCATGTGTCCCAGGTACCCTGAAAAATCCAGCGCGATGAAGGCGATAAGCCACACCCATAATGTGGATTTGATTTCAAAAATAGCCCAATGTTCCACCATCCAAGCGTAGGTGATAATGGAAATACCCAGCCCGAGCGCATCCTTCAGGCTGTTGGTGAAGCCCGAGCTCAGGCTCGAAATCATGTCCATGTTCTTAAAATGGTGGCGGAATTTAAGCCAGCCGTACAGTTTTTCGCCCAGCACTGCCAATAGAAAGACGGGCATGGCAATGGTCAGGATTTTGGCGTACTGTTCCATCGAGTTAATGGATAATGAATAGTTGATAACTTTGGTACAGCGCAACACTTCTGAAACGATAGGTCATCCGCCTCTGTGGACTAGTGTACTCGAAAGCATGGCACTTTTTGAATATAAAATTGCTTAAAAAGTAGGAACAAATCAAGTTAGGATTAAATTTCCTCCGCCTTACGTAGCCTTCGTAGAATTTTTGCTTTGAAGGGATAAACATACACAACTCGATCAGCCTCTTATCGAAGAACGGGTGTACGATTTGAACCTGATGGTATGCTCCGATGATGTCATAGTATTCACTAACCTCGCTCATTAGCTGGTATAGGAGTCCCCGATTAATCAACGGTTGGCGCACGGCGGGCCGTTTGCTTTCCTATGTTCGATTGTAGTGGATCTAACCGATTATCTACTCTAAGTCATGGCCTAAATCCGATACGCATACTTTGCCGCAATGGTGGCCCGGCTGGTTGATTCCCTCGATTCCTTACCTTCCATAGTGCACCTGTGCTTGGACTACTATGAAAAAAAGAGTTATTTTTACCCTGTCAAGGGCCAGTAGGCATGATTTTGCAGTCTTATAACCATAAATCAGTATGACTCATTGAACCTTGTCTTTTTAAAAATAAAAGCTTTGTAGCCCAATGTTAATCGTTCGCGATAAAGTTTATTGATCATGATTGAAATCAAAAATGAAAGCGATTACGCCCACGCCTCCGAACGCGCCGACGCATTGTATGGCACTCTGGCGGGAACTCCCGAAAAAAAAGAGTTGGACGAACTCCTGCTAGCCTTAAAGGCCTATGAGGAGGCATTCGTTCGAATGCTGAAAGAAAATGGTTGATTGGCCTTGAAAACGAGTAGTTAGGCCGGGGAAGGGCCTTTACTTTCGCGCTGGTGCTTTCTCCAAGTCTGTGATTAATAGTATTCTACCAATCAACTATTTGCTACTCATGAAGTTTTCAACTTTGACCCACACCGCCTTTTTCTTAGTATCCACTTATTTTTTATTGTCCGCCTCTTCACCTGCCGTGGCCCAAACGGGTGTAGGTACTAAGGCCCCCAAAGGTGCAGAAGTACTCTTCGACGGCTCACGGAAAATGCTCGACGAAAAGTGGACCTACTGGGACGGGCCACGTTTGGCCGCTAAGCCACCCATTAAATGGATAATTGTGAAAGATCCGGTGGGCAAAGGTACAGTGCTCAACAGCAACGACCCTACTGCTGCCGGAGGCCTATACGGCTCGGCGGACATTGTGACTCAGGAGAAATTCCGGGATTTTCGGCTGCACGTAGAATTTTATATAACCAAACCAGGTGGTAACAGTGGAGTGTACCTACAAAATCGTTATGAAATCCAGGTACTGGATGGCGACACGACCACCCACGGACTGGCCGCTGTGATCAACGAGACACCCTCCCCCTACTATGCCTATAACGGTGTGGGCAAATGGAATGCCTACGATATCGAGTTCCGGGCAGCGCGCTTCCAAAATGGCAAACGCACCGAAAAAGCCATGCTGACGATGTACTTCAACGGAAAGAAAGTTCATTCCAACCAAACCATCAATCAGGTATGGGGCGGGCCCAATTCGGGCATCGACGGAGGTAACGACGGCGGGAAGGGTATTACGGATACACCCGGCGGATTGAAACTTCAGGCCGAAGGACATGACGTACTGTATCGGAATATTTGGATCAAAAAACTGGATTTGGCGGATGCAGACACTTCTTTTTAGTTGAGAGTTGAGAGTTTTTGTAAAACCGACACTCTGCGCTACCTACTCCTCTAATCAGAAGTACCAAAGCACTTTGCTTCTTTGTCACTTTGTGCCTCTGATACGCTGGTGGTTCGCCAGCCCCGCCCTTTGTGCCTTTGCCACTTTTTATCTTTGTGCCTCTCCCCCCTAAACCCTTTGCCCCTTAAAACACCTACCTTTGCGCCATGAAAATTTACTGGCGATTGCTTTCGTACGCGCGTCCGCTGCAGCAGTACATCATCCCTTTCTTCTTTACTTCCCTGCTGGCGAGCATTTTCGGAGTACTTAACTTCACGCTGCTAATCCCGCTGCTCGATTTGCTCTTCAATCAGGTAGACAACCTGGCGGTGGCTGCATTGCCCGACCCGGCACTTAGCCTGGACTATCTGGGTGGCCTGTTCAATTATTACTTTGGTTCCTTCCTGCAGAACCGGGGTAAGTTGGGAGCTTTGCAGTTCGTGTGTGCTATTATCATTGCCTCGGTTTTTCTATCGGATGTGTTCAGGTACCTGTCGGCGCGCATCCTGGAACGTTTTAAAGTCAATATGGTGGCACGGCTTCGGCAAGCGGTGTTTGATAATACCATTGGGCTACAACTAGGTTTTTTCTCCAATAAGCGAAAGGGGGATTTGATTTCGCGGGTAATGACGGATGTGCAGGAAGTCGAGAATTCCATCGCCAATACGTTTTCCGCCGCTTTCAAAGAGTTTTTCACACTGATTGTATACCTGACGGTACTTTTTAACATATCCGTTAGCCTGACGCTGTTTGCCTTCCTGGTATTTCCTATTTCGGGAGCATTCATCGGGTATATCGTCAAGCAAATGCGCAAGGATGCCCGCACCGGGCAACAGCGACTGGGCGGCCTGATCAGCCTGATGGACGAGGCCTTTGGAGGCATGAGGGTAGTAAAGGGCTTCAACGCCGAGCCCTTCATCAAGCATAAATTCTGGCAGGAAAACGACGCCTACCGGCGGGCCATCAAGTCTATGGCCTACAAGCGCGAAATGGCCGGTCCGTTCTCGGAATTTATGGGGGTGAGCGTGGTAGCACTGATCCTGCTCTACGGTGGCTCGCTGGTATTGTCTAATCAATCGGAGCTTTCGGCTTCGGAATTTATCTCCTACATCATTCTGTTTTCGCAGGTACTTCGGCCCGCCAAGGAAATATCCAATGCGTTCACCAACACGCAGCGGGGCATCGCGTCGGGTGAGCGGGTACTGGAACTGGTCGATGCCGTCAACAATATTCCAGAAGATCCCAATGCACATCTATTTACTGACTTTCGGGATCGGATCGAAGTAAAAAATGTATCTTTTGCGTACGAAGAAGGGCTACCTGTGCTCAAAGACATTAATTTCACCATGCCCAAGGGAAAAACCATCGCCCTGGTAGGTTCATCAGGAGGCGGCAAATCGACATTAGCCGACTTGATTCCCCGATTTTATGATCCTACCGAAGGGCAAATCCTGATCGATGGGCAGAACCTCAAAACACTGGCGCCGGCCTCGCTACGTGCGCAGATGGGAATCGTCACACAGGAATCCATCCTGTTTAACGATACCATTTTCAACAACATCGCCTTCGGAGCCGGTATCACACCAGAGGAGGTAGAAGTTGCCGCCCGCATTGCCAACGCGCACGAGTTTATCATGGAACAGGCCGAGGGGTACCAGACCCTCATTGGGGACCGGGGCACCAAGCTCTCGGGCGGGCAGCGCCAGCGGTTGAGCATCGCCCGGGCTATTCTGAAAAATCCCCCGATACTCATTCTTGATGAAGCTACGTCCGCTCTGGATACCGAATCGGAAAAGTTAGTACAGGAAGCCCTAACCCATTTAATGCAGAACCGCACGGTGCTGGTCATTGCGCATCGGCTTAGCACCATTCAACATGCCGACGAGATTCTGGTGATTAACCAGGGCCAGATCATCGAACGGGGTACCCACGAGCAATTGCTGGGCGATCCCCAGGGACTCTACAAGAAATTGACATTAATGCAGGGAGTTTAAGCAAGTTAAACACTTCTGTGCCAAAACTAACTCTATTTCTACCTAGCCGAGCCTTAATAATAGGTTAAGCATTTGTATTTCAGGAAGTTAAAGGATCTTTGTTTGATCTCTTTGGATTGTATTGCTAATAGAATAGAAATAGAATGTTTAAACTAATACTACCCAAAAACTGGTATAATAAAACATATGTCTTAATAATTTGGGGTTTCACAACTCTACCATTGTAAAAAAGGGCAACTATATTCATATGCTTTATTATATAGGAACAATTGGCTAATTATGCACACATCCAATTGTTCCGACACGCGCTGACTTACCAGGCAGAAACTCCGGGATTTGGAAAAATCGTATTTTTTTCTCTCCAATTTTCTGACGACGATGTCAGAGAACGTCACACTTTGCGCAATGGCCCAAACCCGTATGGAGCCCCGTACCATAGGACCCTACCAATCCGATACAAAGCCTACCGGCATCCGCCCATTGATATTCAGTCGGCGGATTTTTTGTTGATGATCAGCCTCTAGTTCGAAAATTTAGAAATCAGGCGTTCTTCCTACATTAACCTGATAAAGAATCGCCCTGCCTGCGTCCACGGGATGGTAGTTCTGACCACACCTTGGGTCTGCTTTCGTGCCAGCAAACTGATTTACTGCCCACGAAGGGAGAAGTCTACGGGGCAGAGGTTAGAGTACAGAAAACAAAGGGTACCCTTACTGAATTGCTCTCATACACGGTCAGCCACGCCCTTGCGCGGGTACCGACAGCGTTCCCCACGACTATCGCATGGACATCGCCTTTACCAAGAACATCCGGAAAAACCGTACTCGATTTATTTCCGGCAAACCGGCTCCCGGTCAGTGAGCTACCGTTTATCGGTGTTCGGGACGGTAATTTCGAGTACTAACTGGAAGCATTATTACTGATCAAATCGCTCATTCGGGACCCTGTCTTTTGTCTTTATCTCCTTCTTTGTACGGAATATAGTACAGTACCAGGTTCATCATCTCACTCGTAGAGTTCCAGCCGTAAGTCACTTCTCGTGCAGGTTGGCTCGGATTTTCCGGATTTTGGGAGGTGTTGTCGTACGCAGCTTCGGCAATGATCGTAGATCCTTTAGGTAGGTGCAGCAGGGTTTTAAATTGGTAGGTCATTTGCCAGTTGTAGTCCCAGTTATCAATTTTTACGAAAGGTACCAGTTCGCCGCCGGGCGTAATGGCAAAAGCCCTGAACCTCTTGCCCAAAAAATGCATGTGAGGCATGACTGAAATCAGGGAAATGTCCTGCTGAGTTGGCCCGTAACTCATATAAAAGGTAGGCTTGCTCTCGGCGGGCAGCACAAAGGGCTGATTGGTAATGTCGTTTTCCGTCAACGTCAGTGTTCGTACTTCCCGGTCGACCGACGCAGAATCCGTAAGATAAAATCGCACGCCCGACTGATCCTGCTCATCGATCGGCGAAGGAGCGTAGTGCATGTTCAATAGCAAGTCAGTACCCGCGCGGATGCGCTTGGCCGTGCCAGGCGGGAAGTCTATACGGTCATTTCCGGGTACCCAGCCGTAAAGAAATTCTTCTTCAAGGGGTGTCTTTTGAAATTCCTTTACCTGTGGATCGTCTTCCCGCATTCCGTCGATGCCGCGCATGGTGCGGGTAGTATCGGTCATCAAGCGGCTGTGATGCAGCACCTTTCGATTCCCTACTTTGAATTCGATGGCTTTTACGTAGATGTCTTTGTCCAGATTGGTGGGAATATTAAAGTACCGAAAATCCTCCTGTGCATTGCCTTTTACTTCGTAAGCCTTCGTCATCTCAAATTCCAGCCACCTTTCTTCAACCGCAGAGGGAGCGGAGGTTTTACTGGTACGCCGGGGCGGCAGAGTACGCGGAGACTTATCGCCGTCTACCCGCTCCGGCGTAGCGGTTAACCTTTCACCTTTACCCTTTTTCCCTTCTAAACTCCCCTGCCGCACCCATTCCCCAATTACCCCAATTTCCTCTTCAGTAAGTCCGCGCTCATTGAGGTAGCGCTGGAAACTAAGGTCGGCGCGGAAGGGAGGCATGTATAGGCTTTGCGTCACCTTACCAATAAACTTACCCCGCTTAGCCACGTTCTCGTAGGTAGTCAGCGCAAAAGGACCAATGCCGCCCGTACGGTGGCATTCAATGCAGTTTTTTTGCAGGATAGGCGCTATATCTTCATAATAAGTGGTTTTCTTTTGAGAAAAACACCATGGAGAAACTAGCAGGAAAATTCCGAGAAATATTTTGTTCATAACCTCCCTTGTAGCGGCACCTGATCCTAAATATAGCAAAAAGAGCGAACCGGCCGGTTCGCTCTTTTTGCTTATTGGCAACATTTGAACTCCTCTAGCGAACCTGAACCGTAATGCTACAATTGGTAGCGAGGTTTTCATTGCACACGGAAGGGCTCCAGCTCTTGTAAACTAAACCATTATCAGCGAACAAGTGCCAGGAAATAACAAGATTGTCACCCGTGACAAACTGAGCGGCGGCGGTACGTTTTCTAGCGGTGCTGAACACCGGAACCGCGGTGGTCCCATCGTATTTGAAAGTAGCCGCTTTAAACAAATCGTATACTTTACTCGCGTCGACCGTGAACTTGTTGTCTTCATATGCAGCCACAGCATCCAGACTAGTCAAGAGTTTGGTCCCATGATTGGCCACTGCCGGGTTCCCGTCCTTATCCACATAGGGCTCAGTGAACTGAACATACAATTCGATTTTATTCACTTTCACTTTGTTATCAAAGGATGCCCAGAACAGTTTCGCCTGAGCCGGGGTAGTCGCGAATGTGGCGGGCTTAATGCTTAGGGCATCAGGCCCCCCCCGCAAAGTGCCGCCAAATTTGGGATTGAAGGGATCCTTCTGGGCCACACCATTAACGAGAAAGGTGCCGAATCCGCTTGCTGCCCCTTCGAACTCCACATTGGGGTCCAAATCAGGGTTCTCACAGGACATCAGTATGGCTAAGCCTGTTGCAAGAATAGAAGAAGTTAGTCTAAATATTTTTTTCATAATAGTCGATACTTATTGAATTATCTTGGATAGCTAAACTTCAATTTATCCCAGAAAAGAGCCGCTTCAGGACGGTCAAATGCCATCGGAGTTTGCGGTGAGTTCTGGTTCAGGGTAGTTTCCTGAGCGGGCTGGGGCAAACGCAACGGAAAGTTACGAATCTGTTGAATGGGTACCTGCAGGTTATTGGGTAGGCCCGTACGACGGAATGAATTGTATATCTCGAAACCATTGCCCAGATTACTGAAGAACGCCTGTTTTAGGGCGATGTTCAGTTTCTGGGTAGCGTTAGGAGCGTCGTCATACCGCTTCAGATAAATTTTCACATAGCTGTCGATGGAAGCCGCTGTCGGGGCTTTGGCGTTGGCATCGGAAGCAAGACCCAGAGCTACTACTTTGGCGATCTGATCGCGCATGGCACTTTCAAAGACAGAGCGGGCATCACCGGCTACGCCAAGGGCCAGAATGGCTTCAATCTGGTAGTATTTGGTCATCCAGCTGGTAATCAAGGGGGTGATACCATCACCAGCCCGGCTGGCTCCGGTACCCCCGGTGCGGGCAGCGGCAGCATCGTAGGCGCCACCAGCCGGGTAGGTACCCGGAGAAAGGCGGAGGTTCACATCGTTGGGTATCCCGGAAGCATCACCCCGGTCGCGGCCAAAAAATCCAGCGAGATACTGACGATCTGCCGTAGTAAAGGGCTTGCCTTTATCGGTGTACAACTGCTTGACTATGTTGTCGTTCAGGGCCATGTAGGCGTAGGTACACCCAGCCAACTGAGAGCAGGGAATCGTCGAGCGATCCGTGGGATCCTCGGGATTCAATACGTAGCTGGTTTGCCGCTTAAAGTAGAAAGGTAGGCGGGGATCGTCATCGCGCAGCATTTCAAATAATGGCTGATGCAGGAAATACGTAAAGCCGCTTTCTGAATTCACATACGCCGACTGAAACCAGGGGTGGCGTCCATCGGGCACCGCCAGGCGGTTGTATTTGAACTGGAAGTCATCCGCCGCCGTAGTAATATAATCGCCACCATCCAGAATCGCCTTGATCTCGGCAGCAGCCGTGGGGCGATCCAGACGTGAATTGATCAACAACCGGAGCTTCACGGACTTAGCCAGTTTGCGCCATCTGGTGATGTTTCCGGCATAGAAAAGGTCACCCGCCACCGCAGTCGGTGATGTTTTGGCAAAATTAGCCACGGCATCGTCACATAGCTTAATGAGGTTTTCGTAAATGACCTTATCATCGTCAAACTTAGGATTGATATTGCTCTCGGCGTACCCTCCGGCAAAAGCTTCAGAATAGGGTACCTCTCCGAACATATCCACCATAATACTGAAAAAATACGCTTTCATAACTTGGGAAACACCCAGGTAATGCGGACTCTGCCCTGATGCCTCGGCACCCACGATAATTTCTTCCAGATCTTTCATGGGACCTGCATAGAAGAAATTCCAGCTACCGTTGTACGAGTTAAAGTTCAAATCGTAGGTATCAGCGCTCGATAACCAGCCTGTAAATCCGTGGGCATTGTAATTGAGCCCCTCGAAGAAACCTACGGCACCAAGTTGGGCAGAAGGCAGCAGCAGCGCAAAATCTGCTGTTGAGGGATTGTTGGGATCCTTGTTAATATCCAAGTCGAACAGGCTGCAACTTCCCAGGCTGACGAGCATCGCAAGGGTCAGGAGCCACTTATAGGTTTTTTTGATAAATTTCATAGTTCTAGAATATCGTATTTGATTGAGTAAAAGCTCGTGTTCTTAGAATGTCAACACCAGGTTGGCACCCAAACGGCGCGTAGTGGGCTGTGCTCCCAGGTCGAAGCCTTGTATGTTCGAATCAGGAAAAGATGATAAGGTCTCAGGATCGAAATTCAACCCTTCCAGCAGGTTCGGAGTGATAAACCACAGGTTACGGCCAGATACGGTAATGCGGGCGCTACCGAAAGGTGTTTTATTCAACAGAGATTTGGGTAACGAGTAACCCAGCGACAACTCGCGCAGACGCAGCGTGGTGATATCATACACGTTCACCTCGTCCTGACCATAAGCGCCAAATCCGCTTGAGAAGTGTGAATCGAAGGCCGTAATCCCAGTGGTATTTTTGATAGACTGACCATCACTGCCCAAAACCGGCTTGTAGGTACCGGGATCTCCGTAGACACCAGGAATCACCCGTAGACCCTCACGGTCTGTAGAGTTGGCCAATTGTCCACGCAATAGCAGTGACGCCGCCGTAGCTGAGTACATCTGACCACCCTGACGCCAGTCCAGCAAGCCTGTTAGTGTGAATCCTTTGTAAGAAAAGGTGTTGGTCCAGCCCAGCGTAAAGTCGGCATTAGGGTTACCAATGATCTGCGAAGTAGCCATCCCAAAAGGTAATCCCAAGTTTTGATTGATCAGCAGATTGCCTTCCGCATCGCGTGCATTTTTGGTACCAAAAATCTGACCGTACTGTTGGCCTGTACGGTGGATGGTTCCCAAAGCTGAACTACCCGTACCGCCCAGGAAAATCTCGCCCTGAGGGCCGGCATCCTTCACGATGGAACGGATACGGGTAAAGGCAACATTACTGTTCCACTCAAATCCGTTGCTCAATCGTACCGGAACCAGAGTAAGGCCGACTTCCCAGCCCTTGTTGTTGATCCAGCCCGCGTTTACTACTTTAAAATCATAACCTGACGATGAGGCAATCCGTTGCTGTACAATCTGGTCGCGGGCGTCGGAGTTGAACCAGGTCAAATCGATTCCTACGCGATTATTGAAGAGCTGAGCTTCAACACCCGCCTCAACTTCCGTCTTGAACTCAGGCCGCAATTCAGCGTTGTTCAGAGTATTGCTGGCGGTGGCATTGTAGAAGGTAGCACCGGCGTAGTTTTTATAAGCCGTTCCCAGGGGATACACATTGAAGATATTGTAAGGATCAGTATCCGAACCTACTTTACCATAGGCAGCACGCAGTTTCAGATAATCCACAACAGCGGGTAGTTTCACCGCTTCGGACAGAATGAAGGCGAATGTAGCTGCAGGATAGAAATAGGTACGGTTATCGACCGGCAGGGTCGACGACCAGTCTTTACGGCCTGTCAATCCAACAAACACCATATTATTGTAGCCAAACTGTAAATCGGCATACACCCCGTAGAGGCGACGCAGTGAACGGGAGTCCTGATTTACAATCTGAGTGGCCGTAGCGCTGGCGTTGGTAACGGCTTTAGAGATAATGTCCGTTCCCGTGACGACCTGACGGCTACGGGCACGTTGGTTCGCATTTCCCCCCACGATGGCGCGGAACGAGATGGCCTCGCTGATATCCTTATTAATGGAAATAATCGCGTTGTAATCTTGTTCGGTAAAAGTCTGATTATCGTTCCGGATGAAGCCCAGGGGTGCAGATACACCCCCCTTAGCCTGTGAGCGCACACGGGCATCATTATACGTGTTGATTCCTCCTTTCACCAGGACGTTTAACCAGTCCGTAACATCATAGGAAAGTGCCATGTTACCATAGGCCCGGTTGACATTGCTGGTCGAACGGTTGTATTTAAGGCTCCAGTACGGGTTGTCGAGCGCCCGGTAGAATAGGTTGTCACCGGAAGCCGGATACTCGGAGGGAAGGCCGTTCAGATCAAAGTTACGAGGCAGGTAGAAGATTCGTCCGAAGATGGATCCTTCGTTACCAAATCCACCGTAATCGGTATAGAACCCGGCTCCCAGGGGAGGGTTGTCGGTTGTGGTATTCACGTAGTTGACGGTACCGCTTACATTCAGCTTGTTGGCCAGTACTGCAGTACCACCGAAACTGATCGACGTACGGGTGCCTTTCTGCGAGGGAACAATACCCTCGTTGGTCATCCGTGAAAGGGTAGCATTCAAGCTTGTTTTATCGCCAGTTGAGCTAATGTTCAGACCATTTTCGATCAACCTGCCATCCTGAAAAAATCCGCCAACAATATCGTGGGGAACCAGGGCGTAGGGAATTCCATTACCATACTGATCGCACATGTCGGGGAAAGCCACACAAAAATTGGGGCGCGGTGCTAGCGGGATCTCAGCAAAACCAGCCGGATAGGGTTTTCCTTTATCAGGACCGAAACGGTACAGGCTGACGTCCTTCGTATAACGCTCGCGTCCACCAAAGTTTTCCTGGTTGACCCGATCCACCTCCGCAGGGAAAGGGGAGCCCCAGTTGCCAATGAAACCACCGTTGTAGTTTCCATTGGAACCCTGCATATAAACGTCCTGATAATCAGGTAGTTTAGAAATTTGTTCTTGGTTATAAGACGTGTTTAAAGTGACTTCAAGGCCTTTACGGGCTTTTTTGCTACCGGCTTTAGTAGTGATCAGGATGACTCCGTTTACGGCACGGGAACCGTACAGGGCAGCCGCAGCAGCTCCTTTCAGTACCGATACCGACTCGATGTTATTGGGATCGATGTCATATGCCCGGTTAGAGGCACCTGTATTAGAAGCAAAGCTACCAGCTCCACCCGCACTTACCGAGTTGTCAAATGGAATACCGTCCACGACGAACAGGGGCTGTGTTGAACCGGTCAGGGAGTTAAATCCCCGGATATTGATCTTGGTAGCCTGCCCGGGAGCACCCCCACCACCTGTAACCGTCACGCCTGGCATCTTGGCTGACAATGCCCGCAGGGGATCTGGCTCGGAGCGCTGGGCGATAGCATCGGCATCAACGCCTGACACGGCATAACCGAGGCCTTTTTTCTCGCGTTGTATACCGATGGCTGTTACTACCACTTCCTGCAAATTTTTTGTGTCAGAAGCCAACTGTACATTGACTACTGATCGGTTACCCACCTGAATTTCCTGGGTAACTGTTCCCACGAAACTGAATACCAATGCGGCATTGGTAGAAGGTACGGTGACGGAGTAGTTGCCGTCTGAGTCTGTATTGGTACCGGTGTTGCTACCTTTCACAACCACCGATACACCGGGAAGCGCGCTGCCGTCTTCGGCAGAGCTGACCTTGCCGGTCACTTTTCGGTCCTGGGCATAGGAATATCCCCAGGTCGAGCACACTATTAAGAGGCTCAGCAGTAAATTTTTCCTCATTTACTAAATAGTTTAGGTTTAAAAATGACAATCCTTTATACAAATGTAATAGAACCAATATACAATTCAAATCCTTGCTATTAAATTTATTATACCAAATAATATACCTTCTAGTTTGTACTTTGATAATATTAAATTCTGAAATTCACCTACTATAAGTGGTTACAAAACAATAAAAACCATCTTTTTGGTTATTCTGACCAAATATTATTAATTCTACAATAATGTATGAAGACAATATTTAGCCATGCAATAGTATGCTTGCAGCGTAGTTATTACCGGAATTGTACAAACATTTACCGCCAGCTACCCAAAAAAAAAATTGGGGACACAGCGTAAAAAATTAGCTAAGAGCGGCGGTCTCCTGCAGGACTTGGCGGGCGTGGCGGTACCCCACTGCGAATAGCTCGCGGGCTTTTCGGAGGTCATATACCGAATAATCGCCCAATTGGGGCGACTCTATCAATAGATTACACTTCTCGAACCTTTCTTTTGTTTTGGCGTGCACCGCCAAAATAAGGCTACGGGCCAGCACCTCGCGGGTACTGTTAGGAGGACGCTGCAACTTGAACGGATTACAGTGTACGCCAATGATATAGTCAGCAATGCCTTCCAGCGGTTCTACGGGCATGTTGCTCAGTACCCCGCCATCTACTAGGTAGTGGCCCCGGTAGTGCATCGGGGCAAACAATCCCGGCAGACAACTGGAAGCCAGCACAGGTCGGGCCAGTTCGCCTTCGCTGAAATAGACGGTACTGCCTTCATAAATATCGGTGGCCGAAACAATAAGGGAAGTCTTTAATGCCTCAAAGGTATTTTCGGGGATGTACTTTCGGTAAAACGCTTCCAGTCGATCCAGCTGAAACAGCCCACTTCCGGCAAAAGTGGGCCGCATGTACCGTACAAAATTAGTACTGACTACCATTTCCAGGATTTCATCCGGCGTGTAGCCGTAGGCCAGCAACCCTCCTGCGATGGCTCCGGCACTGGTACCGCTGATAATATCGGGATAGATTCCGTGTTCGTATAAGGCTTTTACGGCACCCAGATGCGAAACGCCCCGTGCCCCGCCCCCCGATAGTACGAGTCCAATTTTCATAACTTTTGACGCTGGCATTGGAAATATTGTCAGCGTTCTGGTAACGGATAACTCGCCCCGATAGTTTAGAGATATGCAGCCAATGGCCCCCGTTCCCTGATCCTCACGCCTTTTTCAGTTTTTTCAACGACGGCTGCTGCATAGGTAGGGTCATGCTCGAAAATCAGGATAGCATTTTCTTCCGCCGCCCGATTCAACACCTGCTCTTTCTCCTGCATCGTCAGCAGCGGGCGCACGTCGTAAGCCATTACCCAGGGTAGGGCTACATGCGCCGATGAAGGAATGAGGTCGGCGGCATAGATAAGGGTTATGCCTTGGTGTCGAATCACGGGCAGCATCATTTGTTCCGTATGGCCGTCTACGTGAATGAACTCTATATTCTCAAAAGGTGAAGCTCCTGGCTCAAGGTACCTTAGCTGACCCGATTCTTCCAGGGGTACGATATTCTCTTTTAAAAAAGATGCTCGTTCGCGGGGATTGGGGTGAATTGCCCACTTCCAATGTTGCTGGTTAGACCAATAGGTGGCCGCAGGAAAAGTTGGTTGAAGGCCGTTAGCTCCGCGAGCGACGGCCCCACCCACATGATCGAAGTGAAGGTGGGTCAGTATCACATCCGTAATGTCTTCAGCTTTAAATCCCGCTTTTCCGATTGACTTCAACAGCGTGTCATCACCGTGCAGGTCGTAATGGCTAAAGAATTTTTCATCCTGTTTGTCACCCAGGCCCGTATCGATCACTATGAGCCGATTGCCGTCCTCAATGAGCAAACAGCGCATGGCCCAGGTGCAGCGGTTCTGATGGTCAGCTGCGTTGTGCTTGTTCCAAAGTAGCTTCGGCACGACACCAAACATGGCACCTCCGTCGAGTTTGAAAAATCCGGTATCGATGATGTGTATAGTCAAGCCTTTAGAGTTTCATGTTCAGGGTTCAAAGTAGCTGCTTTCTGGCTTATGTACAAATGAAAGTATTACAAACCCGGGAAATGTAGACATTGCCTTGAGCACATCAGTTGAGCTTTAACCATTTTTGTATTCACCCTTACACCCTGACCAAGGCTTTACTCTCGCCCCCACCTCCCAAAGGCATTTAACTAGCAGGCCGGGTGTAGTCTGGAGGTAGTAGCGAAAAAAAATCGGTCAAGCGATTGTTTTATTTTCATTCATGATTTACTGTACCAGCAGCTTCCGGTTGTACACAGCCCGGTTGGTCTGCAGGCGAACGATGTACTGAGTTCGGGTTAGCTTTCTCAGATCCAGCAATACTTGATTGGCTTGAACCGTATGCACGGGGATGAAATGAGCTCTTCCCGATATATCGACCAGCTCCACATTTTTCAACTCCTCCCCCAGGGGCCACGTTATCCGGGCCTCAGTAGTGGCGGGATTGGGGTACAAGTCAACGCCTATTCCTTCAGGCTCCACGGCAGTAACGGTTTCGCGGAAAATAGGAACCACTTCGTAATCACCGCCCAGCAGGATCGTCCGCACCGTGGCCTCATCTACCTCAAACCAATCGCGCAACAAACTGGCGTACATCTGTCTGAAATCATGCTCGATGCGGATGTTATTGTTAGTCAGGTTGCTGAGATCGGGAGAGGAGCCGATGAATTGTGTTTTGATCCCATGTCCGAACACGAACTGCGGCGAAGCCCATCCATGGTCGGTACCCCGGCTGCCATTGGAATAAGCCCGGCGGCCAAACTCCGAGAAAGTCATGCCCACAACGCGGTCATCGAGTTTCAGGGCTTTGAGATCATCCAAAAATACCTTTACCGCGTCGCCGACCTGTTTGAGAAGATTAGCATGGGCTCCGGTGGTGGTGTCAGTGGCATCCACCTGATTGGCGTGCGTGTCGAACCCGCCCAATGTGACGTAGTATACCTTCGTGCGTAAGCCGCCATGAATAAGTCGTGACACCACTTTAAGTTGATCAGCCAGGCGGTTGTTGGTAGGATAGTTCACCGTATTAGCCCCCTTACTGGCGGCAGCCTTAAGTTGATCGGCGTAAGCGACCGACAGCGTCTGCTGACTCCGAACAAAATCCACGTAGTCTTTGGCCACGGCGTTGAGAGAGGGCGACGTGGGGGCGGCGGGTTTCTCCCCGATCAGCCGGGCGAAGGTATCCACATCCTGAATCGCCAGGGCCACCGACTGTTTCGGCCCCAGCAGCGCCGTAGAAGCCACCGCGCTGATTTGAATCGCCAGAGGGTCGGGCATTTGGGCATTGGGGTAGCCAGTAGGGTAGGTGGGATAGCGGCTTTGCAGGTAGCGCCCCAGCCAGCCCGATGTGGTGTCGTTAGGGGTACTGTCCCCTTTGAACCAAATATCGTTGGCCTGGAAATGGGAAAAACTCGGGTTAGTATACCCCACATTTTCCACAACGGCCAGGCGACCGTCATTGTATAGGTTATGGAAGCCACTCAGCGCCGGATGTAATCCGGCTTGCGCCTGGTAGCGTAGCTTCAGCACTTTCGCTTCAGCCACAGCAATATTTCCCCTTATTTTCTGATACTGTCCTAGTTGATCCAGTGGAATCACCGTGTTGAGTCCGTCGTTGCCGCCGTTAAGCTGTATTACCACTAGGATACGGTCGTTGGCGTCGGCTGTGGTAGAGAGCGCGTGCAGGAATGCCGAAGCATCCTGCCCCAAGGCACGGGCTCCCAGCCCGTTGAGGGTCCAGGGCAGAAGAGCCGTGAGGGTAGAGGTTTTTAGGAAAGAGCGACGTTTCATTTTAGTTGAAAGTGGAGAGTGGAGAGTTGAAAGTTTTTGATTCTGTGACTCGCACTTTGACATTTTGCGCCTCGGTTCAGGCCATACGTCCTGAAATAAGCGGACGGGTTTTCTAACCCAAAGTCATCAAGTGTTTTTATAAAATAACAGGCATTCAGTATGCCACTGAAAATGAATCGGAAAGGTCGCTTTCAACTCTCCACTTTCAACTAACTAAGCTGGTACTCCGCCCAGCGAAGCAGGTAGGTTACCAGTGCCATTAACCGTGAGCGGGCGTTGTTGTAAGCCGTGTTGTCTTTTGGATAGGCTATATACGTATTCCAAATCTCAGTCCATTCGTAGCGCGGTATTCCATCCAGAAATGCGTCATCCACCAGGCTATTCACTTGCTCGGGGGTAGGCTCTACCGCCATGAGTAGCGCCCAGACTTCTTTGACCAGCACCACGGGATCGCCGGGGTTGCTCACAAAGCGCGCCCAGGTCACCACGTCGGTTTGCAGGCCCTGCCCCGTCGATCCCCGCACCAGTAGATCGGAGTACTCGCCCCGCAGGCCCAAGGTCGTGCCGCTGATCCAGATTTTGTAGAACCCCGTGTCATAATAGGGTCTCCAGCCGAAGACCGTCGGCTGTTCCAGCACTTCCATTTCCATATTGCGGCTTCGTCGCAATAGATTATTCCCAAGAATATCGTAGTTTTTTCGATCGGAAATGGGAGACGGGGAAGCCGCGTCCATCGAAATAAAGGTACCCAACAAGAAATCCAACGGCGAACGAATCTGTCCACCCCGGACGGCAGGATCAAAGAAATGGTCGCTGGTGAGCATCTGCCGGATAACAGGCTGTAACTGGAAATTCTTCCTGAATTCAGCGGCCAGGGGCTCGATAAAATTTTTCTCCACCTCCGCGCTGATCTCCCCTGCCACGTACCAGCGATACAGTTTGCGGACAATAAATCGCGCCGATTCGGGGTGGGCAAAAATCATGTCCACTAACTCGCCCAGCTCCTGGGCACCGGCGGAATCACCCGCGCCGCCCTCGATTACTTTTTTTTGAAAATTTTCCGAGAATGTCTTGTTCTCCTTGTCGTGCTGATTGAGGTAAAACTGGGAAGTAACTACCTCTGTGTTCGCGTTCCGGTAGTTCAGCGCGCGCCAGCCCGTCAGTACCCGGGCCGCTTCCTTTACGTCGCTCTCGGTGTAGTATCCCCGGCCCAGCGTAAATAGTTCCATCAACTCGCGCCCGTAATTCTCGTTGGGTTTGCCCACTACATTCTCGGTACCGTTGAGGTAACGCAGCATGGCCGGATCCTGGGTGATATCGATCACGAAAGTACGGAAGCTCCCCAGGGCATTGCGGCGGATGGTTTCCAGGTAGCGGTACTGGTAGCGAACATCCTGCACCGTATTCGACTCGATAACAAAATGATTCTGCCAGAATAGCGTGAGTTTTTCGGCAAACCCCCGGGCTGGGTCCAGCATCACGCCCAGCCACCACTGCTTCACCAGTGTGCGGCGCTGGTTGTCGAGGTTGTTGCGCTCAGTGGGATCGATTTTGGGCGAACCCCAGGGTAGGTCGTGGAAGGTTTTGCCATCGGCATCTGTTGGTGCGGGAGGGGCAGGGGCTTTCGAGAGGGCGTCGAACAATGCACCAGCCGTACGGCCCTGGTAGGCTTTGTGCTGAGCAGGGGAAACCCCAAAGGTAGCCCGTCGCAAAAAATGGGCTACTTCGGCAGGGGTAAGCGGCTGGGAATACGTAGTGGTCCAGGCCATAGGATTATTTGGGATATAGAGACTTATCTAAAACAAGTCGGGTGCGCGATTGGACTATTCATTACGAAAAAAGTTTAAACAAGGCCTCTACAAAACAATGGTTCGGTAATATTTTGAGTCAAAGCACTAGATAAAAGAAGGCGTGTTAGTTTTGGGTATCTGACATCCAAACCACAACACGCCTATGGAAGGGCAAGCCCTCACCGACGCAATAGTAGCCAAAGCGGCCGAACTT
>JBBRDE010000054.1:0-22586 GCA_038204185.1 Cytophagales bacterium
TTCTGAAAGGCCCTGCATCGCCTCTTCCTTGAAGCGCTCGTAGTCGAAACTTTGTTGTGTTTGCATCTCTATGTCTGATAACGATTTGAATTTAGTTATTTTTACCTCAATCTGAGGTGACACAGTTTAGTTTACACTCTCCGCAGCCGACACGGAAGTTTTCGGCCAGGGGAGCAAAAATCCCAATCCCCAGTTTTCCCACCGCCATGCCGAAGTCTATTCCCAAATTTAGTGCGACTGGCAGGTTCCCCGATCAGATTGACTTGGTTATCCCTGCTCCGACTCAGTGAGTTTACTCTACCTAATCGAGTCCGCTACCACAGCCCGAAATTAAGATATGGTACAAAAATACACAATCGTATACAAGAAAAGCCGCTAAATCATGTGATTTAGCGGCTTTTGTGGGCCCTGAGGGATTCGAACCCCCGACCCCCTGCTTGTAAGGCAGGTGCTCTGAACCAGCTGAGCTAAGAGCCCTGGCGTTTCCGTTTGGGACTGCAAATATGGTAGAGTGATTTTAGGATTGCAACTATTTTTAAGAAAAAAATCACCTGAAAACACTATTATCTTGAAGGTCAAGGCTATTAATACCACAAAATACCCCCCTTAAATATTACTCAAAGTTCAAATAGAGCGTAACGGTATGGGAAGTAAGCCGGCTTAGGCCGATACTAGACGCGTTGTTGGCAGGTTGCAGCATATTCACCAACCCGTGCGAAAAGCGTAATTCGGGGGCAAATTTAAAGAATTGAAAAAACTGCTCGAGGCCCACGCCGTAGTCTACGGTGAAGTCTGAGGAGCGGGTATCGAGTTGACTACTGACATTCGTATTGCCGCGGCTACGCTTCACGTTGGTCTCGATGCCCAGGGTTACGCCCGCAATCATGTACATGCGTGTATTGACACGGCGGGTCGACTTATACTTCAGTAAAAGGGGGATTTCGATCCAGGTCGACTCCCGACTTTCAATCTTTTCGGTTCCGGGTGGCGATCCACCGCCGGGGTAGCTGTACTTAACCCGGCGCTCGTACAAGGATATGGACGGCGTAGTGCGAATATCGAAATGGTCGGTCAGAAACGCATTGACCGTGAATCCCATGCGGAAGGCACCCTGCGCGGGCGAAACGATGGAGTAGGCCGAATCGGACTCCATGAATTTATCTCTGTGACGAATAGTAAAGCGCGTGACGGGCACGGCAAACAGAAAACCGTAGTGAATGGGCTTGTCGTCGTAAAATTCCAGGTGCCGACGAACGTAGCCCGCTCCTTGTGCCTGAACCTGATCTGCGGCAAAAAGACCTACAAACAATAGCAGTAGTGCTATTTGTGGCCTACATAAATGGAACAAATTCCGAAGGTGAGTGGTATGCATTGGGTGTTGGTAAAACCGGCTTTTTCGAATTGGGCCAAAAAATCATTTCCATCGGGGAAGGCCTGTACCGACTCGGGAAGGTAGGTGTAGGCCGATTGGTCCTTAGAAACGATTTTGCCCACCGTGGGGAGTATGTATTTAAAATAAAAATTGTAAACCTGCTTGAATGGAAAGGCTTTCGGCTTGGAAAACTCCACGACGACGCAGGTACCCCCCGGACGCATGACGCGCTGCATTTCGGTCAATCCGACGAGCAGATTCTCAAAGTTGCGCACTCCAAACGAAACGATGACGGCATCGAAATAATTGTCTGCGAAAGGCAGACTTTCCGAATCACCCTGGCGGAGCTCGATGATATCCTGCTTGCCAAGTTTCTTGATTTTCTGCCGCCCCACCGCCAGCATCCCTTCGGAAATATCCACGCCAATGATCTTTTTGGGATTGAGGGTAAGGGCCTCGATGGCAAAATCGCCCGTGCCGGTAGCGACATCCAGAATGGTTTGGGGTTGGGCCTCGCCAGGCTGGGCTTTTTTGAGTAATTTTATGGCCCGTTTGCGCCAGTAGATGTCGATCCCCCCGCTGAGCAGGTGATTCAGGAAATCATATTTAGGTGAAATGTTGTCGAACATTTCGGCGACTTGTTCGCGTTTGCTGTTATCCTTGTCTTTGTATGGGACGACACTCATGGGTTCCTTTTCTCAAAATAAACGATAAAAGTAGGAGATATTCCAACCTTCTAAACTACCCTGTGTCCGGAAAGTTCGCTTTAACCTATATTTAACAGCGGTTTATAGCTACGATTCGAGGATAGATTTTTATATTTGTTGACTACCCAAATCTTGTATTCATGCGACTAAGAACTTTTATATGCATTAGCTCCCTATTCCTGGCGGTATTATCAACCCGAGGACAGGGACGAATCAGTGTACAATCTGCTGATTCAACCTCGGCCCCCAACCTGACCGGACGGGTACTTTCCCCCTACTCGATTGGGGTGCGGGGGGGAATGACGCAATTTTTCGGGGAACTCAACCAGCAGGATATGAAATTCATGGCGGGTGTGAGTATAATCAAGGCCATCAATCCGGCTTTTTCGATGGGCCTGGATTTCACGGCCGGGAAGCTGGGCGGACAGAAGACCGATTTTTTCAATTCCTACTTCGTCAATGAGTTCAATTCGGTCGAACTCCTGGCGCGGTGGGACCTGACGGAACAGTTTAGTCGCTACGCTATCACGAGCCCGATTCATTTGGGTGTTTACGGCGGGTTGGGGATCATGTATTTCAGCGCCGAAGCCTTCGACCTCAGTACAAACCAGCGGGTGCGGTTTACGAATAGCCCCGTCAGCGGCCGTACGCCCCTGTTCCTACGTTGGGGCAATCCCAGTGGTAGGGTGGGTGTAAACAAAACCCACGAACGCACCATCCCACTGGGCCTGACGGTCAACTATCATCTGCCCAAAAACTGGCAGGTAGGTCTGGACTATCGCTTCTATTTTGCCCGCAACGACAAACTCGACGCTACCTCGGGCCGTAGGCTCATCAACCCCGAAGAGTCTACTACGTACAGCGATACGCCGATGGATAAGTACAGTTTTCTGTCCGTGACGCTATCGCACCGCTTTACCTACAAACCCCGCGATGCGGACAAGGACGGGATTCCCGATGACCGCGACCGCTGCCCCGACACGCCCGGCAGTGCCCGGTTCTTCGGTTGTCCCGATACGGATGGCGACGGTATTCCTGACTACGTGGATCGCTGCCCTACCCTCGCCGGTTCCGTGGCCACCCGCGGATGCCCTGACACGGACGGCGACGGTCTGGTAGATCGCTACGACGAATGTCCTACTGTGGCGGGTACCGTAAAAGGATGCCCTGACCGGGATGGCGATGGTGTAAAAGATGAATTCGATGGCTGTCCGGACGTGCCTGGCCTGTTCCGCTTCGGCGGTTGCCCTGACACCGACGGTGATGGTATCCCCGACCAAGTTGACAAATGCCCCACCGAACCCGGCAAATACGAAGACGGTGGCTGCCCGGTGAAGTGAGTCGTGAAGTTTATGAGTTGAGGGTTTATGAGTCAATGGGGGTACCTTGCGGTTTTCACTCCCTGCATTTAGTTTTTTAGCTACCCCACAAAAAAAGCGGGTGTCTCATAATGAGGCACCCGCTTTTTAGTATTTAACACTATCAACTATCCACTAATAAGCCCTCACCAGTTTTCCTTCGTGGAAGTTGACATAAGCTTTGTTGACCACCTTATTGCCACCTGGTGTGGGATAGTTGCCGGTAAAGTACCAGTCGCCGAGATGCTTCGGGCAGGCTTTATGCAGATTCTCTACGGTTTGGAAAATAACCGAGACATCGGCCTTCAGTTCATCAGGGCGAATAATCTCCGAAATCTTCTGAGAGATTTCAACGTCCGTAAAGTTATCATACAGTGCCTGTGCAAAGTTCGTCGCATGCCCGTTTCGGGAAGCCAGGTTGGCTACACATTGGGTATATACCTCTTCACGCTGATACCCCATGCCCCGCTCCTCAAGCAGCTCGACCATAGCCCTGAACGCCACGAAGTCCTTCATTTTGGACATGTCGATGCCATAGCAGTCGGGGTAGCGAATCTGCGGTGCCGACGACACGATCACGATTTTCTTGGGACCGAGGCCGTCCAGCATTTTCAGAATGCTCTTTTCCAGCGTGGTACCCCTTACAATGGAATCGTCGATAACCACCACGGTGTCGATGCCCTTACGCACCACCTCAAAAGTGGTGTCATACACGCTCGAAACCATATCATCGCGCAGGCTGTCGGCGGTAATGAAGGTACGCGACTTCACATCCTTCGTGACGAGCTTTTCGATACGGGGTCGGAAGGAAAGTACACGGTCGAGTTCTTCCTCGAACAAAATACCCTCCATAATGGCCCGCTTTCGCTTTTGGGCCAGGTACTCCTCCAGTCCCTCGATCATGCCGAAAAACGAGGTTTCGGCGGTGTTGGGAATGTAGGAGAAAATGGTATTTTCCAGATCGTAGTCGATCTCTTTCAAAATCTGGGGAATCAGTAGTTTACCCAGTTGCTTCCGCTCGTTGTAAATGTCGGGATCGGTACCGCGCGAGAAGTAGATGCGCTCAAAGCTGCACGACCGCTTAGGCAACTGCGGGAGGATGGACATCTCGCTGTACTCGCCCTCCTTGTTAATAATCAAGGCACTGCCGGGTGTCACCTCCTGAATCTGATTGTATTCTACATCGAAAGCCGCTTTGATGGCCTGTTTTTCCGAAGCTACTACGACCACTTCATCGTCGGCGTAATAGTAGGCCGGACGGATACCCGCCGGATCACGCATGACGAAAGCCGCGCCGTGGCCCGTGAGCCCACACATGGCGTACCCCCCGTCAAAATCGCGGCAGGAGCGTTCGAGAACGCGCTGCAGGTCGATGTTTTCTTCGATGATGTCCGATAGCACGGGATTTTCCCAGATCCCCTTAAAACGATCGAATACGCGCTGGTTTTCCTCATCCAGAAAATGACCGATTTTTTCCATCACGGTTACGGTATCCACTTTTTCCTTAGGATGCTGACCCAGGGAAACCAACTTACCAAAAAGCTCGTCCACATTGGTCATGTTGAAATTGCCCGCCATCACCAGGTTGCGGCTGCGCCAGTTACTTTGGCGAAGCATAGGATGGCAGCTTTCGATTTCATTGGCCCCATGGGTACCGTAGCGGAGGTGTCCGAGCCACAGTTCACCCGTAAAAGCCAGATTTTCCTGCAACCATTTGGCGTCGTGGGTACGATCTTTGTGGTCTTTGAGGCCCTTCCTGAATTTCTTATGGATTTTCTGAAAGATATCCGCCACGGGTTGCGGCTCGATAGAGCGGTATCGGCTAATGTACCGTTTTCCAGCAGGTACCTCGATCTTGATATTAGCTACCCCCGCGCCGTCCTGTCCCCGGTTGACCTGCTTTTGCATCATCACCGAGAGTTTGTGTACAGCGTAGAGCGGCGTTTCGTATTTGTCGATGTAGTGTTGGTACGGCTTGCGCAATCGAATGAGCGCAATTCCGCACTCGTGCTTTATGGCATCGCTCATGGGAAGATGAGAGTGTTTGAATGGATGAATGTAAGAATGCTCCTGATCGGGTAAACAAATTTCTTCATTCTTGCGTGATCGCTGCTGTATGTATTGATAGTCAGTTCCTTGTACTACCTTTTGTCGGATTCGACACTAGCTAAACCTTTTCAAAGTTGATTTGGTTCGGAGGGGAAGGGCAAAGGTAGGTATTCTTCGCGGGCCGCAGCAGGCATAGGTTTGGATTTTTTTGGATAAGCCGCTTCGGGGCCGGCATGAGGAAATTCCATGAACATTTATCAAAAAACGAAATGGTTTTGAATTAAGAAACGTTTGAAAAACAGATTAATATCCTTGAAAATGAATAACATCCACGAAAAGCCACTAATTGCCCTACTCTTTTTCCTAGCGTTAGGCTTCGCCCACGCCCAGCCCCCTACAGAAGCCTCGCTGCTCTGGAAAATTAAAGGGAAAAACGTAACTACCCCTTCCTACCTGTACGGTACCATTCACCTCATTTGTCCCAGCGATTTTGTGTTAAGCGATACGCTAAAAGGGTGCCTGAAACAAACCGAGCAGTTGACGCTGGAAATCGACATGGACGATCCCGGTTTGATGATGGCCATGGCCAAAAGCATGGCAATGCGTGGGGGCAAGCAACTTAAAAATTTGTTGGACTCGACGGATTACGCCCGCCTGAATCGGTACTTTAAGGATTCGGTGGGGCTGAATATGATGCCGTTCGAGCGGGCCAAGCCTTTTATGCTGATGAGTATCCTGTTCAATCGGGTTTTGGCCTGTCAGCCGCAATCGTACGAACTGTCGCTGATGAGCCTTGCCAAAAAGCAAAATTCGGAGGTAGTAGGTCTGGAAACCGTAGAGGAGCAAATGGCCGTATTCGACTCCATTCCTTACACCGACCAGGCCAAAATGCTGATCACACTCATGGACAGTCTGCCGCAGGCCCGGCGTGAGTTTGGGAAAATGGTGGAAGTCTACAAACGCCGGGATATCGAAGGATTGTACGCCCTGACACTGGAAAGCGAATTCGATATGGAAAACCATCAGGAGGTACTCCTCACCGACCGCAACAAGCGCTGGATTCCGATTATTGAGAAGCAGGTTGCCGAAAAACCGACGTTCATCGCGGTAGGAGCCGCTCACCTGGGGGGAGAGCAAGGCGTGATTGCGCTACTCCGAAAAGCAGGCTACCAAGTTTTACCGGTTTTCGACCACTAGGGATATTGTAGGTGTCTTTATTCCTTGACCCCCAGGTGCTCTAATAAAGTGACTTGTCAGAAATTACTATCTTTGAAAAACCCTTTTTTAACCCTCCTACCCCTTCATAATTATGAACAAGTTTCTGAAATGGGCCGCCATTGTGGTCGGTAGTCTGGCCATTATTCTTTTTGTCGCCTTCAAATTCATGCAATCCAATACCAAGAAAGCGAGTCCCGAGCAGACTGTCGCCCTAAAACAGGGCGATAAAGATGTGACGGTGTTCTACTCCCGCCCCTCCAAAAAAGGCCGTGAGATCTTCGGTGGTCTGGTACCTTATGGTAAAGTGTGGCGCACCGGCGCTAACGAAGCCACGACGTTCACGACTAAGAATGAACTCGTCATTGGTGGAAAACTCCTGCCCGCCGGAGAATACACCCTCTGGACGATCCCCGAGCGCGACAAATGGACGGTCATTTTTAACAGCAGGCAGTACGGCTGGGGCGTTAGTTTCGGTGGGGAATCCAGCCGCGAAGCGGAGGCCGATGTCTTGAAGGTAGAGGTACCTACGGAAAGTACGAGTGCCCCCGTCGAACAATTCACGATTTCCTTCAACGAGGCCATTCCGGCGATGGAACTAGCCTGGGACAAAACAAAAGTATCGGTACCAATTAAGTGAGTTGACAGTTATTTTATCCTGATTTTCACTGTCAACTATCCACTCTCAACTGTCAACTAAAAAACTACCAGCTGATTCGAAACCCGACGCCGTGTACGTTATCGATGCGGATGGCGGGATCGCCGCTGAGGTATTTGCGGAGACGGGAGATGAATACATCGAGGCTGCGGCCCATGAAGTAGTCGTCGTCGCCCCAAATAGCTTTTAACAGATCCTCGCGCTTAATGACCTCGTTGGGACGTTCGGCGAGGTACTGCATGACTTCGGCCTCGCGGAATGTCAGCGTATGCGTCGTACCGTTCAGGTTAAGCGCTAGTTTCTGAAAATCGAAGGTATACTTTCCTACCCGCTGCGGTGCAGGATCGGCCCCGGCGGGTAAGGGGGTACCTTTCTGCGAGCGGCGCAGAAATACCTCGATCCGCAGAATCAATTCCTGCATACTGAATGGCTTGGTGATGTAGTCGTCGGCCCCCAGGCGTAAGCCGTGCAGGCGGTCGTCGAGCAGGGCGCGGGCCGTCAGAAACAGAATGGGTACCTGAGCATCGGCCGCCCGGATTTTCCCGGCCAGCGTGAAGCCATCCATTTCGGGCAACATAACGTCCAGCACACATATATCGAAATGCTCTTTTTGAAACGTTTCCCAGCCTTGCCGCCCATCGGTACAGTGCACGATGCTGTATTCGTGGGCTTCGAGGTTGTCTTTGGTGGCAAAACCCAGGTTGGGGTCGTCTTCGACGTACAGGATGCGGGGCTTCATTAAGTTGATAATTGATAGTGCTTTTGCCTTGATTTTTAGATTTAAAGTAATCACTTTTTAGGAATAGCTATCAGAAACTCGCTACCCTGGCCAGGTTCGCTGGTCAGATGTTGCTTCCAGCGGTGGGCTTTCACAATCTGGCGGACGTAGCTCAGGCCGATCCCGAACCCCTTGACATTGTGAAGGTTCCCTTCCGAAACGCGGTAAAATTTTTCAAAAATCTTCTTCTGATGTTCTGGCGCGATGCCGATACCCTTGTCACGCACGGCCAGTATCAGCCCGGTACCTTCATCGAACGTGCTGACCGTCACTTCGGGATTTTTTGGTGAATATTTGAGCGCGTTGTCGATCAGATTACTCACCAGATTACCAAAATGCAACCGATCGGCCTGCACATAGGGGGCTGTAGCAAGCAAATCGAGGGTGATGCGGTCCTCGTAAGGCTGGGCAATGCGCTGGATCAGTTCGTGGGCATCGAGCCATTCTAATTCCAGCGCGAGTTTGTTGCGTTCGGCTTTGGCCATGTTGAGTACCATTTCTACCTGCCGCTGCAAGCGCAGAATTTCTTCTTCCACAATGCGCACGTAGCGGCTATGGCGCTCGGGTTGGGTAGTGATGGCGGGGTTCTTAAGTACGTCCGCGGCAATACGGATGGTCGAGATAGGCGTTTGGAGTTCGTGGGTCATGTTATTGATAAAATCCCGCTGCACTTCCGAAAGTTGTTTCTGCCGCAGAATGACGAACAACGCATAGGAGAAAAAACTCACGGCAATCAGTACCAGCACCGACGACCAGATCCAGCCCTGCAAGTCACCCGCCAGGTAGTTTTCCTGTTCGGGAAAACGGATACCGAAGTAGTAGGGGTATTTATCTGTCTTGATCCAGTCGGCTGTAGTCGTGGGTGCTTTGTCGGCATTACGGGTACTGAGCAGCATCCCGTAGCGCATTCGATTAGTAGTACAATCGTAGATACCAACCTCAAAATCGGTAATCAGGTTGTGTTTCGTAAAGGACTCCCGAATGAATTGTTCGAGTACCTCGGGCTGGGTGGTGGCGTTGGTGTTGACCAGAAAATAATCGGGTGATAGCTGCTCTACCGGATTGACACTCTGCATTACGCGATTCAGTTGAGCGAGCCGCTCGGCCACTTCCTGTAAAGCTACATGAGCACGCTGGTTAAACTGCCGCTCGCGCAGCTCGAGTGTTCGGTTCACCCAGTACATCTGCATCACCAGCACGCCCACGATCGAGAGGGCGGAGAGGAGTACTAGCCAGCGGATAGTTCTTCGGGACAAAGTTATTCGGTTGAAAGTGGATAGCTGAGAGTGGATAATACTTGCTCTCTGAACTCGTACATGCTACATCAAAATTAGCTTATTTCCAGGGCACTTTGCCTTCTTAACACGCTGTTAACATTTGTTGGCGCTTTGTTAACAAGGAGGTAGGGTAGGTTGATCTACTTTTGGGCTGTTCAATTATCCTTTTTCCTAAAACCAAAGTACCATGAAAACCAAACACTACATCTTTACCCTTCTGGCGCTGTGCGTGGCTACCATCGTGATGGCCGGAACGCTGGCTTCTTTCCAATGGACCGAAACAGATCATGATTTTGGCAGGATTCCGCAAGGCAAACCCGTCACGGTGCAGTTTCAATTCACCAATACAGGAAGCGAGCCGCTGATCGTCAGCAAAGCGACGGGTTCGTGCGGCTGCACGGGCGTAGAATTTCCGAAAGATCCGATTTTGCCCAACAAAACCGGAATCATCAAAGCTACTTTCAACGCAGCGGCGGTAGGTGCCTTCACCAAATCCATCACCGTAGAATCCAACGCCGATACGGGCCTGACGATTTTGCAATTCAAGGGAGAAGTGGTAGCCGCAGAAAAAGCCGCAAGCGAGTAAAATTTCAATTAGCCATGAAAATAAAAAAGCTGCTGGAGCTACCCCAGCGGCTTTTTCGATTCTTAGCGTCACCCTACCGCTTCGGGATCGCTCTTCACCGTTCAGCGACCGATGTTTTCGGTAATCCTTATATTCCTTATCCAGGCGGTTGGCTTTTCCAGGGATTTGGTATCACCCAGGAAATGAATTTTTAAGGCAATATAGCCTTCCTGGTATTTGTTATTGATGATGTTGCTGGTAAGTACTCCGTTCAGCCAGACTTTTATACGGTCACCAACCATTTCAAATCTGTAATGATCCCAAAGACCCGCCGCTTGGAGGGCATTTTGGGCTTCGGGGTTGTCAGCAAGGGTCGATAGCCACTGCCAGTTATTGCCATAATCGTCAAAAATGGCACCCGTCCACCGGCGGTTTTTGTTGTGGTCTACCTTGACCTGATACCCGTACAGGCGTACGTGAGCCGTATCGGGGGCGGGGGTGGCCCGCACCAAAATACCGTACTGGAATTGTTCGTCACGCTTGCACTCCAACTCCAAAATGAAGTCCCGGTACTTTTTGTCCGTTCTCAAAAAAGTATGCTCGCGGGTGTTAGCCTTGCGGTGCATCCGGATGGCCTCCTCTTCTACCGTAAAAGTGGCAGAATCACCCACTATGGACCAACCCTCCAAATTTTTGCCATTGAAAAGCGACTGCCAGGATTGGCAGAAGCCACCGTGGGATAGTAATAGCAGGAGGATCAGGACGGGATTTTGCTTTTTCATCATCTGAAATAGGTAATGTTTGATACGCCCCTCATGTCTTTTAGAGGCAGGGAACTAGGGCGGGTAAATCTCCCCACGTGTCGGCTTATAATTCTCGGATTTCTGAAAGAAATAGACAAATCTTCCTGCGCTTTATCACGCAGCAGATAGTGAATTTTGAAGGCTATGTAGCCCTTTTTGTAGCGATTGTCCAGGAGATTCGCCGTTGGCACACCGTTGAGCCAGACCTTGATGTGATCGCCAATCGCTTCAATTCTCAGCTGGTTCCATTCGCCCCCCGCGCGTTCGGCGTTCCGGGCAGGTTCGTTTTCTTCCAGTGTTTGCAGCCATTCGTGACTGTTCCCATAGTCCACAAAAATTCCCCCGGTCCAGCGGCGGTCAGGCCGGGGATCTACCTTGACCATATAGCCAAAAATGGAAGAGAAGGCAGTATCGGGGGCATTGACACTCCGAAAGAGAATCCCTGAGTCTAGATTCAGATCACGTCGAAACTCCACTTCCAATATGAAATTCCGGTACTTCGCATCGCTTCTTACGAAGGCGTGGCGCGCGGTGTAGGCCGTCATTTGCAGCACAAGGCTACTATCCGCCACCCGCACGTTGGCGGGTTTGCCAATCACCTTCCAGCCAGCCAGGTTCTTCGCGTTGAACAGGGGCGTCCAGTCCTCCGGCTGCTGGGCCCGAATATTCCAGGAAAGAATACAGAGCAGGAATAAAACGTAGCTTTTTTTCATCTCGACGGCTCAATCTTTCCGATAGGCATTGCTTACTTTTCTGATCATACCATCCTTTTTGGTCATCAAAAAGAGTTCTTTCGTGGCCCGATCATAACCAACCCGGAGGTGTACCCTTTTCTGTCCGGTCAGCTCCCGCATGGACGATTCTTGGCCTTCGTTCGCCAGATTGATGGCATAAATGGTCGAATCGGAAAGAGCCGGATCGATATTCATATAAAACAGCCGCCCCGTAACAATATCCCCAAACACATATTTGCCCGCCAAGGCCGGAAGCGGGCCGTCGTAGACGAAACCACCGCTAATGGCGTTGCCGTCGCTGTGGTCATATTGTCCAAAAGGCAGGTTGATTTTTTGTTTTTGGGCATAACTCAACTCAAAGACAACGGTTTTGTCGATTTTGGTATTCACGCCATACAACCCCTCCTGATTGCTCCAACCATAATCACCCCCATTCTCGACGATATTTACTTCTTCCACATTGGCCTCCCCGATGTCGGCCACCAACAAGCGGTTCCCGTTCGCCTCGTCCCAGGCCATCCGGTGCGGATTTCGGAAGCCGTAGGCATAAATCTCTTTCCGCGCACCGGGTACCTTGTGTTTCACGAAGGGGTTATCGGCCGGGTATCCATAGGCTTGGGTCGGTGCGTTTGTCGCTGTGGGATCGATACGGAGCAGGGTACCCAACAGAGAAGCGGGATCGTGGCAAAGCTCCGGAAGCCGGATGTTGTTGGAGCCGCCATCGCCGATGCCGACGTACAACAGTCCGAAGTCAGGATTACCGGGCCTTAGTCCGGGGGCAAAAGCAATATCCTGCATTCCGTGGGCGGTGGTCGGGGTGTTGATTCGAAACACTTCCCGGTGGGCACCTTGAAAGGTAGTAGCCTCCGGCGTATCAGTTTTCCATTCGGTCAGAACCCATTGCAGGCCAACCCCAATCGTATCGCTCCAAGCACCGTCGTTGAGGGCGGGTTTTCCGGCATATTTTTCGGCGTGGGTGGTGTACAGTAAACCGTTTTGTTTGAACAAAGGGTGGAAGTCGAAGCTACCCAGTCCGGTACCGATGCCGGGCGAAAAGATAAAGTCCGGCAACTCGTTCCTAATATTGAGATAGAGCAGTGAAATCCGGTCGTGAATCCGGTAAATAAAGCCTGTTTGGTCGCTCGCAAACAAATTACCTTTGCCGTTCGGGTCGGTGCGCAGGGTAGCCACTCCTTTGTCGTCAGGGGTAGCGGATTGCCTGGGGATTTGCGCAAAATCCTTTAACTCGATCCACAGATTGGATTTAGAAACAGGCGGACAAAAACTCAAATCAGCGTTTTTGCCAGAAAATGCCTTAACTATTTTGGGCAGGATATTCTTTTGCTTCGTTTCGTGGTCGATGTACGCGAAAATCATCGCTAGTTCAGTCTCAGAAAGTTGTTCGACGGCAGGCATTACGGAATTATATTCCGCGACCAGGGCGATCGTTCTCGGGTCGATCTTATCGACATATTTCTGAGGATTTCGGGTGAATTCAATTAATTCCGACAACGGTCTGATAGCAGTCACCCCGCCCAGTTTGGGGCCAAAGGCTCCTTCATTGATTCCATGACAGGAAATACAATTGGCATTGAACGTCTCTTTCCCTCTTTGGATAACTTTCGGATCAGTAGAATAGGCGGGTACTTGTCCTATACTGATTAATGAAGAGAGTAATAATAGTAAAAGCAGTAGGCTCTTGTAGGGGTTCATGCGACATTCAGACGTGATAGAGTGCATTGGGAACACAAGGAAAGTATGGCCCTACGAAAGGTCAAATATAAGAAGCCATCGACCGCTTTTTTTTACCGATAACAAGTCATCAAACAAAATGAAAAAGATCGTCCTGCTTTTTTTGCTGATCCCACTTTCGGCTTTCTCCAAAGACCTCACCATCGCGGTGACCAGCCAATCGCCGGTGACAGCCTACGCCCTGCGGCAGTTCCGGCAGTCGGTGGAGAAAACGGGCTTTGTGGTCAAAGAAACTACCCCTGCCCAAGCCAGCGTGGTGGTGTCGACCGAAGCGTCCCTGGGAAAGGAGACGTACCGAATCGAGCGGCGCGGCAACCAACTGCTGCTACAAACGGGTGATGACAAGGGTACCCTATACGGCTTGCTGGATGTGGGCGAACAGCTGCGGTGGGGTAAAAGTCTGGCTCAAATCCCGGCCAAAACCGTGCGTCCCCGCCTGAGCTTCCGGGCCGTCAAGTTCAACCTACCCTACATGGCCTACCGCAACGGACCCTCGCTGACCCAGCACGACTGGACTTGCCGCGACCTGAATTTCTGGGAGGCCTACCTCGACAACATGGCTCAGAACCGTTTCAACGTGCTGTCGCTGTGGTCGCAGCATTTGTTTCACTACATGGTTATGCCTGAGCATTTTCCCGAAGCCACGCAGTTCAATGAGTTCGAGATGGGCGAGTGGAAAATGTTCTGGAAAGAACTCTTCCGCATGGCACACGAGCGTGGCATCGAAACCTACCTCATCAATTGGAACACGTTTGTGTCGCCCTCCTTTGCGCGGGCACACAACGTAGGTGGCTACGAGGGGTCGCATTTTGGCGACGGCGATACGACGAAAATCACCGAGCGGTACACCCGCGAGATCATCCGGCAGGTCATCGACGAGTACGACGACCTCGACGGCCTGGGTATCACCCTGGGCGAGCGCATGGGGGGCCAAAGCCCTGAAGAACGCCGGGCCTGGCTCGACCGCACCGTGCTGGCCGGAATGCGTGACGCCAAGCGCAAGATCAAGTTCGTGTACCGCGCCCCGCTCTCTGCCAACGAAAAATCGGGCGGCACTACCAGCTACGAGAACGACCGGCTCACCCGGCAGCAGGTCGATACACTCGACGTAACGCAGTCCTACGTGGAGTTCAAGTACAACTGGTCGCACGGGCATTCCTCGCCCAACCTGTTCCACGTCCACGGTGGTAAGCTGTCGGACGCCTACTGGAACCCCGTTTCGGATAAGTTCAAGGTAGTCTGGACGCTCCGCAATGAGGACTTTTTCGTGTTGCGCTGGGGACAACCCGATTTTATCCGGCAATTCATCGGGAACAATGGCGCCGACTACGTAGGCGGCTGCTTCGTGGGGTCGGAGGGGCTTATTCCTGCGAAGGATTACATCAGCCAGGACGGCCCGCACCGCACCTGGAACTGGCATTTTCAGCGGCAGTGGCTGTGGTACGCGTCGTGGGGGCGGTTGCTGTACGATGAGACTACGCCCGATACGGTTTTCCAAAATCTGCTGGCCGATCGTTTCGGGGCCGATAAAGCCAAAGACTTGCTCGTTGGTTGGAAAAACGCCAGTCAGGTACCCCTGCTGTTTGCCTCCTACCACAAGGGCCAAAACGACCTCTCGCTCTACACCGAGAGTTTCGGAAATTGGTTTGGGGCCGGAAAACACCATCTTTTTGATATCAATAGCATCATCGACCACCCCGTGCTGGACACGCTCCGCTTCGTCAACATCAAGACCTACCTGGCCAACGGCGATAAGGTACCGCCGGGTATTCTCTCACCACCCCAACTGGCCGACAGCCTGGATCGGATTGCCCAGCGCGGCCTGACTATTACTAAAAAATGGAAGGGGAAGGGAACGCCCACGCTGGACGCCGAACTGGCCGATCTGGCCGCCTGGTCGTACTTCGCCCGCTACTTTGCCGACAAGCTACGGGCGGGCGTGGCCCTGGCTAAGTACCGCCAAGGTGGGCAGGTAACGGACCAGAACAAGGCGGTTTCTCTATTGGAAAAATGCGTAACGCACTGGAAAAACTATGTAACGGCCATCGAGCAATACAACAAACCGTCATTTCTGTTCCACACCGCTGATCCGTTTTCCTTCGCGCGAAAGCTAGCCGAAGTGGAACACGATGTAGATATCGCGCGGAAGTAGTAAAAGGGACCCCCTACCCTGTTCGCTGCTTTTCGAGTACCTTTTATCGATCAATTGGCACTATCCATTCCACCGACAGAGTCAAGGTCGCTCTTCAACCGGGCTCGTTCCGTCGCCAGGAATTTCTGCAATTGTTCGTTGAAGGCTTTTTGGTCTTCCTCCGAAAGCGACCCGTACAACTCTTTCAATTCCTGGTTGATCGCGGCGCGTTCTTCGCCCGAGGCCGCATTGATTGAGCGGATATGGTACCTTTTAAAATCGAATTCAGCCATAGCACGTGGATTCTGGATTCTGGATTTGCTTTTATATCTGAATACCCAAAAGTAGCCGTTTACAGGGATCAGAGCAAGATTTATCCGGCCTGAAGTCCCTCAGTCCCTTCGTTGTCAGACAATTGAACAAGAAAAAAGTTTCCTGCGTTTATAGGATCGTGCCTTCATTCTGCACGCAAATTCACGCAATTACTCCATGAATCGTTCTTATTTTTTTATAATTCTCACCTTCGTTCTTTTCGCCATCGACTGGTATGTCTGGCAGGCCGTTCGCACCGTTATCCGTACCTCTTCACTCACGACCCAACGCTGGGCAACCGGTGTGTACTGGGGTTTCACCGTTTTGACGCTGGGCGCGTACATTGTCGTGCAGTTGTTGCCGCCGGATGCATTTAACAAAACCGTCCGTAACTTCGTCTTCGCGGGCATTGCAATTCCCTATTTTGCCAAAATATTTGCCCTCGTTTTTTTGCTGATCGATGACGTGCGCCGCCTGTTTCAGTGGATCATCAGCTGGTTTGTGCCCTCGGTGGCACCGGTACCCGCCGACCCTTCGCTGCCGCGTATCCCACGTTCGGAGTTTCTGTCCACTACGGCCCTCATTGCGGGTGGGGGTTTGCTGGGTACCTTTGCTTACGGCATCATTTCGGGCGCACACGATTACCGGATTCGGCGGGTTAGGGTGGCTTTGAAAAATCTGCCCAAAGAATTTGACGGCATCCGCATTGCCCAGCTTTCGGATATTCACTCGGGTAGTTTCTTTAACAAAACAGCGGTCAAGGGCGGTGTGGAAATGCTGCTCAAAGAAAAGCCTGACATCGTCTTTTTCACGGGCGACCTCGTCAACGACCGCGCCTACGAGGTAAAGGACTACTTATCTATTTTTGAGAAAGTGAAGGCCCCATTGGGGGTACACTCCACCTTCGGCAACCACGACTACGGCGACTACCAGCCCTTCCCCACTCCCGCCGCCAAAGTCAGGAACCTGCAAGACCTCGCCGCCGCCCACAAAGCGATGGGATGGAACCTGATGATGGACGAAAATCGTCCGATTCGGGTAGATGGAGCCGAGATTGGCCTGATTGGTATTCAGAATTGGGGGGTAGGTTTTGCCCAGCACGGCGACCTGGCCAAAGCGTATAAGGGGGCGGAAGGGTACCCCGTCAAAATTTTGCTGTCGCACGATCCCAGTCACTGGAACGCGCAGGTACGGCCCGAATACAAAGGCATCGACCTCGCCTTGGCGGGACACACGCACGGCATGCAGTTTGGTATCGAGCTACCCGGCTTTAAGTGGAGTCCGGCGCAGTATCGTTATGAACACTGGGCCGGACTCTACCAGGAAGAAGACCAATATCTGTACGTTAATCGGGGCTTCGGGTACCTCGGCTATCCGGGTCGGGTTGGGATTCTGCCGGAGATTACGGTTTTGGAATTGGTGCGCGCCTAGGGCGCGAGGAGGAAAGGACGGGCTCGTCTATTCGGCCTGACGAATGTTCGCATGATCCCATTTTTTCCTCACCACGGGACACTCCACCATCTCCTTTCCTCCTTCAAAAAGAATAAATCTCCCCTCAACGCGTTCTGTTAAAAAGACTTTGCTTCAATTACCAGAAACATCATGAACAAGAAACTGATCATACTACTGCTTTCCGGCTGGATGCTGGTGGGCTTCGGCATGGAAGCGCGCGCTAGTTCGTTGCTCGATGCGACTTCTGTCAAAACGGAGATGGGGGTTTTGGGCAAAAAGAAGAAAGACAAAAAACGGTATAAAGGCTACAAGAAGCCCCGCAGCAAAAAATTCCTCGGTATTTTCAAGCGCAAGAGCGACTGCGGTTGCCCTGGTACCTGAAAATTATTTACACGATATAGTACTAAGCCCCGGCAAAATCCGGGGCTTATTTTTTTGGCAAACTTCTTTCAAAGACAAAATGTTACCAACTCAATTATTTGTCAGGCAACTAGTTTTATGGGAGTCATTACTTTCCCTACTTTTGTTTTTTAAAATCAAAAGTCCAACCGCGCCGATTAGTCCAGTATCCAATAATCCAGCATCCAGTATCTAATTCAGCATGAAAATCAACCTCCAGTCCCAGGAAAAATTTGAAAATCGCCACCACGGCAAAGATGATCAGGAACTTAGCGAAATGCTGCAAATGCTGGGCGTAGGTACCCTCGACGAGTTGATCGACCAAACTATTCCGGCCGGAATTCGTCTTGACAAACCGCTGAACCTACCTGCCGCGCTATCGGAGCGCGCCTTTTTGCGGGGTTTCAAGCGGCTGGCCAGTGAAAATCAGGTTTTCAAATCTTATATCGGGCAAGGGTACTACGATACCATTACGCCGCCTGTGATTCTGCGGAACATCATGGAAAATCCGGGCTGGTACACGGCTTACACACCCTACCAGGCCGAAATTGCGCAAGGACGGCTCGAAATGCTGCTCAACTTCCAGACCGTCGTCACCGACCTGACGGGCATGGAAATTGCTAACGCTTCGTTGCTCGACGAAGCTACTGCCGCCGCCGAAGCCATGACGATGCTGTACGCCGCTCGCCCCACCAGCAAAAAACAGGCCGATACGTTCTTTGTGTCCGAACTCTGCCACCCGCAAACCATTGATTTGCTCTATACCCGCGCCACGCCTGTAGGCATCAAAATCGTGGTCGGCAACCATACTACTGTTGATTTAACGCAGGAAAAACTGTTCGGTGCCCTGGTGCAGTACCCGGCGACCAATGGGCAGGTGTACGACTATACAAATTTTATCGCCTCCGCCCACGAACTCGATCTTTTTGTGGCCGTGGCCGCCGACTTACTGGCCCTGACGTTGCTCAAAGCTCCCGGCGAAATGGGAGCCGACGTGGTGGTAGGCTCGGCCCAGCGCTTTGGGGTACCTATGGGCTACGGCGGACCGCACGCGGCATTTTTTGCTACCAAAGACGCCTTCAAACGGCAGTTACCGGGTCGCATCATCGGTGTGTCGGTGGACGCCGAGGGCAACCGCGCCCTGCGCATGGCCCTGCAAACCCGCGAGCAGCACATTCGCCGCGAGAAAGCTACCTCCAATATTTGCACCGCGCAGGTACTGCTGGCCGTCATGGCCGGGGCTTACGCGGTCTACCACGGTCCCGATGGGTTGCAAACTATCGCCGCACGCACGCACGGCCTGACCAAACTCTTCGCCGAAACGGTGAAGAAATTCAACTTCCACGTCACGACCGACGAATACTTCGATACCGTAACCATTCAGACACCTCTGGCCCGGAAGTTAAAGGAAGAGTCGGTGAAAATGGGAATCAACCTGCGACACTACCAACATCCCGATAGCCGCGTGAGCGTGTCGTTCGATGAGACCAAGACTTTCGATGATGTCATCAATCTGCTGAATCTGTTTGCTGAGGTTTCCGGTTTTCTGGGTGAAATGATGGTGGAGGAAGAAATGGAAATTACGTTCTCCGATGCCCTCACACGGAACACGCCCTACCTCATGCATCCCGTGTTCAACACGCATCACACCGAGCACGAGATGCTGCGGTACCTGAAAATGTTGGAAAACAAGGATTTGTCGCTGGTACATTCCATGATTGCGCTGGGTAGCTGCACCATGAAGCTCAACGCTACGGCGGAAATGATTCCCGTCACCTGGCCGGAGTTCGGGGCCATACACCCCTTCGCGCCCGTCGAGCAGACGCGGGGCTACCAGATCATGTTCAAGCAACTGAACGACTGGTTGTGCGAAATTACGGGCTTCGCGGCTATGTCGCTGCAACCTAATTCGGGCGCCCAGGGCGAGTACGCGGGGCTGATGGTGATTCGTGCCTACCACGAAAGCCGGGGCGAAAGTCACCGCAACGTGGCCCTGATTCCCTCGTCGGCGCATGGTACCAACCCGGCCTCGGCGGTGATGGCGGGTATGAAAGTGGTCGTGACCAAGTGCGACGAGCGCGGTAACATCGACGTCGCCGACCTGCGGGCCAAAGCCGAGCAGTACAGCGACCAACTCGCCTGCCTGATGGTGACCTACCCTTCGACGCACGGCGTATTTGAGGAAAGTATCATAGAAATATGCGCCCTGATCCACGAACACGGCGGACAGGTGTATATGGATGGTGCGAACATGAACGCGCAGGTAGGTCTGACGAGTCCGGGCCTGATTGGAGCGGATGTCTGCCACCTCAATTTGCACAAGACCTTCTGCATTCCGCACGGCGGCGGCGGTCCCGGTATGGGCCCCATCGGCGTGGCCGAGCAGTTGGTACCTTTCCTGCCGCAGCACGTCAGCCAGGGTACCCACGTGGGTAAGGCTGGTGCCGTATCGGCCGCACCTTACGGCAGCGCGAGTATCCTCACGATTTCCTATGCCTACATCGCCATGATGGGCGGTGAAGGACTGACCAACGCTACCAAAATGGCGATTCTAAACGCCAACTACATCAAGGAGCGCCTGCGTGACGACTTCAAGGTACTGTATACGGGTACTAACGGCCGCTGTGCCCACGAGATGATTCTGGACTGTCGTCCGTTCAAGGTAGCGGGCGTCGAGGCCGAGGACATCGCCAAGCGGCTCATGGACTACGGCTACCACGCCCCTACCCTGTCGTTCCCGGTGGCAGGTACCCTCATGATCGAACCGACCGAATCGGAATCCAAGGCTGAACTCGACCGCTTCTGCGACACGATGCTGGCCATCCGCCAGGAAATCCGCGAAGTAGAAGAAGGTACCGCCGACCGCGCCGAGAACGTCCTGAAACATGCCCCCCACACCGCCCGCGTGGTACTGGCCGACGACTGGACGCGTCCCTATTCCCGCGAAAAAGCGGCTTTCCCGCTGCCCGCCCTGCGCTTCAACAAGTTTTGGCCCAGCGTCAGCCGCGTCGATAGCGCGTACGGCGATCGGAATTTGATTTGCTCGTGTATTCCGGTGGAGGAGTACGCGGAGGTAGAAGTGGCGGAGTAATTTGACAGTCCCCACTACCTGAGCCTTTGCATTTTGGCTAAGGCGTTAACCTGGAAATAGAGTAAGCCAATGGCTACTCTACTTCCAGGTTTTTGTTTTGTCTGGCGTAAAACGTAGATTTGGTAAAAAGCCAATGAGATGATCGCATTTGAAACAAGCGGAACCATTGATAAAGATGGCTTCCTCACCATTAAGCAGCCCATTGCCCTGCGCAACCGGAATGTTCGTGTACTAGTACTTCTTCCCGAGGACAACGACAATGCGGAGTGGTTGCAAGCTGTTTCGTCTAATCCAGCTTTTGAGTTTCTGGCGGATGAGGCGGAGGATATCTATTCACTACATGATGGTTTCGACTTAGCCGATGAAAGGTAAAATCGTCCTGGTTCCCTTCCCATTTGACGATTTGTCCGGAGCGAAGGTGCGTCCGGCACTTTGCCTGACGGACAGCGTTAGTGCTTACGACCATATCGTCATCGCCTTTATCACCAGCCAAGTTCAGAAAGCTACGGAAGCTAGTGATTTGGCTATTTTACAAACAGACCCGCATTTTCTCCAAACGGGACTCAAAGTTGATTCCGCCATCCGGCTTCACCGGGTAGTTACTATTCCCGGAGGTTTGATCCAAAAACAATTGGGTGTACTTCCATCGTCGATTCAAGGTACCCTTGATCAGAAGCTTCGGGATTTATTTGTATTGTAAAAGTACACAGAAAAGCAGCTACAGCTGAGGTTCTGGCCCAGCGTCAGCCTCCTACGGAGACCGGAATTTGATTTGTGGGTGTAATCTGGTGGAGGAGTATGCAGAGGTGGAAGTGGCGGAGTACTTTTATGAGGTTTTGGAAACTAATCGACAAACCTTTAATTTGCTGGAAAACTGATTGTTTATGAACTTCCCTTATATTACTTCTAATCCCGACATTCTGGGTGGCAAACCTGTTATCAAAGGTACCAGGATTAGCGTGGAATTCATTTTGGAACTAATTGTATCCGGTGGTTCTGTAAGCCAGATCGCCGAAATTTATCCGCATTTGTCTATCGAATCTATTCAACAGGCTGTTTCGTTTGCGGCGTATAACCTGCGAAACGATGCGTTTTACGAAATGACCCCAGTCGTGTGAAGCTTTCTGAATTCAGGTTTTTGACCGATGAATGTATTGACGTAGATTTACAGAAAAACACGATAAAAATTCCAAGTTAGTAATTGTGAAGGGAATAATATAAATTTGAAAAGACTATGAAATATTTCAAGTTATTTTTGCTAGTATGTCTTTCTTCTGGTTTACTAAAAACTTTATTAGAATTTAAAGACTTTCATGAAGTAGGTATTGTTTCAATTCTTTTAATTATCCTGTTTTTTGGATGGTTGATATATTTATTATATAAGAATACTAGTAAAGAATTTGAACAAGACATTTTGCTATATTTAGTACCAAGCGTGTTAGTTCTAACTTTTCTTATAAGTTCTAGAAACTATTTGACAACTGGATCAAAATCAGAAAATAGTTTGGAGGAAAAATTTTCCGTGAATTTCGATAACAATACCAATAATTCAAAGTTAGGTTCAACTGATTTTGAGCAGATCGAGGAAGGCGCTGATATGACGATAGACGCAGAAGGAATGATGATGGATACAGATACATCTGAAATGGATGATAACGTGATAAAATCAATTATAGAAAAAGCTAATAACACCAACTTACAGGAAGAGAATTACAATTCAGACAAACTCAATTCAAAAACTAGCTCAGGCACTAATACTGTGATTGTCAAAAATAACGAAAATATCAATTTACTCAATTTTGATTGGGAGAATTTTGATTTACAGGGCGAGAAAAAATCAATTAAAAGTTTATCTATTTTCAATAAAACGCAAACAATAATTTCCTCTGTTACTGTTTTATTTGAGGTTAAAAACAATCAGGGAGATTTAATT
>JBBRDE010000055.1:0-22449 GCA_038204185.1 Cytophagales bacterium
GTGGGCCGGCCTTTGCATACCTGGTACATGCAGAAATGGCTGGGTGTGGAACCCGAAACCGGCAAGCCCCTCTGGGAAAAACTGACCTACGATGAGGCTGGGAATGTCAAAACCCGGGAAACGACGTCAAATTACAACGAAGCTACCCGGCAATTACTGGGCAAGAGTAATCCGGATTTTACGGGAGGCTTTACCAACAACCTCTCCTACAAAGGCATCACGCTGGATATTTTCTTGACGTTCTCCCAGGGAGCCCTGATTAATCATTCCCTGTTAGAGAACCTGGGTGGAGATGGAGCCTACCCTACCACCAATAGCGTGGCCCTGCGGCCGGGTGAATCCCGCTGGGAAAAGCCGGGGGACATCGCCACGCATCCGTTTCCCGTCCTGGGCGGAAACCTAAACTCCAACAAGCTTTCGTCCCGCTATCTTGAAGATGGGAGCTATATCCGGCTGCGGAATATCCGCTTAGGGTACGCCCTACCTGTCAAACTGGTGCAGCGGTTGAAGCTATCGGGAATCAATGTGTTCGTGACGGGCGATAACCTCCATACCTGGACTAAGTTCTCGGGGATGGACCCGGAAGTCGCATTGGACAATGCTTCGGCTGGCCTCAATAATTACTTTGTAAGCAAGAAGCTTCTCTTTGGATTAAACATCGGACTCTAACCTCAGCAATATTATGAAACGGTACCTTACCCTACTTTTTACAACACTACTTTTTTCGATTACCTCCTGTGAACTGGCCCTTGATCCCTATAACGGAAAGGATGCGACTACTATTTTTAACACCGTGGAAGGGGTACAGGATGCGACAACGGGGAATTACAGCTTCCTTAAAACGCTGGACTATGCTACCTTCTATCATTTCCTGACCGAGTACCCGAGCGACAACGTGACCCTGAGCGGATCGACCGGCAATAACTTTTTCTTTGCCTACAATTACCGGCACCTGGTTGATATGACGCAGACGATCCGGTTCTGGCGGCGGGCGTACGAGCTGATTTACGGCGCGAATAAGGTCATTGAGAATGTAAAGGAAGGAACATCTCCCGAACTGGATCAACTTCTGGGTGAGAACCTATACCTGCGGGCCATGGCTCATTTTGACTTGGTGAATACATTCGGCAGGCCCTACGCGCAGAATCAGGGTAGCGGGCCGGGTGTCATGATTCGGAAGGACACCGACGTGAGTGTATTGCCCCCCCGCAGTACGGTCAAGGAAGTTTACGAATTCATTATCAGTGACCTGACCAGGGTGACAGCCCTGATGAACGTCAAAAAGAACAGCAGCTACGTATCCAAAGAAGTCGCCAAGGCACTTCTGGCGCGGGTGTACCTCTTCAAAGTGGATAACGCTAAGGCTCTCGAGTCTGCCAATCAGGTAATAGGTTCAGGCCGGTATAAACTGGTGGATACGGAGGCGTACAAAAAGTATTTTACAGTAGCCAACGAAAGTAACCCGGAGACTATTTTTGCGATAAAGCATACGCCCGTTGATGATCTGGCGAAGGGAGCCATAGGTTCTATGTACGATGGTACCAATGGACTAGGCTGGGGAGAAATGTATTCTTCGGAAAGTTACCGCAAATTGCTGGACAAGTACCCCCAGGACGTCCGGCATGAGTTTCAGAAGCCATTTTACGTTAAGAATGCTGCGGGCAACGATGTATTGGCCACTCGCAACGGTATCCCCAAGTATTTTATCTACAAGTTTTCGGGGCAGGACGGTATCCAGACCCTTAGCTCCCCAGTCTACCTGCGCCTGGCCGAGATGTACCTGATTCGGGCGGAGGCTAACGCGAAACTCGGCAATGCCGCTGCCGCCCTGGACGATGTGAACCTGATCCGAAAAAGAGCGGGGCTGTCGGGCAATGCGTTGTACGGGACGGGTGATTTGAAAGGACAGACGTCGGTACTCAATGTTGTTCTGGAGGAGCGGCGGATTGAGCTGGCCTTCGAAGCACTCAGGAAGTTCGATGTATTCCGCAATAACCTACCTCTGGTGCGGGATTATCCGGGGTACCACCTGCTGAGCGGTCAGAATGTACAAACCATTCAGCCCAATGACCCGAGGGTGGTGTATTTTATTCCGCAGCAAGAGATTGTATTGAATTCCAACTTGGTACAAAATCCATAAAAAGGCAGCGTCCTCATTGGACAGGGGGGAGGAGCGATACTTTTTCATTGGGGGCCGTCGGAAGCGCGTATCCGGCGGCCCTATTTCACAAAACGTACGACCATGAATCTTTTCGTTAGGATTGTCTTCTTTTGTTGGGTTCCTGTTCTGAGCTACGGACAGGTAATTATCCTAACGGACAGGCTGCACCACTTGCGGAATGGTTCTCAACCCCAGTGGGACGAATTTTCGGTGGAGAATGAAGGGAACCGGCTTCGGCTTACTTTCAGCGCAGAACCTGGCAATCAGGAGAAATGCCTGGCGCTTCGCCAGTACAATGTGAACGAAAAATGGAAGGTACTCTTCAACGAACAGCTTCTGGGCGAACTTGTCCTGGATGAGAAAGATATGCTATCGTACTTCTCCATTCCAAAAGGATTGATTCGTGCTAGCGGTAATGCGGTCGAAATATTGCCTGCCGTCGTCATGACAGCGGAAGGCCGGGGTAATGACATTCGGGTAGGACAAATTTCCCTGATTCCCCTTCCCTTAGAAAAGGTACTTCACCAGGCAACGGTAGAAATTGAGGTCCGGGAAGGTAATACCCTACTGCCGTGCCGAATCACGGTTACGGATGCTTCCGGTACGCTCCAACCCATTGGAGTTACTCATAACCCGGCTCAGGCTGCACGTGCCGGGTTTCTGTATACGGCCACGGGTAAGGCGCATTTCGGCTTGCCCGCTGGCGAGTATGTGCTGTACGCGAATCGTGGCACGGAGTACGGGGTGGACTCCGTGCGGATTTTCCTGAAACCCGGCGATCACGTTGAGAAAAAACTCTTTATTCGGAAAGAGGTACCCACCCCGGGTTGGGTGAGTAGCGATACGCACATTCACACCTTCACCCACTCGGGACATGGGGATGCCACCGATGAAGAACGAGTCCTGACCATTGCGGGCGAAGGGTTGGAATTGCCGGTTATCACAGATCACAACGTACTGGTGAACCTACTTCCTGCGGCGAAGAAAATGGGCGTGAACGCTTTCTTTACCTTAATACCCGGTATGGAACTAACAACCTCCATCGGACATTTCAATGTATTCCCCGTGGATCTGGACCAGCCTCCCCCGAATCATCGGGTCAATAGCTGGGATGAGATACTTGGTAAGAAGCAGACGGGTACCCCGGAGTACAATGTGATTCTGAACCATGCCCGTGATCTGCACGGTGATTTTCGTCCCTTTGATGCGAAGCATCATGTCGCACCCGCCGGACAAAGCCTTCTGGGCTGGAAGTTTCCGGGCAATTCCATGGAGGTGATCAACTCGGGGGCCACACAATCCGATCCCATGCAACTGTTCCGCGATTGGTTTGGACTACTCAACCGGGGTTTGCGCGTGGCGCCAGTGGGTTCCTCCGACTCGCATACGGTGAGCCGTTACCTGGTTGGACAGGCCAGGACGTACATCCGGTGCGGGGACGAAGACCCCGGTAATATTAATGTTTCGGAAGCGATGGAAAGCTTCCGACAGGGAAAGGTGATGGTCAGCTACGGGTTAGTTACCGAGCTTACAGTGGGTGCCGTTTTTGGGCCGGGCGAATTGGCGCAAACCGCCACGAAGTCAACAAAGGTGGCCATCCGGGTCACTGGCCCCTCCTGGGCCCGCGCCAGTCGGATATCCCTTTATGCCAATGGAATATTGATTCGCCAGGAAAAAATAGAGGCATCTAACAGGCCCGGTTTGAAAGGGGAGGTCTCCTGGGATATTCAGGTACCTAGTCACGATGTGTTCCTGGTCGCGATTGCCGAGGGACCGGGTGACAAGCTTCCCTTTTGGCAATTCGCCCGACCCTACCAGCCTACCTCCTCGGCCTGGTCACCCGGGGTAATAGGAGCTTCGGGAGCTGTTTTTGTGGATGCGGATCGGGACGGAATATGGTCAAGTTCCTGGGATTATGCGCAGCGCCTCACCGATCGGGCGGGGGACAATCCTCGTAGGCTTTTGAAAAATCTAAGAGAATACGATGAGGCTGTGGCAATTCAGGTCGGCAGTATTCTGCGACCAAAATACGGCAGTATCTTTAATTTTGTACCGCCCCGCCTTTTTAAACGGGCGGCTAGCCAAACCCGATCCGGGCTAGGGATATATGAACAAGCCTCCGCCGACCAATTGTGATTGAATCATAGATTTTTGAAACCATTAACAAAAAAAACTCCGTATGAAATTTCTTACAATACCCGTGCTTGGATCTCTGTTTTTGATACCCCTGCTAGCAGCCTTCCAGGGTACTGACAAAGCAACTCCCCAACCCAACACCCGTCCCAACATCCTCTACATCGTAGCCGACGACGCCGGACGCGATATGAGCGCCTACGGTGTAAAATGGGTGAATACCCCCGCCTTCGATCGTATGGCCCGGGAAGGGATTCTGTTCAACAATGCCTATACGCCCAATGCCAAGTGTGCCCCTTCGCGGGCTATCATGCTTACGGGCCGCAATTCGTGGCAGTTGGACGCGGGCATGAACCACGGCAATTTTTTTCCAAACTACTTTAAGACATTCCCCGAGGTACTAGCCGAGCAAGGCTACTTTGTGGGGTATACGGGAAAAGGATGGGGGCCGGGGAGAGCCCTGCATGAGGACGGTTCCGCGCGGGAGTTTTTGAAAAAAAGTTACGTTAAACACAAATTGACCCCTCCGGCCAAGTATATCAACATCAACGATTACGCAGCCAATTTCGCAGACTTTGTAGGTGAGGCCGACGGCAAGCCCTGGTGCTTCTGGCTGGGCTTCACCGAGCCGCATCGGGAATATGAGTACGGCGCGGGTATCAAAAAAGGGGGTAAAACACCCGACATGATCGACCGCGTTCCGGCCTATTTTCCCGATTCGCTTACCGTCCGTACCGACCTGCTTGACTACGCCTATGAGATTGAGTACCTCGACAGCCACGTGGCCCGCGTGCTGAAAACCCTGGAAGCCAACGGGCAGTTGGAAAACACACTCATTGTGTACACCTCCGACCATGGTATGCCGTTTCCCCGCGTGAAGGGCAATGCCTACGAAAATTCTAACCACGTTCCCTTCGCCGTCATGTGGAAAAACGGGATCAAGAATCCCGGACGCAAAATTGACGACTATGTCAACATGACCGACCTGGCCCCGACCTTTTTTGACGCGGCGGGAATTGGGGCTGTTGAGTCGGGCATGAGACCCATGGCCGGGAAAAGTATGCGCAGTTTGTTCGAAAGCGCCAAAAATGGCTGGATCGAGCCGGCCCGCACCGTGCAGCTCGTTGGTCAGGAACGGCATGACTACGGCCGACCCCACGACCAGGGGTACCCAATCCGGGGAATGCACAAAAACGGGATGCTGTACATTAAGAACTATGCCAATGACCGCTGGCCCGCCTGTAACCCGGAGACGGGATACCTCAACACCGACGGCAGCCCCACCAAAACCCTTATCCTGAACAACCGCCGCCAGGGTGTAGACAAGACCTTTTGGACGATGGCCTTCGGAAAGCGTCCGACGGAGGAGCTTTACGACTTGAAAAAAGACCCTGATTGCGTGGTGAACCTGGCCGCACAGCCTAAGCACCAGGCCACCAAAAAGTCCATGGAAAAAGATATGGAAGCCCGGCTTCTCGCCCAGGGCGACCTGCGGATGCTTGGCTACGGGCATCTGTACGAGCAGTACCCGTTCTCACAGGATGTAAATGGGTTTTATGAAAGAGTCATGAAGGGGGAAAAGATTCCCACACCTTGGGTCAACGACAGCGACTACGAGAAGGGGAGTATCGACGATTGAATGATCCCCTGTCCCCACCCCCTGAATTCTCAATTCGTGATTTAAAATGAATCCTATGAAAAAGCTATGGCTGATGGCTGGTATGCTGCTAAGTGCGATAGCCCCGTTTGCCCAGACAAAACCCAACATCCTCTGGATCACCATCGAGGACACCTCCCCGCAGTTTATTGGCTGCTATGGCAATAAAGATGCCCGCACGCCCGTCATCGATCGTCTGGCCGGGGAAGGGGTGCGGTTTACCAACGCCTTCTCCACGGGTTCTGTATGTTCACCCAGCCGGAGCGCCATCATCACGGGGGTACGGACCTTTAAACTGGGTACGGGCAACCACCGGAGCAATTACGCCATTCCGAAAAACATCCACGGGTTTCCGTACTACCTGCAGCAGCAGGGGTACTATGCTACGAACAATAGCAAAACGGACTACAACGTGCAGAATCCGGAGGCTTTTACAAAGGAAGCCTGGAACGAGAGTTCCAACGAGGCGGGCTGGTGGAATCGCCGACCCGGACAGCCTTTTTTTGCGGTGTTCAATTACAATGATTCCCACCAGTCCCGGACGATGACCGACTCCTAAAATACCAGGAAGAGGTACTGGACGAATTGCCCCCGGCGGATCGAATCTTGATGTTAGGTTTGGAGGGTGGGGCTGCCGCTTTGGTTTGTGAATAGGTCTACTTGATCCATTCGGCGAGGGTAGTGGCATAATTACGGGAGGGTACCTCCGCACGAATGAATGATGCGGGTGTGGCGGGCGTTGCTAAGGCTTGATGATATGCCGTGGAAATTTGCTCCTGACTGAGTACTTTCTCCTCCGCATCGACGGGATTGACCAGAAGTAATCCCCTGGAAGCCAGAGCCGCCACCAGATCGGGTAAATCATACTGAAAGAGGGCTCCCGCAACGGTTGACATGGCAAATTTGGGCTTGTAGTCCGGTTGCTCGGTAATAGATTGGTAGGATACCAGCGGATTGAGCAGGATGATTTGCTCGAAAGGGTTGGCGATAGTGGCCGCATGAAGCAGGTCGGAGGTCAGGGTACCGAAGGCCGCAGCTGCCAAATGCTGCGGGGCTTGGGTTACTTTTTTGATAAAATCGGACAAAATAGCAATTTCCCCAGCCCGCACGGACACCAGGCTTTGGTGGGTTTGGATACCCGCATACCACAGATTCAGGGGTACCTCTTCCAGGATAGCGTCGCCGCCCTGCATGTAGCCGTTTGCTAATTCCCCGTGGCCACTCAGATCGGGCACGATCACCTCGTACCCCTGACGGACCAGCTGGTCAATTATCCCCCCTTTCTCCCCAGTGCCCCCTTTCCCTTTTTCGTCCAGAAAGAGCAGCCTTTTTCCGTTTGCCTTTTCGGGTTTGAGCCACAACACCGGCAGGTAGTAGGTACCCATTCCCCGCACCAGATACTTCTCAACGGCATAGCCGGGATGCTGCATCCTGCCCGAAAAAACTACGTCGCGGGTAACCGGTGGGTTTTCGTAGCCCGACAGGGCGATGACCTGGGAGCGTAGTGCTTTCACGTCCAGTGCCTTACCTTGTTGGCGGGCCACACGTTCCAAAAATCTCTGTTGGGTGTACTTCTGATTCAGGCTAAAAATGGTCTCGCTGGATAAGTCTTTGAATACGTCGCCGGTAGGGGTGATGTATAACTCTTCTTCTTTGAAAATAGCAACATCCAAATCTTCCGCACTGCCGGGGTTCATGAGGTGCTTCTGAAAAAAAGCGTAGGTAGCTTCCCGGTTTCTGGGCGTGGAGGCGTGGGGGGCGTCGTCCTCCACTTTTTGTATGTTTTCGGCTTTTCCGTAAGCTGCGAAGGCGGCTTTGGCTTCCGCATAGGTATCCCGCACACCCTGAATCGGGAACATGTCGCGGGTGGTACTGACCAAAATCGTAGGCTTAGGAGCGCGGATTTCAATCAGGTCGGGGAAGTCAAGGCCTTTTTCCAAAAAACCAACCACATTCTGTTCCGCATCCTGCGGTCCGTTGGACTGCCAGAGCTTGTCCGTAGTGGTGATGAAACATTCGGGGGCGGCGGCCAAAATACGGTCGTCCAGTGCGGCTATGTAGGCGGTTTGGGTACCTCCCCCCGACCGGCCAGTGATGCCCAGCCGGGACGCATCCACCTCGGGACGGGAGACCAGGTAGTCGATGGCCCGGATTCCATCCCAGATAAAATAGTTGGCTACCGAACTTCCCGACACGAAGGGGTAGGTACCCGAGTAAGAATGATCCTGGGTGGGTGACGCTTTGCCCTTCCTGTCGCGGTATTGCCGCCGCTCGCCCTGCCCGATGGGGTCGAAAGCCAGTACGATGAAGCCTTTTTTTACGTAGTTCAGAATCGTATGCTGGTACACATCACTGCGAAAGCCGTTGACGCTGTGCCCGCTGCAATACAGGATGGTGGGAAGTCTTCCCGGCTTGTTTTTGGGAAGGAACAAAGCGGCCGTGACAAAATAGCCGGGCATTGATTCGAAGTAAAGCTTTTCTACCGTGAAGTCTTCTCGTTCTAAGGTACCGGTAATTACTGGATTGAGGGGCGTTTTAGCGGGGAAGGTCCCCACGGATTCGGCGAGTTTGGCTTTCACGGCTGCCTGCCGCTTCTGCCAGTCGGCCTTGGTTTGGAGTTTCGCAACGGCTGCCCGTCGGTTTGCCAATTGATCCGAAGCCCGCTGGTAGATGTGCTTATATAACGACATTGCCGGACTGCCTTCGTGGAAGTTCCAATAGTCAAAGACGGAAAGATCGTCCTGAGCCTGGGCGGGAGGAGTGGCAAAAAGCCAGGTGGTTAGGAGCAGTAGGAAGCATTTTTTCATAATTCCTCGGCGTATTATAAGATCCTTTTATTATAAAAACTGAAATTCTGCGTTCGATTGGACCAAGTCATCCGGGTAGCTGTAAGAAGCGGTATGCCGGGGGTATTTATTTCATCAAAGCACGCTTTGGTGCAATAGTACTATCCATTGGTCAAAAAAAGGAGGCCAACTTTGTTTGAAGCTGACCTCCCGAGAACTCTAATGAAAAATTGGTAAGCTAAGTAGTTGCATGGACTAGTACCCCGGATTCTGCTTGATCTTAGAGTTCTGATCTATCACCGACTGCGGAATCGGATTCATATACATTTTCTTATTGAAGACGTGGGGATGGTTCAGTCCCACTACCTCATACACCCATTTGCCCCGGTTGTCGGCGGGCGACGAGTTAGTAATCTTCATCCCGTGCAAGTCCTTATTCATCACGTCCTCAGCGATGCCCCAGCGTATAATGTCGTAAAAGCGCTTTTGCTCGAAGCATAGCTCCACGCGACGCTCACGGCGAATGGCCGCCCGCATGTCGTCTTTGCTCAATCCCGTGGCCAGCGCGGGCAAACTCGACCGCTGCCGGATGGCGTTGACTGCTTGATACACCGAGGCGTCAGGACCCGAGAATTCGTTTTGTGCTTCGGCGTAGTTGAGTAGTACCTCGGCGTAACGGTAGAACACGTAGTTCTGTCCGCTGGATGAGCCACCACGGGGCAGCAGTGGGTTGATTTTCTTTTTGAAGTAATAACCCGTATTTCCGACATCATCCGTTCCAAAGTCGATTTGATTCTTGGATGGTTTCACTTTATCGATACGGGTAAAAATAGTGTCGGTGGTTGCCATCCAGTCCTGTTTGTAGGGAGCCCCGTCGTAGACTATGAAATCATAAAACCGCTTCTCGCGATTCACATAAGGCTTCTGGGGATCGTAGCCGGAGGTGGGGTCCGAAATAACCTTCCCATTGGCCATCGCGAATTGATCCACCAGTTCCTGCGTGGGATCATAGTTGCCCCACGTATAGTATACCCCGTTGATCCAGACCGGACCGCCGTATTGCTCGTAGTTGGATCCCATGACGTAGGCCACGATCTGACGATCCCAGATCACCTCTGAATTGTACTCGTTGCTTTCAAACCACAAAGTGGGTAAGGCAGGAAATAGTGCGTAGGTTCCTCCGTAGGTATCCATGAACTTTTTGTTGGTTTCGGCGGCTTTTTTCCAGCGGTTGGGATCATTGTTGCCAAAACTAATCAGTTTGTTCGGATCGGCTCCTGCTGGTGAGCTGGTGGTATTGAAGGTAGGGCTGGCGGCGTAGAGTTCCAGCCACCCTTTCAGTGCCAGCGCTGCTCCCAGGGTTGCGCGTCCGGCGTTGGCGTCCGCTTTCTTGTACTTTACAGCCAGATTTTTATTGTTCACAAGCGCTTCCAGCTCCGAGGTAATGAAGTCAAAGGTTTCTCCAAATGTCTTTCTGGAATTGTACAGCTGCTCTTCGCTCATAGTACCCCGATCCAGCACTTCGGTAATGATGGGAAGCCCACCAAGATGCAACCACAACTCGCTGTAAAAAAAGGCCCGTAGAAAACGCGCTTCGTCGGTTCTTTTTTTGACGAAATCTGGCGAAAAATTAGCAGCATTCTCATTTATTTTTTTAATGAATAAATTACACCGTCTGATTTTATTGTAGGCAGCCCCCCAGGTGGCAAAATCAGTGGCGTGGTTTGTGGTACTGGTGAAAGCGCCCCCATTATATTGCTGATCCATGGGAGCTCCGTTCAAGACAGTCGGGTCCACGATGCCTTGCTTCCAGCTGTACGAGCGCCAATAAAACCCGGCATCGTTATCGTCCGTGAAGTTATCCAGGTTCTCCGGCGAATTCCATCGGTTCGATATAGTATGGTAAATGTCGTTGAGAAAGATATCCGCGTTGCTCTCTGTAGCCCATTGGGTGCCGTCGGTGAGCCGACTTTTGATTTCGTTTTCCAGGAGATCTTCCTGACAGGAGACCAGACTCACGCCACAAACGAGCAGGGCGACAAGAAGGATAGATTTTGTATTTTTCATCATTATAGGATTTAATATTTTTATCGTTGTTATCCGGATGAAGCTAGAAAGTGACGTTGAGACCAGCAGTAAGTACCTTCTGATTGGGGTAGGCCGTTTCGCGGTCGGAAAAGCCTACTTCGGGATCCATGAATTTCAACTTGCTTAAAGTGAACAGGTTTTGACCCGACAGATAGAAACGCACATTCTGAATCTTGATGCTTTTCAGCACCGTGGTGGGTAGCGTGTAGCCCAGGGTAGCGGTTTTCAAGCGCAGGTGGTCGGTGCTGGTCATCCAGAAATCGGACAGCTGCGTATTATTGGCATAAGGAGCCTGGTTGGCCCGTGGATAACGGGCATCCGGAGTCGAGGGTGTCCAGCGGTTGTCGTAGTATTCGTAGCTGGAATTGCTGTTGTTGTTGTTGAAAGGAATCGTTTGGAATTGCCGGATATCCAGGCTCGCCAGCGAGGAACCCTGGAAGAAAAGATTCAGGTCAAAGCCTTTCCAGCCCGCGTTGGCCGTCAGGCCATAAGTCAGAAATGGCGTGGTGGGGTTTCCGATCGCGATCTGATCATTGGCGTCGATCTTGCCATCGGGCGTACCATCGGCTCCGCTCAAGTCCGCATAGCGGATGTCGCCAGGGTGTAGTACGCCAAACTGCTTCACTTTGTAGCCGTCCAATTCATTAATGATCCCATCGTTGTTTGTATCATCCTGAGTGCCGAAAAGACCGAGTGCTTTGTAGCCGAAAGGAACTCCGAAGGGACGATCCGTCCGGCGACGGTTGGGATTGTTGAAGGTGGCCGCCGTCTCGAATACCTGGATCATTCGGTTTTTGGCGTAGCTAACATTCCCATTCAGCCCCAGCTTTAAGCCGTTTTCGAATCGGTAGTTTGTGCCCAGCGTGAGTTCAAAGCCTTGATTTGACATGATACCCGCATTTTCATCCGCCAGTCCTAACCCGTACTCGACAGGAACAGAGATGGCCGGGGGTAGAAGCATACCGGTACGTTTTTCGTAGAAATAATCGGCCTCGACCGTCAGCAGACCCCGCCAGAGTGAGCTTTCGATGCCGATGTTGGTCTTGGTGGAAATTTCCCAGGTAATGTTGCGATTGGCCTCGCTCGGCTGGAACGATCCCTGTACAAAACTTCCCGCGCCAAAGGCATAGGCGTTGCCATACAGGTTGTAGCCCGCCAGGTATTGGAAGGCCGACCCCGCCAGGTTACCCGACTTACCCCAGGATGCCCGAATCTTAAGGTAGTCCACCAGGCTCAGACTATTCTTTATAAAGTTCTCTTCCGAAAGTACCCACCCCGCCGAGAAGGCCGGAAAGTAGCCGTAGCGCTTACCCGGGGCAAAGTAGTAGTGTCCATCGTACCGGCCGGAGGCTTCGAGCAGGTACTTGCCCGCGTAGGCGTATCCAACTCGGTAGACGTACCCAATCTGGCTGCCGGTGGAGGAAGTTCCTGAATTGTCGAAATCCGTTTTGTCCGAGCTTCCCAGGCTCAGCTCGTCCACATTGATGGCGAAGTTGTTGCGTCGGGCGGTAAATGTTTCGAACGTGTTATTCCGGGCCTCGGCTACCAACAATCCCGTTACATCGTGCTTCCCAAAGCTCCGCTGGTAGTTGAGGTACCCCTGGTAGGTGAAGGTCTGGGATTTTTGATAGCTCTGGCTCAGGTAGGTGTAGGTCGGAGAGCCGCCCTCGGCCGTTGATATCTCCCGCTTGTAAGCGTAAGGCGTCACATTGGTGTTCTGTGAGTAAAAGTAGAATGGAGTATGCCAGCCTTTGCCGGTCAATTGATTTGGATCATAGCTGAAAGTACCCTTAACACTGAGACCCGGGATGAACGGAAGCTTTTGTTCAATTCCGATCGTGGTTAGTAACGTGTTGCGAGTCTGGCGGTCGTAGCCAGCCTTCAGAATTCCGATGGGCGAATTCCCGGCGAATTCCCCCCAAAAACCGTTGGTGTAGGTTAGATTCTGAATGGGAATGAACTTGAAATTACTCCGGAAAAGTCGGATCGTATTTGTAGCGGCATCCACATCTTTGGTGTTTTCGATGGCACCCGCCAGAGACAATGAAACAGTGGTGGTTTTGGTGGCTTGTGCTTCCAGATTGATGTTGTAGCTGTAGCGGGTATAGCTTACCGGGTCGAACATACCCTTCTGCTGCAGGATGCCGAGGCCCGTAAAGTACTTGATCCGATCGCTGCCTCCACTCAATTGCAAGTTGTGGCTCTGCATGGGGGCGTACATGTTAACCAGCGTTTTGGTATCGCTGATTGGGTACTTGTCGGGGTCCTCCGCATTAAGCTGGATGTAATTGTCCACGAGGTCTTTCGCGTAAGGAAACTGGTTCTTGGTCGGATTTTCGTTCACATACGCCTCGTTTTTCAGGCGCATGTAATCCTGCGCGCTCAGCAGTTTGGGATAGTACGTGGGGGTCTGGGTACCGTAGTAGCTATTCACCGAGAGGGTGGGGGCCCCCATTTTCCCCTTTTTGGTGGTAATCAGAATAACGCCATTGGCACCACCCAATCCGTAAGGAGCCACCGCAGCGGCATCTTTTAACACCGAGATTGTCTCGATGGTGGAAGGGTCGATCTGGTTAATGTTGTTCCGGATAATTCCGTCCACCACCACCAGCGGGGCGGCATTGCCGGTTGTACCGATGCCGCGTATACGGATCACCGGCGAGTCGGCACCGGGCTGACCGCCATTGGGTCGCATGCTAACCCCCGCCACCCGTCCGGCGAGGGTACCCGAGACGTTGGCCACGGGTGTTCCGACGATTTCGCTTCCCTTCACCGAAGCCACCGAGCCGGTAAGGGTCGATTTCTTCTGCGTGCCGTAGCCTACCACGATCACCTCGTCCAATACTTTGTTTTCGGGAGCCATTTGCACCTGGAAACTCGTCCGGTTGCCTACCTCTATTTCCTGAGGCACGTACCCCACGAAGCTAAATGTAAGAACAGACGAGCGATCAGGGACGACGAGCGTAAACTCTCCCCGGGCATTGGAGGTAGTACCGCGCTGGGTACCTTTTAATACAATACTTACGCCCGGAAGTGGTGCGCCCTGCTCGTCGGTGATACTACCCGATAACGTAATGTCAACTATGCTAACGAGCGGGAGGATTAAAGCTGGGGTTTCTGTAGAATTACGAGGGTCAGTGGATAGGATTTCCAGGTTGTCGATGGGCCTGGATAGGGCAGCGGAGCCGATGGCTAGTCCCATAATCAGGCAGGAACTCCTGATGATCGTCTGAGACATAAAAGGGGAGTACGGTCTTTTTTTCATACCTTTACATTTGTTTTCGAGTGAATTGAAAGCAATAAAATCCCATCACCCGTTAAAACGGGAGCTATACCACGCAAAGTAAAGTAGGGGATCAGGCCGGGAATGTTGACGCATTGCCGGCCTTTTTTTAGGTGTATGTCTTTATATCATAGGCCTTTTTGTTTTAGTTCGTGAATGTGGTCCTTCAATTTCTGTGGAAATAACTACTGTCTTCCACATTACACAACGTGTGCTCCCAATCAAGAAAGGCTACACGAAACTAACTTCCGATTCATCGATGCAAGGATACATGAGGGATGAAAACATACTCTTTGGATTGAGCTTATTGATTTACCTGAGTCTCGGGTTTTACAATAAGTGTAAGTTAAACACTTACTGAATATAAATATACTGATCTTGTCTCGCTTTATTTTAATATTTCGATAAAAAAAGTGACAGGATCAAGATTGTAAAATATCATTTACAGGGTAATAATTTAGAAAAACTGAATAAAATATTGAATGCTGAGCTGAGTATATAATCATAAAGCCAAAGCAATTCCGGGGGTTCGGCATTTACTCGGGTATTTCACTCTGTTATTTTTTCTGTTTAATAAAATAGTCGTTGTTATTATAGCGGGAGGCGGCAGCCCACAGCATATTGGGGGTGGGCAAAAACTGCCTCAGCTCTTTTTTTGCCCTATCTTACTGCTTCTGACCGGCTACATTGTGCCATTCGTTCGGATCGGATTTTAGTATATACAGCTCTTCGCTACCGTCTTCGTGGCGGATGTAACGGTAGTCTTTGGTCTTGAAGGCGTGGCTGTTGCGAGCCCAGGTCAAAGAGTATATTTAGGGTTATTTTACGGCGAATTTGTCTCCATTTTATGAAATATTCTAGATTTTCATGGAGCTAAGGCGAACTCGCCGATGAATTTACGTAGTAGGTATTTTTTTTGAAAGAAAGCGCGATGAGAAGAATGTCCATGGAAATAAACCTCATACACGACCAGGTAAAAAAACTAGAAAGTGCCCACAATTAGGAAAGTGATTTTCAAAAACGCGACATAGAGGTTGGTCTTTAGAGTACTCCCGCTATTCCAGTGCCCGGTCGAGGTGTACGTACCCCCCATCCACGTGGATCAACTGCCCGGTGGTGTGGCTCGACCGATCCGACAGCAGGAACACCACCATATTGGCAATTTCTTCGGCGGTCGTCATGCGGTTTTCCAGCGGAATTTTTGCCGTAATCTGATCAAGTTTTTCCTGGGGGTTCGGCAGAGTCCTGATCCAGTCGGCATACATGGGCGTAAAGCACTCCGCCACGATCACGGCATTGACCCGAATGCTGTAGGGCAGTAGTTCCACGGCCCACTCGCGGGTAAGGGCGTTGCGCCCGCCATTGGCGGCGGCGTAGGCTGAGGTACCCCCCTGCCCCGTTTCGGCGGTCTTGGAGCCAATGTTGACAATCGAACCTTGAGCTTTTTTCAGGTAGGGTAGGGCGTAATGGGCCATCAGGTAGTAGTGTACCAGATTTTTGTGGAGTGAGGCCACAAAACCCTCGTAAGTACCGTGTTCCAGATTGACCCCGTCGTTGACGCCCGCGTTGTTAACCAGGCCATCAATGCGGCCAAACTGCGCGGCAATGTCGGCCACGGCATTCGCACATTGGTCCGGTTTCGAAAGTTCGGCGGTGACGGCGTAGGCTTTGGCTCCTCCGGCTTCCAGGCGGTGTACCGTGGCCCTATTGTCTTCTTCATTGCGGCCTACGATGACCGGGATGGCGCGCTCGGCGGCCAGTATCTGGCAAATGCCTTCGCCGATGCCTTTGGCGCCACCGGTCACAATGATTACTTTATCTTGTAAGTCGAGATTCATAGTCCTTTGGGTTAAGTGCTACCACACAAAGGAATACAAAGACAAAATCTGTCCACCTTTTTTAAAAAAAAACAGACGAATTTTCATTTCGACAGGCTTGATCAGGAAAAAATACGACGATAAATGGGCTTGCGATAGGCAAATTGTGCCCATAGGACCGGATACATCAGATAATCGAACGCTAGAAAAGGGGTACGATACTCAATCTCGTCGGCGATGAGGGTACCCCCCGTCTTCTGACGGATCAGGCGGTGCTTATGTCGCCAGAAACTCAGAAAAAAAGGGAGTTTTGTGCCTTCGTCGATGAAATAGATTTCCTCGTCAGTTTCCTGCTGATCCGCGATGCGGCTCGTCCAGTTCTGTTTGAAGAGGATAAAATCCAATTCCAGCGAAACCAGGTCGCCGGAATGGCTACCGTCGAAGCGCACCAGTTTTACAGGGGGAAAAGGGGGGCTGAGTTTTTTGAACAGCGATTCGTCGAAGCCGTCCCACACCTGGCGGAGTGGGGCTGATACGGGGGTACGGAGTGTTAGTTTCATGGCAGAAAAACCAAATAGTGGGGGGATAGTTTGGCGCGAGGGTACCTTTGGGGTACCTTTTGAAGAAAACATCCCGCATTTTACGAAAAATTAATAAATTGCCTCTCCACGCTTCCCTTCAAATGCCGGCTATGTTCACCCTTTATGGAATCTCCAATTGCGATTCAGTCAAAAAAGCACGCACCTGGCTCGACGCGCAGCAGGTACCCTACCAGTTTTACGACTACAAGAAACAAGGTATAACCCGCGAAAAACTGGATCATTGGCTGACGCAGGTACCTTGGGAAAGACTCATGAACCGCGCAGGTACCACATGGCGAAAACTATCTGACGACCACAAAAACCAGGTGGTTGATGCGGCTACGGCAGCTGAGTTTATGAAAAATAACACCTCAGCCATCAAACGCCCCTTAGTCGAAAATGAATCAGGGGGCGTAGTAACGCTGGGCTTCTCCGATTCGGAGTACCGTACTTTATTTACATCCTAACCTACCCGTTTTCATGCTTCCCCGATTTTTATCCCAACTCACGGCTACACTGTTCCTGTATATGCTACTCGGTACTCTGGGCTGTTCGAGTCAGCGTCCCTCTTCGTCTTCTAACCAGGAGTTCAAGGTAGTGGGCTACTACACGCCGCGCTCGGCGGAACCCGAGAGCCTGCCCCTCAATTACCTCACCCACATCAATTACTCGTTTTCTATCCCTGCCCCCAGCGGCGATACCCTCATGCCGCTGCGTGACGACAGTATTCTGAAACGCCTCGTGAAACACGCGCACGGGGGTAAACGGGACGTGTTTATCTCCATCGGCGGCTGGGGCATCGGCGATGGCGGCGGTGACGACAGCCGCTTTCATCGAATGGCCGAGCGCCCCGAAGGAAGGCGCACTTTTATTGAAAGTTCGATGGCCCTGGTCAGGAAATACGATCTCGACGGGGTGGATCTGGACTGGGAGTACCCCGACGAGGACAGTCGATCGGCGGACGACTACGTGCTGCTGGTGCGCGAAATGGCCGACTCGCTCCACGCTGTGAACAAAAAACTGACTGCTGCCGTAGTAGCGAGCGGTAAAAAGGGCTACGGCACGAAAAAAGAAGCCCTCGACGCGATGGACTGGGTGAACCTGATGGCCTACGACGGCGACTACGGCGGGGACATCGTGAAAGCCCATTCGCCCTACACCTACGCGACCCAAAGTATTGACTACTGGGTGAAAGAGCGCGGATTAACTCCCTCCAAGGCCATCATTGGGCTACCGTTCTATTCTAAGAAAGGCTTTGGGCAGTTTGGCCCTACCTACAAGCAGCTCATCGCCGACGGAGCAAGCCCCTACGACGACTACTGGAAGGGTGCTTTTTACAACGGCATTAACACCATCGAAGCCAAAACCCGCCTGGCCAAAAAGCTGGGTTTGGGTGGTGTGATGATCTGGGAAATCGGGCTAGATACCTCGGATGATACTTCTCTGCTGAAAGCCATTGACCGCGCAAAACGGTAGGTTTGTTTAACCTTTGCAGTGAAATCCTCACTAACTGTTTATACGGGTACGTGCTTTTTTTCCTTACAACAACAGGATAATACGCATTTTGTGTTGCTGTACTAAGGGAAGACCATTTACAAAAAACGAACCTGGTTAGGTGATGAGTAGCCTGGGGACGCTGACTGACAATTTGACAAAGCGTCCCAATTCGGAAAAGATGACAACCCCGATTGACTAATTTGGCAACGGTAATGTCAAAAAAGTCCGGTGGAGTTGGAGAGGAAGTGATTAGGCCCGAATCACGCCTTCCCGTTCGAATTGCTGCGTTACTTTTTCCATGGACCTCTCGGCAAATGCCAGAATGGTACCGACGGGATTCGGTCCGAGTGAGTTGGGCAAAATCGAAGCGTCCAGCACCAGGAAATTGTCGTATCCAAATACCCTTCCGTAGGTGTCCACTACACCCGTCGAGATGTCATCTCCCATCGAAACCCCGCCAATGTTGTGGGGGATTTCAACCAGTTTAAGTTTTTCGGCGACCAGATTGGGAATATAGTAGTTGTCCACCTGCCTGGCGAACAAAGCGCCCAACTCGTTGAGGTACTCGATGTATTCGGCATTTTTTTCGAAGGGATACTCTATCTCCACCTCGCCGGAAGCATCGAGCTTAAATTCCCCGACCGCATCGTCCCGCCCCATCAGCAGGATCGGAACGGGCCACGAACGCTCCAGCAATTCAAAGACCGGAACGTATCTTCCCAACCAATTCACTACGCGGTCAATTTCCCCGTAATCCTTGGGTTCAAAATCACCCAGCAGACTGTACACCACGGCACTTATGGCCTTGATGGGGGTGGGGTATCTGCCGCCTTCGAGGTAGGCTCCCTGGGGACTGCCATCCCGATGACGAAAACGAATGTAGTCGCTATTGGTCGTACCCTTGTCGGGCTTGATTTTCTTCTTGGCCCGCAGCCAGCCGATGAGGTAGGCGAGCGCTCCCGCCGCAATCACCTTTTCGTTTTTCAAAAAGCCTCCCGCCACGGCGGTAAGCACCCCCGCCCAGGAAAGAATCAGCCCTTTCTTGGGTACCATGAATGTTATGTGATCGCCGTTGGTATGGTATCCTTTCCCCAGGCGCGACGACAGATTAGGCAGCGTTTTATAGTAATCCTTGTTTTGCATCAACAACTGCGTGCTTCCGATGGCACCCGCTGCGGAAACCAGAATTTCGGTGCTAATGCTTCCGGTCTGGTCGCTGTCCCGGCGCGGGTTTCGCCAGTGTACCCGGTACCCGCCGTCCGGCAGGGTTTCAATTTTGGTCACTTCCACGAAGGGCCTGATTTCCACGCCCTGCCGCTGAGCGAGAAAGAGGTAGTTTTTATCGAGCGTGTTTTTTACGTCGATCTCGCCGCCCAGAATTGTCTGTTCGCTGGGGTCGGAGTAGCGTTGGGGTGCGCCGTGAGTATTCGTGAAAGTCGCTCCGGGGGTGCCCCCGGCGGGCGCATAAGAAATAGCTAACAAAATGTCGCCTTGTTTCTCTACGAGATCAGGGTACCTGGCGGCGAGTTTTCGCTCCGCTTCTCGAAAAAGTTTGTAGGAAGGTAGTTGATCATAGGGAGCGTAGTCGGGGTACTTGACGGCTTCCATCATTCGCTCGCCCATTTCGTAGTAGGGCCGCATTTCTTCGACCGTGATGCCGCTCGGAAAATCATCGAAAAAAGCCCGGCGCTTTAACGTGCCAGCATACACGTGCGAGCCGCCCCCCACGCCCGCCCCCAGCCACGGGATGATGTGTTCGCCCCGTTTCCTGAAATCGTTCATGCCGTAGCGCCCCTTGTCGGGCTGCCATAACAGGTTCGCATCCGCTTCGAAATTTTCCCGGCTGATCCAGCCCCCTCTTTCCAGCACTACGACTTTTTTGCCCGCTTCGGCGAAACGAAGTGCGGCGACCGAAGCCCCAAAGCCCGACCCGATGATGAGTACTTCCGTGTCAAACGTCATTTTTTCCTCGAGTTTTGATTCCCTGTTGCAATTTACTTTTGAAAAACGACTAAATCGGATGGAGCGCCGCTCCTTCCGGGTAAAGGTAGTTGGTAGTGGAATCAGCGAATGCACTTGGAATATCGTCGATGGGCATTACTTTAAAATGCTTGGTGCCTTCGTCCTCTCCGTTGTTGAAAACGCGGAGTGACTGCCCTTCATTGTGCTGGTCGATGAGCAGAGGAAGGAAACGAAGCCGAAATACTAGCGTTACTCATTGAAGATTAGGAGGAAAAGTACTATCCGATTGACGCTCCCGATCCGATTGAAGCCATAAAGATTAGAATGGAGAAGCTGAACCTGAATCAGAATGATTTAGTTGGCGTCATCGGCGGGAAAAGCCGGGTTTCGGAAGTGCTGAACCGCAAGAGAAAGCTAACGGTCGAGATGATTCGGGAGCTTGAAAAAGTATTGAATATTTCAGCTTCGGCACTGGTGAAGAATTACGAGTTTGTCAAGTGACGCCAATGAAGTCTGTCGCTGGGAATTAATTTATTATCAATCAATGTTACGAAAATAGCGCTACCGGGCCGTCACAGACGGCTATTTATGATGAGGACGCAGTCTCCTACGGAAGACTACGCCCAGCAGGGAAATACAGCTCTTTACAAATAATAAAATTACTAACCTGACGGCTATGGTCTCACAAAGCTACCCTGTGCGGAGCATACAACAACAAATCTTTCACTTAAAGCTCAGAACTCTTCATCTACTTCTTCAAATTCGGTTGACGAGCTAACATCAGAATGCGCTTTACCTTGGTAATTCTGCCCGTCCCAACGATACGTCTCTATACGAGTAAGTATATTGTTCTCATTTAAATGACCCGTATCCCAAAGAGTGTAGGATTTAGGACAAACAATCTTTAATTCATCTTCATCTGTATTATAAGAAATTATTCCAGCTTTTCCCGAAATACTAAAGGGTAAATCATATCGAACTGAATATACTCCAGGTACTTTACAAGAAAAATTCATAATAAACAGTTCGAATTCGCCGGGCTGGAGCGTGTAGAATTTATGGGCATCAAATGGGACAGAAATTTTCTTTTCAGCATTCGCTGGATCAAGTGCAATAATTGTTTTTGTATAGCGAGGATCTCGGCCGTCCCCACATTCCCCCATAAGCACCACATCTATATCTTTCGGTGCGGAAGTTGTATCGACGCTAAACGTTACAGTAAATTTATTGTCTAATTTTATCCAGCTATTTTCTGCTCCTTTTAATGTGCTCTCGATAGTTACGAAATGGTTGTATATACTATGTATATCGGCAATAACTGGCCATGTGGAGTAATCGGAAGGATAAGTATATAAACGTTCTTTAATCTGCACAGATCCCTCGACTAATTTGATGTCGGCGGGAGGAATATAGTATTCAGGACACGTCTCGTCTGTAATTTGAACGTCCATATATCGCTTCCAGTCATCTAACGCTTGGTTTTTTTGCGTAAATACTTCTTCAAATGCACTTTTAAAGGCTATATAAGCTGTACTACCTGTATTAGCTGGTTTGACTATATCAATATGATTGGCATCAATTGGGTCTAATCGTTTGTTACATAAATTTGTGGCACTTTGTTGCTGAACAATTTTCTGCCCATAAGTATTTTGAATTTCGTAGGCGCAATAACAAGGAAAAGAAATTCCGGCAGCCTGCCAGTCACGCTGTTTATCAGCTAAATAACTATCTGAATCCATTGAAAGCATTTTCCCAAATTGCGGATTCTTGCTAAGAAGTTTTGCTATTCCAGCTACTTCACTACCTGTTGTAGGAGTCGCAAAAAAATAGGCCATTGATACTCTAGGAATTAAATCTCGGTTTTTTAACAAATAACTGCGGGTCACTAAGCCGCCCATACTATGAGACAGAAAGGCAACTTGCTTATGATTAAATATTTTATCGTTGCTTAATACAAGCCGCATATTTTCAGCAATCTCGTCTATATTGTAGCTTTTCCCTAAAACAGGTGATGGGTAATTATAGACATAGATATTGAAGTTCTTGAACGTACTATCTTCGGCAATAAGTTTTGGCCAATAAGCACCTGTCACCGGGTTTGTCCAAGTATCCCTGCTATTACCTGTTACTCCATGCACGAATACGATTATCCCAGCATTTTTGCTGTCGCTGCGAATGTATTCAGATGGTATATTATCAGTCTTCTGAGCTGCCCCTGAACAGCCAATAAGCACTACTTGAACGATTAACAGAAAAGTTGATGTACAAAGCCAAGATTTCATATCTGCTATAGGTGGTTATTACTTATTTGAGAATCCAATAATTTTCAATAAATAATAAATAAAGGCTCAACCCTCAAACTGGTCTGATGATTAAGCATTGTTGATAATTTCTCAAATCGGGCATCAAAAGAAGCTCGAAAGTTTCCTGTAGGGCTTTTTTTCCTCTCTTTCTAAGGTTATGCAAAAACTCAAAATGCCCCAC
>JBBRDE010000056.1:0-22333 GCA_038204185.1 Cytophagales bacterium
TGGTTTGGCTCAGGCTCAAGCAAATTGCTTACGACTGTCAGACAACGGTTTATCAGTTGAAACATGGCTTGTTAAGTGATTATTTACGCGCTCAGTTGGCGCGGCCTACTATTAAATTCGCCTGATTTGCGAAAGTCCTAATATTAAAGGTACCCTATACTACAAATTCCCCTTCCGCATTTCCTGCACGGCGTGGTCCACCGCGCGGGCCGTGAGCGCCATGTAGGTCAGGGACGGATTTTGGGTAGCCGTGGATACCATACAGGCGCCATCAGTCACGAGTACGTTAGGTACCTCATGCATCTGATTCCATTGGTTCAGCATCGAAGTTTTACGATCATTTCCCATCCGTGCTCCGCCCATTTCGTGGTTTTCGCTACCGGGGTTGCGCATCGTATCCGAGGTTTTGATATTGGTAAAGCCCGCCTTGGTAAACATTTCGGTGAACTGTTCGTAGAAATCCTGCACCATTTTGCGATCATTATCGTCAAAATCCACTGACATGCGCAAAAGCGGAATCCCCCAGTCGTCTTTCAGGGTCGGGTGCAGCTGGATAAAATTACTTTCCTTGGTTAGCGTCTCGCCCATCATCTGCGCGCCTATATTCCAGCCGCCCCGTTCAGACGCAAGTAGATTTTGTTTCAAATCCTCTCCCAAGAGTCCGGCGTTAGAAATTCCGTTTTTCGACGAACCAAACGACGTAGCATACCCGCGCAGGAAATCGGTTTCCTGCTTGAACACATTGCGAAATCGGGGTACGTAGCCGCCCGTGGGTCGTCGCCCGTCGGTGGTTGAGTCGTGGTAACCATCGTACTCGGCGCTCACGCGGCCCCGGTAATTGTGGAAGCCAATATACTTTCCCAGGACGCCACTATCGTTTCCTAACCCATTTGGGAAGCGACCTGACGTGGAATTGAGCAGTACCAGGTTGGAATTGATGGCTGAGGCATTCAGGAAAATTATTTTGGCGTAATACTCCATCATCTCCTTCGTAATCGTATCCACCACCCGTACCCCCACGGCACGCTTTTTCTTCTCGTCGTAGATAATCGAATGCACCACCGATTGGGGTCGTAACGTCATCTTTCCGGTTTTCATCGCCCAGGGCAGGGTGGACGAATTGGTACTGAAGTACCCCCCAAACGGACACCCCCGCTGGCACATAACCCTGTGCTGGCACTTGGCTCGTCCCTGATCGTAATGGATTTGCTGCGGCTCGGTGATGTGCGCGCAACGACCCACAATGACCGGACGGGCACCCTGGTAGTGCTGCGCCATTTGCTCGCTGAAATGCTTCTCTACGCAGTTCATCTCGTGGGCGGGCAAAAACTCGCCGTCGGGCAGTTGCGGCAAACCGTCCTTGTTACCCGCTATACCGGCAAATTTCTCCACGTAGCTATACCAGGGGGCCAGATCGGCGTAGCGGATGGGCCAGTCGATCGCGAAGCCGTCGCGGGCGGGACCTTCAAAATCATAGTCCGACCAGCGCTGGGTTTGCCGCGCCCACAGCAGCGAGCGCCCCCCTACCTGGTAGCCGCGCATCCAGTCGAAGGGCTTGTCCTGTACGTAAGGATGTACCTTGTCCTTCATCACGAAGTGCATGGAATCTTCTTTGAAGATATAGTGCTTGCTGGCGATGGGATTTTCCTGACGTTGGGTCAGCGTTGGTTGTCCCAGATGCTCAAATTCCCAGGGCATCATGTTGGTGGTGGGATAGTCCACGTTGTGCTTCACATCGCGCCCGCGTTCCAGCACGAGGGTTCGTAACCCTTTTTCGGTAAGCTCCTTGGCCGCCCAGCCGCCGCTGATGCCCGTACCGATGACGATGGCATCGAACGTGCGCGCTTTGACGGGATCTGTATTCAGGAAAGACATTTTTGAGTACGTTTTTTTGTAAAAAAGACAACATTCAGGTAAGCTACTCTATCGGCAGTTAAACTTCTATAAGCTGAAAGTAGTTGCAAATCTCCGCAAATCCGGTTCGCTTGCCCACGAATTAACCGTACTTTTGGGAAATTTTCTCTAAAAAATATGGCTGATAAACGCCCTGCCGCTCTCGGCTTCATCTTCATTACCCTTCTCATCGATATTACGGGCATTGGCATCATCATCCCGGTGCTTCCCACGCTTATTTCTGAACTTATTGGGGGGACCATGAGCGATGCCGCCCGGTACGGGGGATGGCTATTATTTTCCTACGCGTTTGTGCAATTTCTGTGCGCTCCCATCATTGGTGGACTGAGCGACCAGTACGGCCGACGACCCGTACTGCTGGCCTCGCTTTTTGGTTTTGGCCTGGATTACCTGTTTCTGGCCTACGCGCCCACCATCGGCTGGCTCTTCGTCGGGCGCATCATAGCGGGTGTGATGGGGGCCAGCTTCACCACGGGCGCGGCCTACATCGCCGACGTGAGCACTCCCGAAAAGCGCGCCCAGAACTTCGGGCTGCTGGGGGCGGCCTTCGGGCTGGGCTTTATCATCGGACCGGTGATGGGAGGTTTGCTGGGGCAGTACGGCTCGCGGGTACCCTTCCTGGCGGCAGCGGCACTCTCGCTTCTCAACTGGCTTTACGGCTACTTCATTCTGCCCGAATCGCTCAAACCCGAAAACCGCCGACCATTTAGCTGGCGGCGCGCAAATCCGGGAGGTGCCCTGCGGCACCTGCGCAAGTTCCCGGTCATTGCGGGGCTCATTCTGTCGCTGGTGCTGCTCTATATAGCTTCCCATTCGGTGCAGAGCGTGTGGTCGTACTACACGATGGAAAAATTTTCGTGGCATGAAGCCCAGGTCGGTTACTCACTTGGAGCAGTGGGTCTTTTGAGTGCCATTGTGCAGGGAGGACTGATTCGCGTCATTATTCCTAAACTGGGCCGCGAACGCAGTGTGTACGTTGGCCTTCTGCTCTATTCGATTGGTTTCACACTGTTTGCCTTTGCCTCCAAAGGCTGGATGATGTACGCCTTCATGGTGCCCTACATTTTGGGTGGTATCGCAGGACCGGCCATTCAGGGTCTGATTTCCACGGAGGTACCTGCCAACGAACAGGGTGAATTACAGGGCGGACTCACCAGCTTGCAGAGCGTGACATCCATCATCGGTCCGCCGCTGATGACGGGGTTATTTGCTTACTTCACCCGACACGATACAGCGCTGTATTTTCCCGGCGCGCCCCTTTTGCTGGGTGCGGTGCTGGCATTAGTAAGCACCATTTTGGCCTGGCGGAGTTTTAAGCCGGGCATGGGGCGATGAACCAAGATAGTATCAGTTGGCGTGGTGATAGAGCAGAAAGAGGAACAAATACAGCCACAGCACGTCCACAAAATGCCAGTACGTAACCATCAGTTTTATTTTCAGACGGTTAGGCGGATTGACGCTGTACACGAATGAGTCGATGTAGGATTGGTTTTTGGTAGCCTCCCGAAAAAGCACCCCCATATAAATCAGCCCACCCAGAATATGCACCACGTGCAACCCGGTCAGGAGATACACAAAGCCCGCCGAGGGATTACTGCGCATGTAAAAACCTTGGTCGATCATGTGCAGCCAACCATAGCCCTGCATCCCCACAAATGCCATCCCCAGGAAAAGGGTAATACCCAGGCAGATACGGTACCATGCGAAACGCTCTTTCTGAAAGGCATTACTGGCTTCGTGTACGCTGATGCTACTCAGGGAAACAACCACCGTGCTAATCCAGAAAATACCCGGTAGGGGAGTTTCGTACCAGTTGGGGCCTACTTTCCGAATAACATAAATTCCCAATAGCACCGTAAAAATGAGTACGCTGCCCGTGATGCCCAACCACAGCAAAAAGTGCAGGGGCTCACGGCGCTTGGTAAATAGATTTTCCCCGGAGCGGGTGGTAGGTTTAGCGGGCATGGTACTGTTTTATCTCTCTGCTCGATCAGATGAAGTCCGTACTAAAAACGTTCCGTACCTGATTTTTGTATTTGCGCCGAATAGGCTAAGAAAGCTCTCCTTGCCAAACGATCGAATTCCCGAAATTGTTCGATATATCAAAGGGCCCGTCGAATATTCCATACAAGGTGGATCCTGACCCACTCATGCTGGCATAACGCGCACCCAGACCATAGAGCAACTTTTTGTATCGAGCCAAAACGGGATACTTTGGAAACAGACTTTTCTCAAAATCATTCACGACCTGCCCCTGCCATTGATCGAGGGGTAGGTTCAGCAGAGCGCGCAAATCGGTGACAGGTACCCTGGGTACAACGCCCGCATACGCTTCCGCGGTAGATATGTGCAAGCCGGGATTCACCAGCACGATCCACCTTCCCGTCAGGCGCAGGGCTATTTCTTCAAATTGATCACCTTTGCCAAAGCAGTACCTGGGTTCGTTTTCAATAAAAAAAGCACAGTCGCTACCCAGGGTACGGGCGTAGTTCTGTTGTTGGTCAATAGTTAAATTAAGGGAAAAGAGTTTGTTTAAGGCCTTGATCGTAAAAGCGGCATCGGCCGAGCCACCACCCAGACCCGCTCCGACCGGAACTGCTTTGAGCAAGTGGATACTAACCGGAGGCAAACTGTGCTCCCGTGCCAGTAAATGGTAGGCCTTTAAACATAAATTGGTACCCTCCCCGCCCGGTATGGCTATTCCTGATGCCTCGAAAGTCACTTCCTTTGCGGGCAAAATTTCCAGGGCGTCGGCCCAACCCACGGGATAAAAGCAGGAGACAAGGTTATGAAAGCCATCGGAACGTTTTTCAATGATGTTGAGCCCGATGTTGATCTTGGCGTTAGGGAATACGACCACTTGTTTAGTTGAAAATGGAAAGTTGAAAGTCGAAAACTAACATTTCATTTTCAACTTTCCATTTTCAACTTTCAACTATCTAATAGACAGCATATTGAATTCCGTTCGGCGGTTACGCTGGTGTTCTCCATCGGTATAAAGTAGCCCTTTCTTTGCGTCTGTTCATCCGAGAGAGGGGTACTTCTGTAGGGTACCCTCATTTTGTCCAGCCCTCGAGCGGCAGGCAGTTTTCTATTCACTTTACCTGTCATGGTACCCCGCAGCGTAAAGGTAGGCGGTCTGATTCTTTCCGGTGGATTCGTCCAGTTCAAGAAGTTTGTGAAAATGGTTCTCGGCTTTGGCATAATCGCCCAGCTTTTTGTAGGAATAGCCGAGGTTAGATAGCACATCCTTCCTTATTTCATTAGGCAAAGAAGTATCTTTCAGCAATTCAGAGTAACGCTCGGCCGCAGTGGGATAGTTTTGCGAGTAAAGAACGTGAATCATGCCCCCCTTCTTTGAGCGTAGAATTGAAAGGCATCAAACTTTTAACCATTTTACCCCCTAAAATTAGATCAAGCTCATGCTGAAAGACAAAACTGTGTTCATTACCGGCGGAAGCCGGGGCATCGGCCTGGCCATTGCCCTGCGCCTCGCCCGCGAAGGTGCCAATGTAGTCATTGCCGCCAAAACCGCCGAACCGCATCCCAAACTACCCGGCACCATCCATACCGCCGCCGCCGAAATCGAAGCCGCCGGGGGGCGAGCCTTACCCTTGCAGGTAGACATACGTGATGAGGAAGCCGTGCAGTCTGCGGTAGACGAAGCGGTTCGCACCTTCGGAGGAATCGATATCCTGATTAACAATGCCAGTGCCATTAGCCTCACGCCTACTCTACAAACGGATATGAAGCGCTATGACCTGATGCACCATATCAACACGCGGGGCACCTTTCTCACCAGCAAACTCTGTCTGCCGCATCTACTGAAAGCTGAAAACCCGCACGTGCTTAACCTGTCGCCCCCGCTGAACATGGAAACGCGCTGGTTTGCGCCGCACGTGGCCTACACTATGGCCAAGTTTGGCATGAGCATGTGTGTGTTAGGGATGGCGGGCGAATTTAAAAAACAGGGGGTAGCTTTCAATGCATTGTGGCCGCGCACAACCATCGCCACCGCCGCTATACAGAATCTGCTGGGTGGCGATCAGATGATACGCCGTAGCCGCACACCCGAAATCATGGCCGACGCTGCCTACCACATCCTGAGCCGGAACAGCCGCGAATGCACGGGTAATTTTTTCGTGGATGAAGAGGTACTTAAAGAAGAAGGCATCGCCGATTTTGCGAAGTACCGTGTAGACACCAACCTGAGCGACGAGGAATTGATGCCGGACTTTTTTTTATAATTGTGAATGAATAATTGAAAGGTCCTGCTGCGCAGTGAATATTTTTTTTTGCAATCAAAAGAATCATTCACAATTCACTCATTCTCGCAATCACAACTGATTACCACCGCCAATCCTGACCTAGAACCAGTTCTTCCTTTAGTCCCTGCGTGGTGAGGAAATCCCGCGTTTGCGTGCTGTCGAGACGCTTTGCGGGGAGTTTTTTAGTGTTGGCCAGCACGTAGAGGTACATCGAGCCAATACGGACGGTATTTTCCATTTGTTGCTTGTCCACCAGGTCAAATTTATCGCAATCGGCGTGATAGCATTGCAGCACCGAGGGCGACAGGCTACCTAACAGCCCCACTACCGGTACCCCTTCCAGCATGAAGGGCTGATGGTCGCTGTGCAGGCCCGCGCGGTTGCTGAATGTATTGGTAAACGTGGGGTCGACTTTCGCAATATCCCCTCCTACCTTCCTGAAAAAATCTTCCATATCGTCCCTCCCGAAGCCATTGGCTCCTTTAGGGTCGTTGGTCATGTCGAGATTCATCATGTACCGTACCTTTCCGATCTCCCCGGTCCGGGCCAATTCCTTGACCATGTGCTTCGAACCGAGCAAGCCCTGCTCCTCCCCCATGAACATGACAAACTGAATGGTACGGTAGGGCTTTATTTTAAGGGCCTTGAAGGTACGGGCGATGTCCAGCACGCTGAACGAGCCAATTCCATTGTCGATCGCACCCGTGGCCAAATCCCACGAGTCGAGGTGCCCGCCCACAATCACGCGCTCGTCCGTTTTTCCCTTTAGGGTAGCGATTACATTGCGGGCCCTAATGGGCTTTGAAAAATTGCGCATGTTCACATGGGCTTCCAACGGACCTTCTTCTTTCAGCCAGCTCCGTAGCTCGCGGCCGCTATCGTTGGAAATACATACGGCCGGAATGGCAATGAGCGCGCCCGTCACCGAAGCAGTACCCGTGAGCAAAATTTTGCCCGGTGCCTGATTGACCATGATGATACCACCCGCCCCGTACTTGATGGCCAGGGCCGTTTTTTCGGAGCGGTGCAGGTTTTTTTTGTTTTTTTCGCCCACCAGGCCGATGTTCGCAACGGCAATTTTTCCTTTAATCTTACCTTTTACCGCTTCAAAATCTTCTTCCAGGCCATTACCCACATCCACAATGCCAGCTTTCAAGTCGGATACGATAGGCGAATGCGCCAGGGATACTACGGGAACCTCCCGGAAGTTATCGCTGCTCTCGGGCACGATGCTCAGCGTCACGGTGTCGCGGCTCCACGATTCCACCTCAAATGGCTGGTACTTTACATCGCTGAATCCGTAGCTTTTTAAGACATTGTAGGCGTAGGCTTCGGCCTGCATGCCATTCATACTACCCGTGAGCCGGTGTCCTATTTTTTGGGTGGCGTCCTGAAGGGTACCGTACGCCCGGCTGTGCTGCCGAACTTCCGTATCGATGCGGGCAAATACTTTTTCCAGGTCGTCGGCAGCAGGCGTAAAAGCAGCAATTACGGCCAGGGTACCCCCTGCCAAAATAATCAGTACAGTTTTTTTCATCGAATTAGTTACAAAAGGGAATTTCAAGAGGCCAAGGAGATAAGAATATAGATTGGACGATAAACCAATGGAAGGGTACCTGCACAGCTATAACATTTTTTCGCGCAATAGGTGCGCGAAAAAATGGCTTTATAGAAACTAAATTAGACAAGAATTTCATTTAATGGGTAATCTTCGCGGTTAATTCCGTAGCCAACCCCTAATTCACCAGGCATGCCTTTATTTAATCTTGTTCCTCTTCCACCAAAAGCCAATCGCCAGCCTACCGCCTTGGCAATCCATAACGACACCCGCACCGACGAATATTACTGGCTGCGCGAGCGTGAGAATGAAACCGTCCTGGCTCACCTTCGCGCCGAAAACGCCTACACGGAAGCGGTTATGGCATCTTTGGGTGATTTTAAGGAAAAGCTATTTCAGGAAATGAAGGGTCGGATCAAGGAAAAGGACGAGTCGGTGCCCGTGCGCGATGGTGCCTACTGGTATTACGCCCGCTACGAAGAAGGCTGCGAGTACCCCCTCTACTGCCGCAAGCATCTGTCGCTGGAAGCCGACGAGGAAATCATGCTCAACCTGAACGAGCGCGCCAGCGGCCATGCCTACTACCAGGCTACCTTCCCCGAAATCAGCGATGACGACACCGTAGCCGCCATTGGTGAGGATACTGTAAGCCGCCGACTATACACCCTGCGGTTTAAAAATCTGATCACGGGCGAGTGGTACCCTGAAGTCATACCCAATACCGAAGGCGGCAACTACGCCTGGGCCGCCGACAATAAAACTGTTTTCTATATCCGCAAAGATGTGGAAACGCTGCTCGGCTACCAGGTGTGGCGGCACACGCTGGGCACTGATGTCCGCGACGATGTGCTGCTCTACGAAGAAAAGGACGATCAGTACTACCTGGCGCTGTACCGGATGAAGTCGAAAAAGTACGTAGCCCTGGTAGCTGACCACAACGGTGTGGCTACCGAGTACCGTTTGCTGAACGCCCACGCGCCGGAGGGTACCCTGGAAGTAGTCGTACCGCGTCGGCGGGGGCACGAGTACTCGCTGGAACACTACCGGGATCTTTTTTATGTCGTCACGAATCGCGATGGCGCGGAGAATTTCAAGCTAATGCTGGTTGCCGAAGACCAGGTGCGCGACGAAAATCAATGGCAGGAGGTACTACCGCACCGTCCCGAGGTGTACTTAGAAGGCATAGAGGTATTTAGCAATTACCTTGTGGTGCAGGAGCGCAGCGAAGGGCTGCTGCACATCCGCGTGATGCCGCAGGATGGCGGCGAAGAATACTACCTCGATTTTGGCGAGTCGGCGTACACGGCCTACGTCGGTTCCAATCCCGAATTCGACAACAATATCCTGCGCTACGGGTATACTTCGCTCACCACGCCAGGTTCTACCTACGACTATGACATGGGTACCCGCGCCCGCACGCTGCTGAAAGAGCAGGAAGTAGTGGGTACCTTTGAAAAAACCGACTACACCACCGAACGCCTCTACGCCACCGCCCGCGACGGCGCAAGGATTCCGATTTCGCTGGTGTATAAAAATGATTTTGTAAAAGACGGCAGTGGTCCCGTGCTTCAATACGCCTACGGTTCCTACGGCTCTTCCATGGACCCTACCTTCAGTTCGGCGCGGCTAAGTCTGCTGGACCGGGGATTTGCCTTTGCGATCTGTCACATTCGCGGCGGGCAGGAAATGGGCCGGGCCTGGTACGAGAACGGTCGGCTTATGCGCAAGATGAACACCTTCACGGACTTCATTGATTGCGCCGAGTTCCTGATTGAAGAAAAATGGACTTCCCCCGCCCACCTCTACGCCATGGGCGGCAGCGCGGGTGGCCTGCTGATGGGTGCAGTGGCCAATCTCCGCCCCAACCTCTACCACGGCATGGTGGCGCAGGTACCCTTCGTGGACGTCGTGACCACCATGCTCGACGACACCATCCCGCTCACCACGGGCGAGTACGAAGAATGGGGCAATCCGAACGATGAGTCATTTTATGCCTACATGAAAAGCTACTCGCCCTACGACAACGTGACGTCGCAAGCCTACCCCAACCTACTCGTTACGACGGGTCTGCACGATTCGCAGGTTCAGTACTGGGAACCCGCCAAGTGGGTAGCCCGCCTCCGCGAGCTGAAAACCGACGAAAACCTGGTGCTGCTGCATTGCGATATGGAAACGGGCCACGGCGGTGCATCGGGACGCTTCAAGCGGCTACACGATGTGGCGTTGGAGTACGCCTTTCTGCTGGGACTGGAAGGAAAGGATCAGTAGAGTTTGGATTGACGGGAGTAGTCAGGGGAGGGTACCTGCCTGACTACTTTTGCCGACAGCCAAACAAAGTACCCCGTCAGGACCACAATGCACAACTGCATGAAGTAATCCAGCAGCGAGGCTGCCGAATCCCAAATATCGGTAGGGGCGAGGTACTTGGGCATCCCCAACCGCCACCAGTAGGAGGCCTCCACAACGCACAGCATGTTAAATGCCAAAAGGTACCCTACCTGTTTTTTGTCCCGCCAATCGATAATGCAGAAAACGAGCGGCATCAAAAACAGGAAAATGTAGTTGCTGTACGCGCTCTGCTGCACCGCCATCATGGTAGCGTAGGTCACGACAAACACCCGGCTGACGGCCTGGTGAAAATCCGCTCCGCGCAGCCGCCACGATACCGCGCAACTAATCCCTACCGTAGCCAGCAGCCCCACCCAATTCCAAAGTTTTTGACCTACGCCGATCGTATCAAAAAACCAGGGGTTCAAAACGGAAAGTAGGTTTGGCGCCCGCAGCGTGTCGGCCTCACCCAGCGGTTGCATGAATTCCAACCCGACCAGCGCGTACAAAATAGCGAGTACGGTGATTCCCCATAGCGCCATGACCACAAACAGACGATACTGGTTTCTGGCCAAAATAAGCAGGGCGGGCAACACCAGCACGAAGGTAGCCTTAGTGCTCAGCAGCCCAAGTACCAGCAGACTTCCGTACAAAACATAGCTCTTTTTGCTATAAAAAGCCCAACCCGCGAGTCCCACGAATAACCACGTCCAGACGTCCTCTTGTCCACCCAATACGCACAGAATCAGCGAAGCGGGCAGGCAGAGGTAGATTAATGATTTGAAAATCAGCTCTCTGCCGGAAAGTATGGGTTTATAAAAAAAGTAGGTAGCCCCCAGCGCCATTCCTTCCATAATTACCATCAGGAATACGATGGCGCGGGGATCGTTCCAGACCGCCATAGACAGGCCGATAAGGTAGGGAAAGAAGGGAGAATAGGTACAGACAAAATCCCGGTAGATGAGTTCGCCCTGCCGGGCATGGGTACCCCAGCCCACCAAAAAGCCGGCGATGTCGGAACGGGGCTCAAAGCCCAGAAAAACGTAAATCGCCAGGAAAGGTACCACACGAAGCAAAACCCAACTTATTAATAGGGTTTTCTCGGTAAAATAGGCGGCGTATTTATTTCTGGCGGCCAGAACAAGTACGGTGGCTCCGATCAATAAAAGACTCAGACCTAACTTAAAAACGACAACACTCATAGGGTAAAAGTCTGCTTATCGGTGGGCGATTTACGCGGAGCCTGCCGGATTTTCTGCACCGCCATCAGGAAGATCATAATATAACAACCTACGTTGAATACCTGTAATAAATACTCGAAAGCCAGAATCGGGGTACCCAGCAGCTGGAAACTGGTGTAGTCGGGCGAACCGTTGAAGACGTAAACAAAAGGTTGAACAACCAGCAGCCAACTGAACGTGAGTACTAAAATACCGTGCTGCCGGTTTTTTGGATCGATCAGCGCGAAAAGCATAATCAACAGGTAAGACGTAGCGTAGCCGCCTGGTGCGCTGGGCTGAAAAATGGTCATGGCCACGAACGAAACCAGAAACAGTGGCGGAATGACTTCCTGAAAAGAGCGCGAACGGAAGCGCCAGGCAATCAGAATAGTAGTACCCAGCGTAAGCAACAGACCGATCCAGTTAAGCAGGGTATAGCTACTTTCTGAAATATGCTTAAAACTCTCAATAAAGGGCCGCAGCACCGAAAACAGGTTGGGCGTCAGCAGGGTTTGGGTATGCTGAATGGGCATCAGAAACTTATCACCTACGTTCAAATACAAAATGCCCAAGGCAATGGCACCGGGCACCGCCATCGCGACCAGCATCCTCAGCGGTCTCCGCACGAAAATCAGCAGCGGAAACAGGAAGAAAATGTACGTGACTTTGATGCAAAGTAACCCCACCGCAAACAACAGTCCCGCCCCTACCTCGTAGTTACGGGGGCGAGCAGTTACGTGCCGCCAGAGTAGCAGCGTTACCAGCCAGAACCAGATGTCTTCCTGTCCGTTGAGCACAATAAACACAAAAGAGGCAGGCAACATCCAGTACAGACAAGCCAGCAACAGGGCATCGGGTGTACGCTTTTTGTAGGTAAAGTACGTCATTGCCACTGTCAGAGATTCCATGAGTACCATCAGCAGCACGATGGCGCGCGGATTGTTCCACAGCCACAACGGCAGGCTGATGATGTAGGAAAATATTGGTGCGTGGTATGACCAAAAGTCGCGGTATACGAACAGTCCCCGGAAGGCCGACTCGGCTTTGTAATAGAAAAACGGTACATCGTTGCGGGGTTCCTGCCCCAGGATCACGTAGATGCCGATAAAAGGAAGTACCCTCAGGAGCACGAAAGCCACCAGCAATACTGCGCTGTCCCGGTGATTAGATTGCCAATTCTGAAAAAGTTTTCTTTTCCATACCGCCCCGACAAACAGCAAGGTGAGCAAAGCGCTTAGGACAAGCTTGATGTAGAATACCGTGAGTATGGGCATGTTGTACTGAGAAGTCTTTGTAAAGTCAAGGAAAGGTAGCTGGAATTCAGTCAAACCAGCCCCAGCCGGCCACCCGGTCGAGAACCATCAGGGCTTTCACAGGCAAGGGTTCGGCCCAGATTACCTTGTTATAACCCTGCGTGTAGCACATGGGGCTGAGGATACAAACCAGAGCCATGATGAACACGAGTTTTCGATATTCCAGCGCGGGAATCAGCCGCGCGAGAATCAGACTCGCCGCCAGCAAAAAAGGAAAGCCGTAGGCCAGGTCGCGGTCGATATCGTGCACAAAGATGCCGGTTAGGATTAGGAAAACAAACCCGGCCAGCAACATCAGCAGCAGCCATCGCCGACCGCTTTGGTATAGTACAAACCCCGATGCACCCAGCAGCAGCCAGGCGCCCTCGAAGGAGCTCCATAAGCTATTACCCAGACCCCACCGATGTATGTCGGCAAAAAGCACAGGGGTACCCAGCGTGCTGTAGTCGTGATTTGGGAAGTAGATGTGCATGATGTATTCCCGAAAAACGAAATAAACCACCCAGGCCGCAATGACTACCCAGGTGCGGGATTGGAAGGTGTTTCTGAAGACCGAGGCCAGCGTAGCGCCCTCGTTACGATTCATCAGACTCGTTGTAGTCCACCAAAGTACGATGCACCCCGCCCCAACAAGTGCCCGCTCATCGGTAAAAAAAGCAATTTGTAAAAACCCAAAAAGCAAAAATGGATTACGGGTTAGCAGGGCCAGCATCAGAAAAAAGTAGGCGTAGCCGTCGCCATAGCCTGCCGTATCCACAAAGAACCACGAAAATACGAACATATTGGAAATCGCCAGTCCAAAAAATGCCGTCAGGACACAGTCGTTGGTCTGCCGGAAAATCTCGCGCAGAAACAGGTACAGGAACACGCACCCCAGGATGGCCTGAATGATCAGAATTAGAATGACGCTGCGGCCAGTTAGGATATATAGCAGGGGAAGCGTCCAGCGCATCACCATATTCTCGCGGCGGATGTACACATCCAGATCCGTGGGGTGCAAAATGTCGTGCGACTGGATATCAATAAAGGCCCAGGCATCCGAAATAGCCATGACGGTGTAGGGGGGGACTGCCAGACACCAGGAAAGTATGGCACAAAAGAGTGTCAATTTCCATAACCAATATCTACCCTGTAAACTGTTCCCAGTCCATTCGGACAGTCGGGCATAGTAGCTGGCTAGGGAAAGTGGGCGATCCATTAAAATTGAACAAGTGCAAGAATAAACGTAAAACTAGTAGCCTCTGCCTGATTTTCCATGAAGACGTGCTAAATTGTTTGGTGCGTACAGCTACTTGGGTTATGTTATCGTATAATTTCGGTCCAGCTGTCCGCATAACTTGCCATCCTTCGCGTTATTAATTATTTTTGGTTATAAACCTCCTCTTCAACAACTAATATCCCATACGCATGACCGAAATAGCAGCAGGAACCGGATTGGATTTCAACCTCAGCGAGGAACATAGGGCCGTGCAGCAGGCGGCGCGGGACTTTGCGCAGACCGAACTCTTGCCGGGCGTAATAGAGCGCGATACGGAACAAAAGTTTGACAAAAATCTATTGCGCAAGATGGGCGAGATGGGTTTCATGGGCATGATGGTAGCCCCTGAGTATGGTGGTGGCGGCATGGATACGGTTTCGTACGCCATTGCCATCGAGGAGATTTCCAAAGTGGATGCGTCGGCCTCGGTTATTATGTCGGTCAATAATTCGCTGGTGTGCTGGGGGCTGGAAGCCTTCGGCAATGAAGAACAAAAGCAGAAGTACCTCACCCCCCTGGCTACGGGCGAGATCGTTGGGGCCTTTTGTCTGTCGGAACCCGAAGCGGGTTCCGATGCTACCTCACAACATACCACTGCCGAAGACAAGGGAGAATACTACTTATTGAATGGCACCAAAAACTGGATCACCAGCGGGAACACCGCGTCAGTGTGCCTCGTGATGGCACAGACTCATCCTGCGAAGGGGCATCGGGGCATCAACTGTCTTATTGTAGAAAAAGGCGTTGAAGGTTTTTCAGTAGGACGGAAGGAGGATAAAATGGGTATCCGCGCTTCAGATACTCACTCCCTGATGTTTTCGGATGTGAAAGTCCCCAAGGAAAACCGCATTGGCGAGGACGGGTTCGGCTTTAAGTTCGCGATGGGAACCTTGAACGGAGGCCGCATTGGCATTGCCGCCCAGGCGCTGGGCATTGCGGCCGGGGCCTACGAGCGCGCCCTCGACTACGCCCAGGAACGAAAAACCTTTGGTATCCCGATTTTTGAACACCAGGCCATTCAGTTTAAACTGGTCGATATGGCCACCCGCATTGAAGCGGCCCGGTTACTGGTCTACAAAGCAGCCCGCGAAAAGGATGAGAACAAGGATTATGTAAAATCGGCCGCCATGGCCAAACTCTATGCTTCGGATGTGGCCATGTGGGTTACGACCGAAGCCGTGCAGATTCACGGGGGCTACGGCTACGTGAAGGAATATCACGTGGAGCGGCTCATGCGTGACGCCAAGATTACCCAGATTTATGAAGGTACCTCAGAAATACAAAAACTTGTTATAGCCCGAGAGTTGCTTAAATAGCGCAAAAAAGGGCCTTTTCGGAATTTTATGGGAAAAGTGTGCGTTTATGGCAACATAACGCACACTTTTTTTTGCATTTAGATAGCTGAATAATTGTATTAGTTTTGTACAATTTATTAGATTTGTACAAAATTAGATTTTCAAGGGTCCAGCACTCCAAATTATATATACTATGGAAGATTACAACAAGATCATCGAATCCCTCGGAGTTAAGTTTGTGAAAGCCCGTCATATTCACATGCTTCAGCCCATTACTATCAAGAATTACTACGACGTACAAAACTCACTCACTATCCTGTACGACGGTGAGGTCTCGTTCGGTACCGAGGAGCCACAGGAGGTAGAAGCAGGCGATATGCTGTTTATTCCGGGCGGAAAGCATGCCACCGTCACCTATGGTAATGCCGGTCAGGCAAAAGTGGTTTCCAACGAAGAGTTCATGACCAATCGGGACAATTACATTCAGGCGGGTCATGATCCGGTAACCATCGGGAAGCTACCCAATTCCTTCGGCTTGATTTCCTTTGAGGCCAAGGTATTCGATACGGTCAATTTCTTTACCTCGCTCGATGTACCCCCCTTCCTCATCAAGCGCGACGACCAGATCGCTTCGACTATCAACCAAATTCTGGCGGAAGATATGACGGATACCGCCGGGAAGGGGCGTATCATTAAGATTAAGACCGAAGAGGTTGTGATCGAGATTATCCGCTATATTCTCAAAAACAAACTGTTTGTGGAGCAATTGGTCACCAACAGCACTTACTTCAAGGATCCACGCCTGATCGATATTTTTGCTTACATTAAGGATAATCTGGGCGGCGACCTGTCCAACAAGGTACTGGCTAACGTTGCCAATGTTTCGGAAGACTACGTCGGGCAATATTTCAAGATGCTGACCGGTATCAATCCGCAGGACTACATCGAGTACCAGCGCATGGAGAAGGCCGTAGACTTGCTCCGCACCTCCAAGAAAAGCATTCGCGCCATCGGTTCCGATGTGGGCTACAAAGACACCGCCTACTTCTGTCGCCGCTTCAAGATGATGTTCGGTATTCCGGCAGGTAAAATGCGCCGCCGGGAATCGCTGATGAATGTTTAGTTAGTGGACAATGAATAGTGAATAACGAACAATGTCTATTTATCACAAAAAGCCGCAGGAATCATCCTGCGGCTTTTTGCATTTTATGTGGTGACGCAATTTATCGCGAATGATTTTTTGGAAAAAGGGGTACCCTACTAATTCATCAAACCAGTCCTGAAAATAAGCCCGGTGCTACCCCGAAGAGAATAATCAGGACGGTAGCCGCAATCAGCACAATCTGATAGAAAGGGGCAACCCGAATTTTAGCGGTTTCGCCTTCTTTCATATAGGCGGCCATCACGACCCGAAAGTAATAGTAAATGCCCACGGCTGACATCAGGACGGCCACCACCAAAAGCCAGATAAGTCCCCGCTCGGCGGCACTGCCAAACACGAAAAACTTGCCCCAGAAACCCGCTGTTAACGGAATCCCCGCCAGCGATAGCATCGAAACCGTCAGCACGAAGGCCAGGAGTGGATTATTACGGGCCAGTCCGTTGAAGGCTTCGTAGGTTTCTTGGGGCTTACCCGCCAGGGCTTTTTCCCGAGCCAGCGGGATCAATACCCCAAAAGCGCAGATCGTCGCCACCGAGTAGGCCATTGAATAAAAAAGAATTGAATTCTCCGTTTGGTTAGTCATGGCCGTCAGGGCAATCAGCAGGTAGCCCGCGTGGGAAATACTCGAGTAAGCCAGCATCCGTTTAAAGCTATTCTGATAAACGGCGATAATGTTGCCCACCAGCAAAGTCAGCACCGTAATGCCTGCCAGGGTAATCCACCACACATCGTAAATAGCCGTAAACGAATGCGCGAGCAGTCGAAACAGAGCTGCGAATCCCGCTGTCTTCACGATCGTAGCCATGAAAGCCGTAAAAATAGTGGGTGCGCCTTCGTATACATCGGGCGTCCAGAAATGAAAGGGAGCTGCCGATACCTTGAACAACATACCAATCAGAACCAGCAACAGACCCGCATACAGCAGATAGGGCGGCGTAGGCTGCGGCTGTGCCAGGTAGGATTGGATACCCGACAGACTGAACGACCCCGTGGCCCCGTAGAGCAGGGCGATTCCGAACAGCAGAATTCCTGTGGCAAAGGCACCCATAAGAAAATATTTGAGTGCGGCTTCGTTGGAACGCAGATTACGCTTTTCGCTCCCCGTTAGTACATACATGGCTACCGACAGAATTTCCAGCCCAAGGAACAAAATGATGAGGTTCTCGAAGCCAATCATCATAAAGGCACCTACCAGCGAAAAGAGCATAATGGCAAAATACTCGGCGGGCTGCGCTTCGTCATCGTCCTGAAATCCGCGTGTCATGGCCACGATCATAAAGGCCGAAACCAGCACTATGGCGTTGAAAGCCAGCGTCAGATTATTGACCATGAACATATTCCCAAAGTAGAGAATTGTGCCCTGGTTCCACTCCATAAAGTTACCCGCCAGGGCCAGAGCAAGAAACAGCAGGGTGGCGGGCAAGGGTACGTTTTTGGATTTGAGGAAGCCCAAAAAGAGGACTACAATGCCCAAAAAAGATAGTAATACAATGGGGTACATAGTGGCAATTTTGAATGAGGGACGGAGGGAATGAGGGAATGTCGGAATGAGCAGTTGGCCGCATTGTGAATATTCACTCATTCACAATTTACTCATTCATAATTAATTATGTATGAATCTTAACAGTTGGTTTACTGCCGGTTCGGTCATTTTCAGAAAGGTATTTGGGTAAATCCCAATCCAGAAAACCATGATAGTGAGCGGGATCAACACGGCCCGCTCGCTGGTGGTGAGTTCCTTAAAGTGTTCAGTTGGGGAGGAAGAGGACGCCTGACCAAACATGGCTTTCTGGAACATACGTAACAAATACACCGCCGCCAGGATGATCGTGAGACCCGCCACAGCACCCAGCCACTGGCTGTACTCAAAAACTCCGGCCAGCAACAGGAATTCTCCCACGAAACCGTTTGTGAGGGGCAGGGCCACACTGCCCAGTAGCAGGATCATGAAATACACACTCAGCCGGGGGGATTTCTGGGTGAGTCCTCCCAAATGATCCAGATAACGCGTATTGGTACGGCTAAAAATAATATCGCCGACAAAGAACAGACCCACCACATTGATACCGTGCGCCAGCATCTGGATGAGCGCACCCTGCAAACCATTGAGGGTAACAGAAAACACACCCGCGGCCATGAGTCCGACGTGGGCGAACGATGAATAAGCGATCAGCCGCTTCATGTCACGTTGCTGAATGGCAATAATAGACCCATAGACAATACCAATGACCGACAGCACGATCGCCACCGCGCCCCACTGGTTCAGGGCTAGGGGTGTAATGGGGAGCAGTAGGCGAATCAAACCGTAAATACCCATTTTGAGCATGATTCCGGCCAAAAGCATGGTGGCTGGGGTAGGTGATTCGGTGTAGGTGTCGGGTTGCCAGGTATGAAAAGGGAACAGTGGCATCTTGATGGCAAAAGCCACAAAAAATGCCCAGAATACCCAACCCTGTGCGGCGGTCGTAAGCTGTAAATCGTAAAAGGCCGTAATAGCGGAGGTATGCTGTCCGGGCGTCTGGTAGTAGAGGTACACCAGCGCCACCAGCATGAAAAGGCTACCGAAAATGGTATAGACAAAAAATTTAAATGTCACTTTCAGGCGATTCTCCCCACCCCAGATGGCGGCCAAAAAATAAACGGGAATCAGTGCGGCTTCAAAGAATAAATAAAACAGGAAAGCGTCAGTTGCCGTGAATACGCCCACCAATGCCGCCTCCATGAATAGGATGAGTGAGAAAAAAGCCGAGGGATTTTTATAGGTATGGCCAAAAGTGGACAGGACAATCAGCGGAGTAAGGAAGGTGGTGAGCAGCACCAGCAGCATACTGATACCGTCGATGGAGGCCGCGAAGGAAACACCCCCCGAGGCAATCCAATCGTACCTGAAACCGAATTGTGCACCTCCGGCCGGGTCGAACTGCGTCCAAACCACCACAGCGGTGACCAGTTCGGCCAAAGCACCAATCAAGGCTATTTGCTTGACGCTTCGTCCCCCCAGGCTCAGCGTAAGCAACCCTGTCGCAATGGGAATTAAAATTAATAGAATAGTAAGCATGCTATTAGATGTTAGATTTTAGACGATGGATAGTGGACGTTCGATGTAAGCGTCCAGTATCCAATATCCAGAATCAATATATTAACAGATTCCAGAACAAAATGGCCATGATCCCTATGACCATCGCAAAAACATAATAGCCAATCGAACCCGTCTGGGTTTGGCGACCTGCGTTGGAGAGGCCTTTGATCAGTTTACCTGATCCCTCTACGAATAGATCGATAAAAAATTCCCCGAAACTAGCCAGGAGGCTGGATAGTGTGCGAATGGGTTTTACAAAAACCGTATCGTACAATTCATCAATGTAGTATTTATGGTACACCACATTTTCCAGGCCCGTCCTCGTTTCCGATTCGGGAGCGGGTACGGCGTTTCGACTGATGTACATCACATAAGCTACGATGGCGGCAACTAGTGCCACGGCTACCGAAATGCCCATTAGCATAAATTCTTCCGAATGGGATAGTGCGGTAGCAGCGAAAGCTTCGGGATTCACCTGCCGGGCGGCATCGAACAGTGGACTCATGAATTCGGCTAGTTGGTGGGTACCACCCAGCGCTTCAGGTACCCCGATGAAGCCCCCTACCGCCGAGAGAATTGCCAGAATAACCAGTGGGATGGTCATGGACGCGGGCGATTCGTGCAGGTGGTGTTCCTGCTCGTGGGTACCCCGGAAGCTACCGAAGAAAGTCAGGAAAAGCAGTCGGAACATGTAGAAAGAGGTCATGGCCGAGCCTAGTACCCCAACTACCCACAGGAATTTGTTATGTTCAAAGGCATGGGCCAGAATTTCGTCTTTGGAGAAAAAGCCCGCGAAGGGCGGCAAACCCGCAATGGCCCAGGTAGCTATGGCAAAGGTGAAGAAGGTAATGGGTAGCTTTTTACGGAGCCCACCCATGAACCGGATGTCCTGCTCGTCGGACATGGCGTGGATGACGCTACCGGCACCCAAAAACAAAAGCGCTTTGAAAAAAGCGTGGGTAATGACGTGGAACATGGAAGCGGAATAGGCCATCACGCCCAACCCTAAAAACATGTAGCCCAGCTGACTGACCGTAGAGTAAGCCAGGACTTTCTTGATGTCGTTTTGCAGCAGACCGATAGAAGCTGCAAACAAGGCCGTCACAGCCCCGACGATCGCCACGATTTCCAGCGTTTCGGGGGCTAGTGAATATAAGACGTTGGAGCGGATTACCATGTAGATACCCGCCGTCACCATGGTGGCCGCGTGGATCAGCGCCGACACGGGCGTGGGCCCTGCCATGGCGTCGGGTAGCCAGGTATACAGCGGAATCTGCGCCGATTTCCCCATTGCTCCCACAAAAAGCAGCATCGTGATGGCAAATACCACGTGATCGCCTACGGGTAGTCCAGTCGCTTGCCGAAATACCTCTGTATATTCTACTGACCCAAAGGCATGAATAATCATGAAAATCCCCAGCAGAAACCCGAGGTCCCCGACGCGGTTCATGATGAAGGCCTTCCGGGCCGCATTATTGAAGTCAGTATTTTTGTTCCAAAAGCCAATCAGCAGGTATGAGCACAGCCCGACTCCCTCCCAACCAATGAACATGATGACGTAGTTGGAACCCAGCACCAGCAACAGCATGAAGAACAGAAAGAGATTCAGGAAGGAGAAAAACTTTCCAAAACCCGGATCATGCTTCATGTAGCCGATGGAATAGATGTGGATCAGTGAACCTACCCCCGTAATGATCATCAGCATCAGCAGCGATAGCTGATCGATCTGAAAGGAAAAGGGGATATTCAATTCGCCCACGCTAATCCAGTCGAAGAGCGAAATGACCTGTGGCTGACTGCCCGCTTCCTTGAAGGCCAAAAGTACCGCAACCGAGGCAGCAAAACTGCCCAAAGCGGCCAACGAGCCAATGAATCCGACGGCGCCTTTGGGAATGTGACGAAATCCGATACCATTGATCAAAAATCCGATCAGCGGCAAGAGAGGAATGAGAACGAGTAAGGTAGTAGGCATACGTGGGTGTTAGATGCTGGCCGTTGGGTTCTGGATGTGCTTAGATTTCCGTCGATCAGTCTTTTATGAGTATTTTCCGCTAATAATTCTGGAATCTATCCTCTCAGTTTATTTAAAAAGCCGATGTCAATAGTACGGGTATTACGGTAAATCATGACAATGATCGCCAGGCCCACGGCTACCTCGGCCGCTGCCACGGCCATGATGAAAAAGACGAAAACCTGCGCCGAGGGGTCAGACTTATAGGAGGAGAAAGCAATGAGCAGCAAATTCACCGAGTTGAGCATCAATTCCACCGACATGAAAATAACAATGGCATTTCGACGGATTAGAACGCCCAAGATGCCTATGACGAAAAGCGCAGTGCTCAGGATAAGGTAGCTTTTTAGGGGAATAAGCTGGATTATTGCCGGAATTTCGGATTCTTGCATGAAAAGTAGCCTTTTAACGATGGTTTTACGAGTGGGTAGTCTCCTAAAATTTGGGCAAATTTAAGATAAAAACTACTTACTCAAGCCCTAAAAACGTGATAATTCTATCGCTGGGTCAGGGCGCGTAGTTTGATTTCGGTGAGTTTGCGCTTGGTGTCGAGCGGAAAGTCGTTTTTGAGGATCCAGTCGAAAAAGGCGGGTTCTTTCTTCAGAACCTCCATCACTTTCTTGCCGTTGTGCTTGCCAAAATTGAAAACCTCTTCCCCTGCTTCATTGTAGACCATCCTTCCGGCAAAATCGACGTTCTGCGAAGCGGTGAGTTTATGCAAAACGTCCATATCATTATGAATGGGTACTGCTACTTTCCCGTCGGCATCCACTACCTCTACATTGGCATAGTGACCTATCTGCGCCTTAAGTACCTCATAGGTAGCCAGGGCGTCGGCTTCAGCCCCGTGCGCGCCCACGAGTTGTTTGCCGCAGTAAAATCTGTAGGCCGCCGCCAGGTTACGGGGCTCCATCAAGTGAAAAATAC
>JBBRDE010000057.1:0-22255 GCA_038204185.1 Cytophagales bacterium
AGGCGCGGGCAGCAATCCCGACCACGTCTGGTACTATTACTTTGAACCTGGCTCTGGAAAACTACTGGCCAATTCTCTCAATGGTAAGGATAATTATTGGGATTACACCCGTTATATGGAATTTGAGCGCATCGACGGGCTCTTGCTACCCGCCCTGCGTAAAGGCTACGCGGCCGACTCGCTGAACCGACCCGGCAAGCAGACTTCCCAAAGTCGGCACAGCCACATCGTCTTCAACAAGGAATTTTCCGAGGATCATTTTAAATTGGCGAGTGGAAAGTAAGCGCCCCGAAATCCTGATTGCCGGGGTAGGCAACGAACTCCGGCAGGACGATGCTTTTGGGGTGGTGCTGGCGCAGAAGCTGGAACGGGAAGCGGCGTTTCCGCCTTCGGTGCGAGTGATGGAAATCGGCTCGGCGGGTCTTCATCTGGTACAACAATTGTTTGACAATTACCGGGTGCTGATTCTGCTGGATATTGTGAAATGGGGCGGCGCAGCCGGAACGATCCATTTCCGGGAGGTGGAGGTAAAGGACATTACGCAATTACCTCAGGATGAGCAGAACGAATTCCTGGCCGATATGCATTACATCAATCCGCTAAAAGCCCTGATGATGGCCAAAGCCATGAACGTCCTGCCGCAGCAGGTACTTTTTCTGGGTTGCGAATCGGAGGAACATGAGGAAATCGGGATTGGCTTAAGTGCCGCCGTTGAAGCCGCCCTTCCGGTAGCTTATCAGAAGATTACCGAATGGATAGGTGAAAGGAAACACCCCGTTTTAGATTCTTTGAAACAAAATTGACCCAAAACTAATACCTGAGACTATGGAAAATCAACCGAAACCTTCCCGCTCCGAGTCGGACGAAAATGTCAAACTGCCGTGGAATGCGGGGATGGAAGTCAAAGACCTGGTCGATCCGATCACCGTACGCCGGGTGCGCCTTTTCCAAACGGCGGGTATCTTCGCCCTGCTGCTGGCAGTAGGTGTTGGCGCGTGGTGGTTCTTCGTCAAGCCGCCCTCCGGCGAGCAACTCGTCGCCGACATGGTAGAGGCTGCCGGGGGCATGGACAACTGGCGCGGCATCCGCGACGGCAGTTTTGTCCGCACCCACCGCCTTTACGACGAGAACGGGCAGATTGTCAAACAATCGGAGGAAACTTTTCTTTTCAAGAACAATCAGGACGGCCACCAATTGCTGATCAAGTCGTTGACCAACAGCGGGGAAAGGGTAGTTGTCGGTCACGATAAGGGCGGTTACTGGGCGGTCAGGAACGGCGACGAAGTCGAGCCGGTCAAGATTGCCAAAGACCTGGAATTCATGTGCGACGACGAGCATTGCTCGCCTCTCTGTGCCAGTGAGATGGCATTGTACCGGATGTCGTTTCCTTTCAAGCTAACCGATTACGGCGTCATCCCGCGCAACGCCGGCACGGCCATGCTAAATGGTGAAAAGGCTACGCTGCTGGACGTTACTTTCGACCCCGCCGTGGGCCACGACCGTTGGATTTTTTATGTATCGCCAACGACTCACCTCATCAGAAAAATCGAACATTACGGCAGTATGGAAGATAACGCGCAGCCGGAAGAGATTTTCCTGTCGGACTTTAAAAAGGAGGGCAACATCATGCTGAGCCATTCCAACAAGTACTACCGCAGTAACGGCAAGATTATGGAGGAGTACCTCGTTTCAGACGTCAAATTCAACGCCTCGCTTGCCCCGGCCGTTTTCGACCGGCCTCAGCAGGTCAGCATGGTAAGTCAATAGCTCTTTCCCTACATATACATACAAGGGGGCGGTCTTCCGACCGCCCTTTTTCATGCAGTTTCCAGCAAGTCCTGGGCCAATCGGTCGATTGCCCGCAGGGCGGGCGACTGCTCAATAGCCTCCATGTCCAGCGAACCTTTTTTGTCGGCCTCAGAAACAGTGGGGTCGAGGGGAATGACAGCTATGACGGGCAGATTTGTCTGAGCACAGAAATCGCGGATGGCTTCCTCGTCTTCCGCGCTTTTTACCTTATTGGCCACCGCTACAATATGCTTGATTTCTAATTCCTTACCCAGCCGCTGAAAACGCGCCACGGCTTCCATGGAGCGGTAATACGGCTCGACCACGCACAGCAGCACATCCACGTACTTCGAGGTACCCCGCTTCATTTGTTCAAGCGAGGCTTCCAGATCCAGTAATGTGACTTGATCGCTTTCCTCGAGTGCTGTGTGGATAATTTCGCGGACGGTGGTATGGGTACCACACATGCAACCCGTCCCGGCGTGTTCCGGTTGCCCGACCGCGAGAAGCGTCACGTTTTCACTTACCTTGACACCATGCTCCTTCATAACCTCGGCCAGCGGAAATTTCAGCTTGGCGTATTTCTTCCCATCTTCTTTCTGGTAGATTTCGAGCAATTTGGAGGTAAGAGGCTTGGGCATATTGGCCTGCGGGTCCAGCCCAAGGGTAAGAGCCAGGTTGGGGTTGGGGTCTCCGTCGATGGCCAGCACGGGAATACCCCGGCTACCCATAATCCGGCAAAGTAAGCCGCTGATGGTTGTCTTCCCGACTCCGCCCTTCCCACAGACAGCAATTTTCATACTAATTGATTGATTAAGTTGATCTTGAACATTTTGTATAAATGCTAATTTACATCAAAATAGGGTTGTTGCCAAGATTACTTGAAAATGTTCCATAAGACCGAAAGATAAAGGTTGAGATCAAATCTTAGCCAGCGTTGGCGGATAAAGCCGGGTTGATTGCCTTGATACGGCGGAGAACAGAAAAAACATGTTGAAACGCCGAAAGTGGCACAGGAATATTGCAGAAACGAACAGAAATTATGTAATACTATTCCGGGCGAAGCAGTGTACCTTTGATTCGGTGAAAAAAATCATTGCCATCTCGTTGTTGCTGATCCTGTTGCTGAGCAACGTAGGACTTTCCGTGGCTACCCACTACTGTGGGGGACATGCCGTGAAGAGCGGGCTCTCGCTGGGAGGGTCCGCGCTGGACTGTGGCATGAGCGAGCGCAGCGCAGCGTCACCTGAATGCGACCGGTCAGGAAATCATCTGAAGCCTGAACGCTGCTGTGAAAATTATCGGCAGGTTCTTCAAACCGACGACAACCACTCCCCTGATGTCATTTCAGCTGTCCTGGACATCGCTTTCGGGCTGGTACCCCATCACTACGACTTTCTATCCAAAAAACTGTTTTCCAGGGAAAAATCCCCGAAGGCATTTTTTTACCCACCGCCTCCGCTGCCTGCCCGAGACGTGCAGGTACTCTTCCAGAGCTTTCTTATTTGATGCTGTATTTTGGGTTCTGACTCCCTGGCGAGGGTGGGACTAAAGACTTTTGCTGCCAATTGAAAATACGGTATGCATGGCCTTTTCCGGAAAGCCCGGTCATACATCGGCCTTGCATCTTCACATCAAAAAGAAAAAATATGAACGCACTACTGCAAACAATGCCATTCCGTCGGACACGGTGGTTTCTTATTAACATCCTGGTGCTCGCTGCTGTATTTCAGATTTCAGCGTCAGCCCAGAATAAGAACAATTTACCCGAGCGTGAGTACACGCTTGTTATTTCAAAGGAAACGGTGCAGTTGGCTGGTAAACCAGTGACGGGTATGACCGTCAACGGCAGCATACCGGGACCCACCCTGCGCTTTACCGAAGGGGAGTACGCCGTGATTTACGTGAAAAATACGATGGAAGTGGAAACTTCGGTTCACTGGCACGGAATCCTGCTCCCTAATTTCTTCGACGGGGTACCCTACCTGACCACGCCCCCCATCGCCCCGGGTACCACTTTCAAGTACGAATTTGAGCTCAAACAATCGGGCACGTACTGGTACCATTCCCATACCATGCTTCAGGAACAGAGCGGCGTGTATGGCTCCATCGTAATCGAACCGAAAGAAAAAACCCTGGACTATGATAAAGATTTGGTGCTGGTGCTGTCTGACTGGACCAACCAGCAGCCGAAGAATGTGCTACGCAACTTGAAACGTAAAAACGAGTGGTACAACATCAAAAAGAACACCACAACTCCTCTGAACCGGGTTATTGCCAGGGGGGCTTTTAAAGCGCAGCTCAACTTCTGGAAACAGCGGATGGAAAGCATGGACATTGCCGACGTCTACTATCCTGCTTTCCTGAGCAATGGCCAGCAGGTGCACGAATACCCCGAATTCAACCCCGGCGATAAAGTGCGAGTCCGGATTATCAACGCGGCCGCATCTTCGCAGTTCTCGCTTACGTTCGGGGGTGAAGATCCGCTGCTGGTGTCCGCCGACGGCCTGGACGTAGTACCCGTTCCGCGCAACAAGACGTTCATTGCCATTGCCGAGACATATGACTTTATTGCCACCATACCCGCGAACGGGAAAATGGAGATCAGGGCCATGGCCCAGGACGGCTCCGGTCATACCTCCACCTACCTTGGCAAGGGTGAAGTAGTAGCCGCTCCGGTACTTCCCCGGCCCGATCAGTATGCTATGATGAAGCAGATGGCGGCTATGGATATGCGTATGGGGGCGCCAGCCATGAAACTTAACCCAGCCCGCGAAGAACCGAAGGAAATGATGGACAACTGGGGTATGAAAATGGAGGGTGATATGGCTTCGGAGGGCGGATCAATGCCGGGAATGGATCATTCCGGGATGAAAGGGATGAACCATAAAAAGGACAAAAAGGAGGCTGACCAAAGCAACGAAATGGATGGCATGGATCATTCTAAAATGGATCACTCGCAAATGCCCGGGAAGCCGGATAGTTCCATGACCAAGATGAACCACACCAATACGGAAGGAATGAAGGAACCCATGAAAAAGGGCGAAATGCAAGACATGGCGATGCCCGGCATGGATCATTCCGGGATGGACATGGGCATGTTTTCGGAATACAACTACGACTACCTGAAATCTCCGGAGAAAACAACTATCCGCACGGCCCCAGGCGAGCAAAAGCCCGTACGCCGGATTTTGCTCAACCTCACCGGAAACATGTGGCGGTACATCTGGAGTATGAACGGCGTACCACTTTCTGAGGCGGATAAGATAAAAATAAAAAAGGGGGAATTAGTCCGCATCACGCTCAACAACCTGACCATGATGCACCATCCCATGCACCTGCACGGCCATTTCTTCCGCGTGCTCAATGAAAACGGAGACTATTCGCCCTTGAAGCATACCGTCAATGTGGCACCCATGCAAAAAATCACCATTGAGTTTGATGCCCGGGAATACGGAGACTGGTTTTTTCATTGTCATGTCCTGTACCATATGATGGCCGGCATGGCGCGGGTGTACAGCTACGATACCCTGCGCGATCCCCGGATGGCGCGGTACCCACCTCGTAAACTGACCAGGGAAGCCAATCATTTCTATACCTGGGGAGTAGCTGATGTTGCCTCTCACATGGCTCATATCAACTTGGTATCCACCAATATCCGCAACCAGTTTAACCTGCGGGCGGAATATGGCTGGAACAAGGCGATGGAGGCGGAGGTCACCTATGAGCGTTATCTGTACGACTATTTCCGGATTTTTGGTGGGGTTAATATTGAGAACGAGCGCGGCGGTGCCCCCGAAGACAGGGTGGCTACGGCCATCGGCGGAATTCGCTTCTTAACCCCCTACCTGATCAACCTGGATCTTCGTTTGGATAGCCGCCTGCGACCTGAACTGCGTCTGAGCCGCGAACTCATGATTTACCCCCGCACCAATTTGTTTGGAGAATTTGAATACCGGGCCGATTTTGGATGGATAAAACGCCCGGAGCGTGAAAGAGTACCGGGGGCAGGGAGTTTCAGCAAGGAAGTAACCTGGGTGGTGGGTTTGGAGTACTTTCTGTCCCGGAATGTCTCACTCATGGGAAGTTACGACAACCGTTTCGGGGCAGGGGGTGGCCTGACGGTACGGTTTTGACCCACCCTCCGAGCTGAACAGTCCCAGGCTTTATGATAAAGACCCGGACATATGCTAGGTAGAATACTAAACCTTTTAACCAAATACAATGGAAAAGAACACACAACCGCTGGAAACCTTCCGGATGTATGCCGAAACTGAACTGGAAAATCACAAGCGCGAACTACAAACACGCTACCAGGATAGGGAACTCTCTTCTGATGATTTGAAAGAAGAGGCCTATCGAAAGCAACGCGAGATCTTTGAAAAAGAGCTATCAGAAAAAATGATGGAGCTTTCGGGAGAAAATAACCAGTTCCTGCACGCTTCACTTACCGGATTGAAAGAGAAATTCGTGGATAGGCTCAGGCCTGAATCCTAATAAGCACGTTTACTTTGCCGATAGGTAGAACTTTTTATTCACAAAAAATCGTAAGCATGTTACAAGCAATCAGGGTATTGAACAGAAAAATCTTGTTGCTGCTGTTTCTTTCCACGGCAGCTTTAGCCCACGACAACGATTCGGACGAACATCAAGACACTACCGAATCGATACAGGTCGCTACAAAACATCAGGGAGAGGCAGAATCTATGCATTCAGAACATCATGTTACTGGCACCGCCGACCTGAGTGACTTTCCTAACCTACACCCGTTGGTAGTACATATACCCATTATGCTGTTGGCTTTTGCCGCTGTGCTTCAACTGATTTCATTCTTTGCATTCAGAGAAGCGCTGAGCTGGATCGTCATGGGAGCTGTTCTGGTTGGCTTTGTCGGCGCCTACGCCGCCGCCGTGTGGACACACCCCCACGTAAGCGACTTAACGGAACAGGCCCGAAAGGTATATGAAACCCACGATACCTATGCCCAATGGACCCTCTGGCTTAGCGGCATTGCCACCGTGTTTAAGGTTCTAAGTCATTTTGTATTTCACCGAAAAACATGGGCTGAGCTAGTGGTGGCCTTAACATTGGTGGCCTCTGCCTACACCGTAAGTATGGCCGGACACCATGGGGCTCAGCTGGTATTTATTGAAGGGGTTGGCCCTCAGGGCAACTATCTGGAATCAGAAAACGGCCATAGTCATTAATCCGTAAGAATGCTAAAAAACCTCCATTTAAGCTTGTTTATCGTTCCGGTGATTGTGCTCTCACTGGTAATTGGAACGTATATGTACCTGCTGAAAAAAACGGAGGATAAATCCTTTTTTAAACAATTGATGGCCCGGATCGCCATTGTGGCCTTTGTACTTAACCTTACCTGGGAGCTGTCCCAAGGGCCGCTGTACGAAGGGTATGTCTACGATTTTCAGCATATTAGCTTTTGTACCCTGGCTTCCGTAGCCGATGTACTGATGGTACTCCTGCTTTATCAGGGGTTTGCTTTCATTTTGCAGGAGCCCCTTTGGATAGGAAAAATTACCTGGGGGCGGGTACTTGCCCTCATGAGCGTAGGGGCTTTGGGAGCCATTCTGGCGGAAATACGCCACACCTGGGAAGGCAACTGGGCTTATGCTGAGTCCATGCCACTTTTGCCCTTCGTACATGTTGGGTTTTCGCCGGTATTACAATTTACCCTTTTGCCAGCCCTGGTGTACTGGCTGAGTTTTCAATTGACAAAAAAGACTCCAAAACAAGGCCTGAAACCGTAACATGGGCGACTTAAATAGTGTGTAAATCGATTCCTCAAAGTAGTAATTCAGTAAGACTAGCAAATTCACAAGTACGTGCTTTGCTTCCATAAAAAAGAGAAATCATAAAAATGAAAACGACTATGGAAAACCATAAGCATGCCATGCAACAACCGATGGATCATTCAAAAATGGATCATGGTCAGATGTCGCATTCTTCCAATCCGGGTCATGGCCACATGGGGCACGACCACCACAGGATGATGATTGAGGACTTCAAGAGGAGATTCTGGGTGACAATGGTTCTTACAATCCCCATCCTGTTTCTCTCTCCCATGATCCAGGGTTTTTTGGGCTACGAGTATGTCTTTTCCGGAAGTTACTACGTCCTCTTCGCCCTTTCCACCGTGGTGTACTTTTATGGGGGCTGGCCGTTTATCAAGGGTTTCTGGCAGGAGGTGCGGCAGGGTTCACCCGGCATGATGACCCTGATTGCCATGGCCATCAGTGTGGCGTACTTTTACAGTACCGCCACAGTTTTCGGTCTACCGGGCATGGACTTTTTCTGGGAGCTGGCTACCCTGATCGCTATTATGCTTTTGGGGCATTGGATCGAAATGAAAAGCATACTCGGTGCGTCCAAATCGCTGGAACTGCTGGTGAGCATGATGCCCGCCGAAGCACACCGGGTGAAGGGCGACAAGGTAGAAGATATCAAGCTTGAAGAACTGCAAAAAGAGGACATTATCCTGGTGAAGCCCGGGGAGAAAGTACCCGCCGACGGCATACTTGTTGAAGGCTCGGGGTACCTCAACGAGTCCATGCTGACGGGGGAGTCGAAACCCGCTAAAAAGGAGGTGAACGACAAAGTGATTGGCGGCTCTATTAACGGGAATAGCTCGTTGAGGGTACGGGTGGAGCACACAGGAAAAGACAGCTACCTGACAAAAGTAATCACCCTGGTTCAAGAGGCCCAGAAATCCAAGTCCAGGATGCAGAACCTTTCCGATAAGGCAGCCAAATGGCTTACTTACATCGCTTTGGCAGTTGGCTTCGGCACACTGGCGGTGTGGCTGTTTCTGGGCTTTCCTTTCGTTTATGCGTTAGAGCGAATGGTCACTGTCATGGTAATTACCTGTCCACACGCCCTGGGTCTGGCTATTCCTCTGGTCGTGGCCATATCTACGGCTGTATCCGCCCAGAACGGGCTGCTTATCCGCAACCGGACCGCCTTTGAGGAATCCCGTAAGATCACTGTCCTACTTTTTGACAAAACGGGTACCCTTACCAAGGGCAATTTTGGCGTAACCCGGCTGGAATCCGTGGATCCTGCCTATACTTCGGCAGAACTGCTCAGGCTGGCGAGTGCTTTGGAGCAAAGTTCCGAACACCCCATTGCCGTTGGCATTATGCGGAAAGTAAAAGAAGATGAGATCGAAGTACCAAAGCCGGAAAACTTCCAAGCCATTACGGGCAAGGGGGTTGAAGCAATAGTGGAAGGGAAAGAGGTGAAAGTAGTGAGTCCGGGTTACCTGCGGGATGCGGATATTGCCCTGCCGAAAGCGGCTTCCGGTGATGCCGCCGAAACTGTTGTTTTTGTATTGGTGGATGGTAGACTAGCAGGGTACATTGCACTATCTGACGAAATCCGTCCCGAATCCAAAGAGGCCATTGCGATCTTTAAGCAGAATAACATCAAAGTACTGATGGCTACCGGCGATAACGAGAGGACAGCCAGGGCGGTCAGTGACCAGCTCGGGCTGGATGGCTACTACGCCGAAGTGCTACCCCACCAGAAAGTTGATATTGTGAAGAAACTGCAGGCCGCTGGCGAATTCGTGGCCATGACCGGTGATGGAGTCAATGATGCCCCCGCCCTGGCCCAGGCCAACGTGGGCATCGCCGTGGGATCGGGGACCGACGTAGCGGCTGAAACAGCGGACATTATTCTAGTGAACAGTAATCCACAGGATATTGCCAACCTGATTCTGTTTGGCAAGGCTACGTACCGAAAAATGATCCAGAACCTGGTGTGGGCGACGGGCTACAATGTGTTCGCTATACCCCTGGCCGCTGGGGTGTTCTACTCATCGGGCTTCGTTTTGGGACCGGCCGTGGGTGCCGTGTTAATGAGCATGAGCACGATCATTGTGGCTATCAATGCGCAACTTTTGAAAAAGCAAATCAAATCCAACCAAATCCAATAGTGTCTATGAAAACCATCTTCCAAGTACTCGTTGCCGTTCTAATCAGTGGCGTTACCTACGCCCAGCACGAGCATCATCAACCCGCCGAGACCGAAACCGCCAAACCAAAACCCAAAAGCCCCCGGCAGAGCGCCATGGCTATGGTGGGCGATAACCACATACACGTCGATTTTGGATCACCCAGCGTGCGGGGTCGGCAGATATGGAACGGACTGGTAGCCTACGATCAGGTATGGCCCTCGGGTGCCCATAAAGCCACCTGGATCGACTTTTCTCAGGATGTTACAATCAATGGCAAGCTGATTCCCAAAGGTAAGTACGGTTTTTTTACAATTCCCGGTCCCAAGGAGTGGACGCTCATCCTGAGCAAGGATTGGGATATGCACCTGGCGGACGATTATAAGCCCGAACAGGATATTGTGCGGGTACAGGTAAAACCCGAAACCCACGAAGACATAACGGAGGCCCTTACCTATAGCGTAGTACCGGAGGGAAAAAAGAAAGGAGAGGTAAAGTTACACTGGGAAAAGCTGAGCGTTTCCCTGCCTTTTCAGAATAAGTAAGTACCGGTGTCGGGTTCCATTATAAGGAGCCCGACACCTATAAAACCAGGTAAGTAGCAAGTCCAATCTTGCCTTTACAGTTTGCAGTAGAATTTTTTATACGGACAGTTCAAATAATTCTTATTCACCTAACCTACTTATACAATGAAAAGCAACCCTTATTCTAAGTTCTCGTTGATGATGGTGGTTTCGTTTCTCATCATGTATTCCATTATGTTCCTGAATGTAGACAGTGTGGACCATATTTACCTTAGCATGAACAGGCTCTATATGGCCTTACTGATGGTTTCACCGATGGCCTTGCTCATGCTGGCTTTCATGGGCGACATGTATAAGGATAAGAAAGTGAATACAGCCATCATTGTCGTGAGCATTGCTGTATTTGTGGCGGTGTTTGCCTTTTTGAGAAACCAAACATTCGTAGGGGATATACAATACATGAAGGCCATGATCCCGCACCATTCCTCCGCTATTCTGACGAGCCAGAATGCCGCCATTAATGACCCGGAGGTGAGACAACTTGCGGATGACATTATTAAAGCACAGGAAAAGGAGATCGCCCAAATGAAATCAATGCTGGACCGCCTGCAGAAGTGAGGTAGAAAAGAGAATTAGCCTTTTTTACAATTTATTCAATTTGAAAGCTCGGTTGCGAATTTAAGATTTACACTTACGTTCTTAGTAGTTAGAAAAGCGACCCAGCGACAATTCAAAGCCCGTATGAAATTATAAGACCTATACCGATGAGCACGATGAAACAATTCATTTTTAATTGCGATAAAGGCATTCCTCCTGCTGTAGACTCTTAGTACCCTTTCAAGTCGCAGTTCAGAACAAAATCAGTCTGAAATCCAGCATGATTCTACCAATGGTCAGTGTAAATCCCGAAAGGGGATGGTCTTCAGGCTGCCTGCGTACCTACCTTTGAATTGACCTTTCCATGGCTCGGAATTAAAACAGCTTTTGTTTCTTTGCACTACCCTTTTCCACTTTGACTGTTAAAGTTTTTAGCCTGCATCTAGTAGCATTGAAGCTGTAGTAAGTTTTGGCCAAAAGATAGGAATCGTGGGTAAAGGTAGATAAAACAGTAGCAATGATGAAAGAACAGCAGATTGTAGTCAAAGACAAAATCCACGAGAAGACCATTAAAATAGCTCCCTTTCGAAAGGATATCCGTAAAACGGTAGCACACAAACACAACAGCTATTTTGAACTGATATACTTATCCCAGGGCCAGGGGTACCACACCATCGACTCCGTAGAGTTCGCCATCACGCCGCCCACTGCTTTTTTCATCCGCCAAGAGCAGACGCACCACTGGGAGTTAGAGACAGAATCTGAAGGGTATGTGCTGATCCTGAAAAGAAAATTTGTGGAGGACTGCCTGGATAAACAACTCCACCAACTACTCATGCGGGCGAGTGACTCGCCCTGCGTTGCCGTTTCTGATCCGCATACGGTCGAAGATCTATTCATGCTCCTGCTTCGCGAATTCGACCCCGAACGGGGCGGTGGTGGCCCAGTGATAGAGGGATTGCTCAAAGCCCTTTTGGCAAAGCTGGTTAATGCAGGCCTCCACGGGGCACTGGGGAAAGACCACAGTCGGAGTCTTTTCCGGGATTACGAGGAATTGCTCAGCCGTAACAAAAACCTTAGAAACAGCGTTTCCCACTACGCCACGCTGCTGAATACGACTCCCCAGAATTTGAATGCCGCCTGTCGCAGGGCCGTTGATCAGTCTGCGTCGGTGGTGTTGTCCCATTTCATTGTGAACGAAGCGAAGCGTTTGCTGTCTTATACGGGCCTTTCGGTTTCAGAAGTGGCCGACGTTCTCGACTTTAAGGAGAGCTCTCATTTCATCAAGTACTTCAAAAGACACACGGGCCATACACCGGCCGCCTACCGTACTCAGATTTAGTATATACCATTCTATTTTCTAATGTACCGATCTAATTGTGGAAAATGCCTGAAATTTGCGCCTTCCAATCGAAAGTGATTCGGTTAAGTATAATTTTATCCAACTGAATCTGCCCCTTAGTGAAGTTATTACGAATGAAGGTACCCCCAATCCCGCGTTTACGAGTCTTACCTCTGGGCTTGGCGTTCCTCCTGTTGATTGTGATCAGTGGAACAGCAATAGCCCAGGGCCAGGTGAACGGACGAATCCTGGACAAAGTCTCGGGAGAACCCATCTCCTTCGCCAGCATTGCCCTCTACGCGCCGGGTGATACCCTAATGGCGGCGGCCGGGAGTATTACCGATACCCTGGGGAGCTATACCGTTACGGATCTCAAGCCGGGAACCTACCAGCTTAGGACATTTTTTATCGGCTACCGTCCTCTCGCCAGGGCTGTGATCGTGGAGCGGGGACGTACCGTCGAGATGGGAATCCTGTCACTGGAACCGGAGTCGAAACTGCTGGACGAGGTACGCGTGACGGGCCAACGGGCCGATGTCCTCGTCAAGGCCGACCGGACTACCTACCGGGCGGGGCAATTCCAGTCGGCGGCGGGGGGCACGGCCACGGATGTCCTGCGCAACCTGCCGGGTATATCGGTCGACGCCGAGGGCCAGGTGAATCTGCGCGGCACGGGCGGATTTCTGGTTCTGCTCAACGGCAGGCCCGTACAGGCTAACCTGGGTACCCTGTTGAGTCAGCTTCCGGCCAATACCATCGAGTCGGTTGAGGTTATCACTACGCCCAATGCCAAATTCGACCCTGACGGTAAGGCGGGCATCATCTCTATTATTACGAAGAAAGGAGCCGATACGGGCTGGTCAGCCCTGGTCAACGGGATGGTGGGCTTACCCAGTGTGGACGATTTTGGAAATGCTCGCTCATCCCAACGGCATAGCGCCGACGCTACCCTCAACTACCGCTCCGAGCGCTGGGACGTGGCCCTGAGTACGGCCTACATTCGTAACGACATCGCCGGGCGGCGAGTGGGCGACGTGAGTACTACGATTGGGACCCGCACCACCCGATTTCCGTCGGAAGGCGAGCGTAGCTTCGACCGCTATACGTTCACCAATCGGCTGGCGGTAGCTTATGTACCCAATGCTGCCAATGCCTGGAACGCGGGCCTGTATTTTAGCAAACGGAGGGAAGAGCGCCTGGCGGATATTTTTTACAAAAATACCACCACCAACACGACTACCGGGCAGGTAATCAACCGGATTTCGTATTTTAACAGCAACCTGGTGCGCAAGGACGGAGAATTTTATACCGCCAACCTGGACTACACCCATACCTACGCCAACAAGGCTACGCTAAGCGCCGGAGCGCTGTACGAGTACGACCTCATCAGCGGCTTTACCAAAAACCGCAACCTGAACCAGACCGATTTTAGCGACACGCTCCAGTACACCGTCACCACCACCGACCGCCCTATTCAGAATTTTCGGGCTAACCTGGATGCCGCCTTCCCACTGGCGGGCGGAAAACTGGAAACGGGCTACCAGTACCGCCAGCAGCAGGACATCGGCGATTACCTCTACCGCGAGCAGCAGGGCAATGGCGCGCCGCTGGCGATGTTCCCTGCCTTCACGGGACGGATCGATATTTCCAATTACATCCACAGCCTCTACTCCCAGTTTTCGGCCAGTCGTGCCAAAGTGGATCTGACGGCGGGTCTTCGCTACGAGTATTCCCTACGTACGCTGCGGGCACCCAATGACCAGACCTTCAATCTGAGACTGAATAATCTATTTCCGTCATTCAACTTACTTTTCAAACCCGTGGAGGGTACCTCACTAAGGGCCGGGTACAGCCGTCGGGTGCAACGCAGTAGTAACTTTGCGCTTAACCCGCTACCCGAACGCGAGCATTCCGAAACCCTCGAACAGGGAGACCCCAACCTGTTACCCGAATTTGTGAATCTGGCCGAACTGAGCGTCAATAAAGAGATTAAGAATACCACCCTACTGGCTACGGTCTATTTTCAGGGCGTGCAAAATGTGATCAACCGCGTGAACCGCGTGTATGCCGACACCATCCTGAGCCGAATTTTTACCAATGCGGGCCGGGCGCAGCGCTTCGGACTGGAAGCCGCCGCCGATGTGAAACTCACCAAGGCCTGGAAGCTCTACATAGGCGGCAATCTCTACCGCTACACCATCGCGGGGCAGCTGTTCCAGAACGAGGTAATCTTCGAGCGCGCCGCCTGGACTTACTCCCTCAACGCCAACACGACGGTGCAGGCCACGCCTACGCTGTCGGTACAGGCCAGCGTGAACTACCTGTCGCGTCGGATTACGGCGCAGGGAGAAGATTCCTTCTTTCTGATCCCGAACCTGTCGGTGAAGAAAACCCTGCTCAACAACCGCCTGACGATTCAGGCACAATGGCAGAACATCGGTATGGGGCTGTTGCCTTCCAATGAGCAGCGTATCACGACCCGGGGGCGGGATTTCTTTACGACGACCAACTACATACAGGAAAAAGATATTTTGCTCATCAATCTAAGCTATTCGCTTCGCCAGCTAAGCAAACGCACCCGGCTACCCGGTAACGAATACGGCGACAAGGAGTTCTAGGTACCTGCTACGGAGTGACCTTCCGGGGGAAATCTATGGGGTACTGGTTGCTCCCCTGACTCGTAACTGATTCGTGGTCACAAGAATCATATCCATTCACCAAATCAAAGGGAGGGGCAAAGAGATAAAAAGTTCGGAGAAGTTAGCGTAAAAGTCCGAAATTGCCTCCATGAAACAACTTACCCAAAACCTTAAAAACGGACAAACGATCCTCGAAGAGGTACCTGTCCCGCAGGTGCGGCGCGGCTGTGTCCTGATCCAGACCCGCCGTAGCCTGGTGTCTTTGGGGACTGAGCGCATTTTGGTGGAGTTTGGGAAGGCAAGCCTATTGGACAAGGCGCGCCAACAGCCCGATAAGGTGAAAATGGTGCTGGATAAGGTAAAATCCGACGGTCTGCGTCCTACGATGGAAGCGGTGATGAACAAGCTGGACCAGCCTATTCCACTGGGCTACTGTCACGTGGGGCACGTCATTGCCGTAGGAGAAGGTGTGACCGATATTCATCTCGGCGAACGTGTGGCCAGCAATGGATCCCACGCGGAGGTAGTATGTGTGCCGCGCAATCTGGTGGCTAAAATTCCCGACTCTGTTTCCGATGATGAAGCCGCCTTTACCATCATCGGGGCCATTGGCTTGCAGGGCATTCGATTGCTCGACCCTACCCTGGGCGAAACGGTGGTGGTGATTGGTTTGGGATTAATCGGCCTGCTCACTGCCGAACTGCTACGACTCAACGGCTGTCGGGTGGTGGGCGTGGATCTGGACGAAGCCAAACTGGCCTTGGCCCGCGCCCGGGGAATCCTGGCCTGTAATCCGGCCCAGGGCGAAGATCCTGTGAAGTTTGTGACCCACCTTACGGATGGGGTAGGTGCGGATGGTGTAATCATTACGGCCTCTGCCAAAAACAACGACATTGTCTCCCAAGCCGCCCGTATGGCGCGCAAGCGGGGCAAAATCGTGCTCGTTGGCGTGGTGGGCCTCGACCTGAGCCGGGCTGAATTTTATGAGAAAGAACTCACGTTTCAGGTTTCCTGCTCTTACGGGCCGGGCCGCTACGACGACAACTACGAGCAAAAAGGCCAGGATTACCCGCTTCCCTACGTCCGCTGGACGGAGAACCGGAATTTTCAGACGATCCTTCAACTGCTCGCCGCCGGACTGCTGAATGTAAAGCCTTACATTACCGAAGTAGTGCCGCTGGGTGACTATGCCAAAATTTATGGCAAAATAGGTACGTCGAGGGCCATCGCGTCACTGCTGGAATACCCCGAAAAACTTTCCGCCACGAATACCATCCGCTACCGTGACGTTTCCTTCGCAGGTAGGAAAGGGGTCATGGGAATTATCGGCGCGGGGAATTTTACCAAAATGACAATGCTACCTGCCCTGAAGGGCGGCGACTTGAAGTACATCGCCAGTGCCAACGGGCTGTCGGGCACCGCGCTGGCTCAAAAGTACAGCATCGCCCATAGCACCACCGACTACCACGAAATCCTGCACGATGACGAGGTAGATGTGGTACTGATCACCACCCGCCACAACCAACACGCCCGGCTGACGCTGGAAGTTTTGCGGAGCGGTAAGCACGTTTTTGTAGAAAAGCCGCTGGCTATATTCCAGGAAGAACTGGATGAAATTGACGATTTTTATGCCAAAAATAGCCCCGCCGTATCGCTGACAGTAGGGTTCAATCGTCGCTTTTCTCCCCATGCAGTCAAGATGAAAGCCCTGCTCGGCAATGCCCCCATGAACGTGGTAGCGACCATGAACGCAGGCTTTATCCCGGCCAATTCGTGGGTGCACGACCGGGCCGTGGGTGGCGGACGAATCCTGGGCGAAGCCTGCCATTTCATCGACCTCATCACCTACCTCACGGGTAGCTACGTGACAGCAGTCTGCATGAATGCGATGGGCCAGAATTCCGACGAAACCACCGATAACGCCTCAATTCTGCTGCGCTATGCCAATGGCTCGACGGGCGTAATAAACTATTTCAGCAATGGAAATAAGGCTTATTCCAAAGAACGCGTGGAGGTGTACTCGCAGGAGCGGACGCTGATTCTTGACAATTTTCGCACCCTGGAAGGATATGGGTTCAGGAATTTTTCTAAATTAAAAATCCAGCAGGACAAAGGCCACCGCGCGCAGTTCAGCCGGCTGCTGGAATCCGTAAAAAGTGGCGGCGAACCAATTATTCCGTTAGCCGAAATCCTGAATACGACGAAAGCAACCCTCGCTGCCATCGAAAGCCTGAAACAAAAGACATGGATTGAGCTGTGAGTAACGCTATGATCCAGAAAACGGCTACCCTCCTAGACTTCCTGAAAAACATGGGCTTCCGCTACGTCGCCTACCGGGCGTGGCACGAGGTGGAGAAGCGCACGGGGCTGCTGAAACGGCGCTTTCCTACGAAACTCATTGACCAGAAGTTCATTTCAAAAGAAGAATGGAGTACGCTACCCGTTCATTTTTTCGATCTTTCACCAACCTTTCAGTTAGCTGATTCGGAACTTACTTCTCTCAAAAATCGAGTCGATGCCTTCCGGCGGGGGTACCTTACATTTTTCAGCGCCCAGGCCTATGAGGTCAAAGACTGGCTGACCAACCCGGCCACGGGCTACCGTTACGACGCCACGAAACACTGGACCGAAATCCCGGATTTTTCGGCTCAGGCGGGGGACATCAAGTACGTCTGGGAGAAATCGCGTTTCGCATTTCTCTATGATCTCATTCGCTACGATTTTCATGTTAAAGATGATCAATCCGAAACTGTTTTTGGAGAAATAGATAGCTGGATTGCGGAGAACCCCATCAACTGCGGCCCAAACTGGCGGTGTAGCCAGGAGATTTCGTCGCGGATACTGAACTGGACCTTCGCCCTGTATTATTACAAAAAATCCCCCGCCCTTACTGCCGAACGCTTTGCCCGGATCATCCACAGTATCTACCGTCAGATGCAGCATGTGGCGGCGCATATTCCGTTTTCGCGAATAGCCGTGCGTAACAACCACGCCCTGACCGAGACACTGACGCTATATTTGGTGGGGGTACTTTACCCTTTCTTTCCAGAAAGCGCTCGATGGAAACGGGATGGGAAGCGCTGGTTTGAGGAGGAGGTCGCCTACCAGATTTACGAGGATGGTACCTTTCTGCAATTTTCCATGAACTACCACCGCGTCGTCATTCAGCTGTTTACCTGGGCTATCCAACTCGCCAACCTGAACGGCGAACGTTGGTCAGAGGTACTGTATGAACGCGCCCGAAAATCGCTATACTTCCTGCGAACCTGCCAGGACGATGCCACCGGATGGCTACCCAACTACGGCAACAACGACGGTGCGCTTTTCTTTCCGCTGAACGAATGTCACTTCCGCGATTTCCGGCCCCAGCTCGACGCCTTGGCTCGAGCTTTGGGGGAAGATGAATTGAACAAAGAAGGAGAGGAAGCCGCCTGGCTGCAACCGTGGTCTGTGTCGTATGGGCTGTCTTCGACTCCGCTCAGACTGACAGAAGGCGATGTCAGTCTGAGCAGAGACGAAGACCTCCATAAAGTAGATTTATCCGTTAAAGTCATACATACGGAAACCGAGATCCCCGAAGGTACCTATACATTTAACAAAGGCGGCTATTATGTGCTGCGCGACAGAGGTACCCTCACGTTCCTGCGCTGCGGGCACTACAAAGACCGCCCCTTTCAGGCCGATAACCTACACCTGGATATCTGGGTAGATGGAGAAAATATTCTGCGGGATGCAGGCTCGTACCTCTACAACACCGACGAGCGCTGGACGCGCTACTTCGCCGGAACCGCCTCCCACAATACCGTAATGCTGGGCGATTACGATCAAATGCGCAAAGGCCCGCGCTTCATTTGGCATGACTGGATCAAGGAAAGCCGGGCGGGCTGGTACCACCACGATCCGTTCGTGTTTGAGGGTGAATTTACCGGATTCGGGCAATCGGGGCAGCCTGTTACCCATCGGCGGCGCGTGACCAAAGCGGAAGGCGAAAAACGGTGGGTGGTAGAAGATTGGCTGCATAATGCCCCGGCTGGGGTACCCCTACACCAGATCTGGCATCCGGGCGAAGGGTTTTCGAATCAGTATTCGATAAAAGCCTGGGACCAATCGGGAAACGAAATTGCTTCAACAGAAACCGACGGCTGGTACTCCGAAAAATACGGTCAGAAAGTAGCCGTACCACGCCTGGTATTCAGCACGCCGGAAAGATACCTGAGAACGGAAATCAAAGTACTCTCAGACACCAGGAGTTGAGAAATCTCATAGAATAAAAATGTAAAAAGGGGAAGCCACAGCTTCCCCTTTTTACATTAAAAAACTTCAATAGCTTAGAATTTGGCGACAATCCGTGCGAATACGTAGCGTCCGCTGAAACCCATTTGCTGCACGCGGCGGGAGTAAACAAACCGCCCGCTGCTGAAATTGCTCGAATGGAGGTGCTGATCCTGGTAGGTGTCAAATACGTTGTTGGCGCCGACCGTCAGGCCGATGCCCTGAAGAATCTGGTACGAAAGCGACATATCCACTACCGTTTTAGGATCAAAGGTTTGATCAAGCGTTTCGCGCTGGCCCGTAAAGGCATTGATTGGGAAGGCCTCCGGTTTGGTGGGATTGATCGACGGATCGAGATAGGTTACCTTACCAAAATTCACCGCCCGCGCCATCGCGCTGAATTTGCCGACTTTGTAGGTAGCCATCGCGCTCAGTTTGTTCTGCGGATTAGCTACCTCGATGCGGCTCTGATCCTCGCGGTTGAAGTAATTGCCTTTCTGTCCCGTGGCTTCCAGCACCGGCGAGGCCATGATGATTGGGTTGCCATTGGCGTCTTTCTTTACCGTGTTTTTGATAAAAATAGCCGCCACAACCAGTTTCAGCGACTGGTTTTCACCGATCCGCGTGCTGTAATTCAGAACGGCTTCCAGTCCGCGCGAACGGGTGTTGATGGCATTGGTAAACACGTTGGCCGTGTTGGCATTGGCGGCATCGAGCCGCGCTTTCAGATCGGCATTGCCGTTGGCGGTGAAGTTGTTGGTCAGGACGATCCGGTTATCGATGTCAATCTGATACGCATCCAGCGTCAGTTCCAGATTGCCCGCCAGCTGCAGGGTACCCCCTACCGAATAGCTGGTCGAAGTCTCCTGCTTCAGTTTGGGAATGCCCAGGATTTCGGCCACCTTGCTTTCATTGGTGAAAGTACCGCTCTCCACGGGAATGAGCTGACCATTCTGGGATACAAAAAGCGTATTGGACTTGGCATAAAAACGCTGCTGCATCGACGGAGCGCGGAAGCCCGTGCTGGTGGAAGCGCGAAGGGCAAAGTTGTCGGTCACTTTCACCCGCGTCGAAACTTTGTAGTTGAGCGTGCTGCCGAAGTCGGAATAATCTTCAAAGCGCAGAGCGGCCGACAGTAACAGCCACCGGGTGAAGTCCTGCTCGGCGTCAACATACACGGCCTTACTATTGCGCGTGAAGGTACCCTCGTTGGAAGGCAGAAAGCCCGAGAACACCTGTGAACCTGCCGCCGCGCCCGATTTGGTGTCGTAGTTGCGCCACGACGACTCCTCACCGGCCCGCACGCCAAACTGGTCGATGCGGAACTCCGCACCCGCTGCCAGGTTCAGGCCCGCCAGCACGTTGTACTTGCGGCTGAAGTCAAGGTTTACCGTGTTTTGTAAAAACGTCAACCCGCCCGCGTCGAATTTCTGCTGGAAGTTGGGCTGCGTGAGCGCCTGCGTATAATTAACCGAATTCTGGACACCAAAATCGAAGGTATTCTGACCGAACGTATTGCTCAAATCCGCGTTCCAGGCCCCCAGCTTGCCCCGGACGCCCACCGCGAGGGAGGCATCCGTTACGTTGCTGGTAATCTCAGGCAGAAAGCCATTGGGATACACCGCGAACACATTGGCCCGCGCGGCGGCGGGTACCCCGGTGGGATACCGATAAAAGCCGGCTGCATTGCCCTGCTTATTATTATAACCCCCGAAGGCATAGAGGGTGAAGGCCGTGGACAAAGGTGCCTCGGCATTGAGCATTATGCCACCTCCTTTAATACGTGAATTCCCGATCCGCATGTCAAAATCGTCACGCGTCAGGCCTTTCTGCGCGAGCAGGGCATCGTCGGCTACCTGGCCGTTGACCGATGGGAAAAGCTGTGCCGTATAGGTACCGGCGCGGTTGGTGGGCTGACGATCAGTGTATTCGCCGGTCAGGTTTACAAAGCCGCGCTCGCCGATTTTAAAGCCGTAGTTGGCACCGAACTGCATGGTGGCTCCGTCGGTTACGGATACGTCGGGACTGCCGGAAATTTTGTTGATCGTGTTGAGGGCGAAGTTTTTCGCGTACGTAGTTGCGTGCAGACCATAAGAAGCGTTAGCCGTGAAGCCCGTCTGTTTTTTCAGAATAATGTTGATGACCCCTGCAATGGCATCGGAGCCGTATTGGGCCGCCGCGCCGTCGCGCAAAATCTCGATGCGATCCACGGCCGTAGCAGGAATCGCGTTCATGTCGGTACCCACGGAACCGCGGTTAACGGTACCATTGACATTCACAAGAGCCGACTGGTGGCGGCGCTTTCCATTAATGAGCACCAGTACCTGGTCGGGCCCGAGGCCGCGCAACTGGGCAGGGTCGATGTGGTCGGTACCGTCGGAGACGGTCTGACGCGCCGACTGGAACGAAGGGGCTACAAATGTCAGAATCTGGTTGATATCCACCTGACCCACGGTATTAGTCACCTCAGCCAGCGGAATTACGTCTACGGGTACGGGCGTGTCGATTTTGGTGCGGCCCCCGCTGCGGGTACCCGTCACGATCACCTCATTGAGCAGCGACAGGCTCTCCGTTAAGCGCACATTGATGGATTGTGCGCCACTCACCGGAACTTCTCGGCTCTCGAAACCTACAAAACTGAACACCAACACGTCGCCCACGTTGGCGCTGAGGCTGTAGCCGCCATCGCCTCCCGTGGTGGTGCCCCGGCTGCTGCCTTTTATCAGTACGCTTACGCCCGGCAGAGCATCGCCCCGGCCATCGGTCACTTTGCCGGTAATAGTTTCTTCCAGGCCATGCATAGCCGCTGCTGTCCGTGTCGTTACTGCCGAATGGCCGGCGTGGGCGGGGCATCCTTCAATGAGTAAAAGCGCCGCCAGTAGCGTCCCCAAAACAATTTGTCCGAACTCCTTTGGGTAGGTAGAATTTTTCATAGGTTTTTTCAATATAAAAAGTGGATAAAGCTTGTTGATGTTAAACAAATGTACTTATTCCCGCAATAGGGATTGCCTGGATTTACCTTAAATTTGCCGATCGTAATGTTATAAACTCATCGGCGGCAGGCTTGTTACAAAAATAGAAAAATGCCTACCCTACGCCTCATGCGCATTCTTTTAATCCA